>DASVRN010000168.1:0-31039 GCA_036388595.1 Chloroflexia bacterium
ACCCATCTGGGCGCTCTACCACCCCCATTGTTCGCGGGAGCAGCACAGTAAGCTCGACTCGCTCTACGTCTCCACCGACCGCCTGCAACTCCCCGGCGTGGACGACAACCTGCCTGGTGGCGGCGTCTTCACCAGGGCCGATGACACTCTGCGCCTCACATGCCCCGGCAGCCTGAGAAGCACCTGGCAGCTACCCGGCTGGTTCTACTCGGCGGACAGGGCACCCACTCTCAGCTACCACACCAACCTCAAGAGGTGGGACAGGCAAGGTGACCACGTGCTGCTATCCACTGTAGGGCGTGGGCAGGAGTTCGTGCTAGACTGCGCGCACTACCCGGAGGCGGTGGAGTGGGCGGCTGGTATACTAGGGCGGGCAAGTGGGCCATGATGCAAGACCCACGTGATATAGGCTGGAACGAGTATATCAAGCGAACTGCACAGACTACGGCTGTACAGTCGCCAAAGGGTACGCGCTATCTCTGTCCCTGCTGCGGTTATCCCACTCTCGAAGAGCGCGCAGCCTACGACGTCTGTTTCTTGTGTACATGGGAAGATGATGGTCAGGACGACCCCAGGGCGGACGAGGTATGGGGCGGCCCTAACGGAGACCGGTCGCTAACTTATGCACGCCAGCAATTCAAGCAGTACCTGGCGCAAGGCCCCGGCGAAGACGCGATGAGGAGCTATTATTCTCGCCGGCAGGAGCTAGCACAGCGTGCTGCAATGCAGGCGTTCGACAGGATCGCTCACGAAACGGACCCCGGTACCCTTCAGGAACTGTGGCGGCAAGTATACGACAATGAAGCTATTGAGCTTTCTCCATCTAAGAGGCATAAGGGAGCGCCACCTATGACCGCCGAGGAATTCTTCTCCAACTACAGCCCTGAAGTCGAAGCGATAGCTCTACGGGCGCGCAGCCTTGTGTTGGGCCTGCTGCCCGGCGCAACTGAGCACGTGGACACCGGCAACAAGGTAGTGTCATATAGCACCGGCGGGCGGATGAAGGACATGGTCTTCTACATTTCAGCGCACAAAGCTCATGCCAACATCGGCCTGTTCGGAGCGGACCTACCCGACCCCAACGGCCTCATAGAAGGCACAGGCAAGCGCCTACGCCACGTAAAGCTCCGCAGCCTTGCCGACGTAGACAGACCCGCCCTACACAGCCTGCTGGAGAGTGCTCTAGCCGCACACCACGACGGAATTACCGAACTCCAACAAATCCAAAATCCGAATTCCCAAATCCCAAATCCAAATGATCCTAGTTGACGAAATTCGCGAATACCTGAGCGGCCCCAAGCACGGACCCAAGCAGTTCCGGCACTGGTGCCACCTTGCCAGCGACGACCTCAGCGCCGAGGGGTTGGAGGAGTTGCACAGGTTCGCGGTGTCCATCGGCCTGCGCCGCGAGTGGTTCCAGGACCACCACAACCACCCCCACTACGACCTCGCGCCCTGGGGCAGAGAAGCCGCTTTACAGGCGGGCGCGCTGCCGGTCACCAGCCGGGAGCTTGTGCGGCGGTGCAGCAGGTCGTGGCAGGCGCGTGGAAAGCTGGAACGATAGTCACACAGGCAATATCAAGCGTATCTTTATGCTGACTTGGGTTGTATTGGCGTATCTTCAAGCACGAGGCGGAGGTTGGGAGCCTGAGATACTATCACCTTGGTAGGTAAGATAGTCCAGTGCCAATGGACGACTGCTATTGTAATCAGCCAACGAGATTCCGGCTTCAGTAACAATCCAAGCATCAGGCAGAAGCCGAATCTGCTGTCTATCTATTCTGTCTCTGATTGCTTTGGTAACAACCAAGATTGCGTCATGTTCCTCAGCGGAAAGATTATCATCTCTTGTGAGGAGGATTATCTGAATGTCGAATGGTGGAACAATGCTAGAAGGTATGTTTATTCTCATCTGTGAAACAGCACGATTGAATACTGCTATAGTATCGGGCTGTCTCTTAACCAAATTTTCAAATACCTTCTCTACTGGTTTCTGGAATACGGACACTAAGGCATCTGGAATTGCTGGACGGTCAAAGCGGCGGGCAAGCCACCCAATATAACGCTGTAGTCGGACGTGACCGCTGGACCATGGAATTGGCTTTAGCTTAGTTAGCGCATATTTAGAGAACAGGATGCGATCCATAGCATTGGCAACTATACTGCTGCTCGGCTGGACCACAAACCAACGGGCACTATTTCGATCCAATAGCCCCAATTGGTTTTGATCAAGTTCGACAGTGCAGTGGAACGCCTCAATGAATGGCTCTTTAGTGGCAGGAGCAACAATATCGCAATCCTGGGTAGCCACAATAAAGAGTTCGCTGTCCCCCAGATTCCTCTGCTCTACGGTGAGGGAGGCTTTGCTGTTGTCAGCAGGAAAGGTATTCCATGCAAGACAAGCGGACGATGCATAAAACATCGATCCCTGACGCCATCCATGATCCCAGAGGTTAGAGCCAATAGTCTTCTCATCGTAGTCGGGGTCGCTCATAACAAAGAGTAACGTACCTACCTGATAGCTTTATGGCGTTCGCGGCTACTTAGCAAATCGTCTTCAGAGTCAGGAAGGGATGCCTCTCGAATGTGTTCAGCACCACTAAGGAATTCTTCAGGAACTGGTTCTCTTAACACAGGTGGAGATAACATTAGCCCAATCGAGGGAGTGGAAACAGCATAAAAGCGCGCACGATTGAAGTCACCTGAGGACAACAGGTCAGTTGGGTTAATCCCATTATTTCCAATTGGTATATTCAACCATGCACGCATCTGTCTTGATGTTGGATAACGCTTCTCGGCACGACGAAGTACGTCTTGTACAGCAAGAATGTAGGGCACCTGTTCTTCCGGAATCTCCGCCCCTTCGTACCAAGACTTAAGAGACTCACTAGAAACGTTCAATAATTGGGCAATAGCAGTATAGGGCAATTCAGTCAAGGCTCTTATAGTTCTTAGGGCGTCATGTGGCGGAGTATGAGGAATACCAGTGTCTTCCCTCAGCAAGCTTTCAACTGGCTTAGGCCCAAAGGAGGACATAATACGACCCTTATGATTACGCCTAACCTTACTCTTAGTAGCATACCCTGGATACCTTGAATACATATCTTCTAAGAGTTCATTAATCTGCTGCTCAAGTAAATGGTTTATTTTGTATTGGGCTTCAGTAGCAACCTGTTTGGGCATTCTCTCAATAATATCCTGGGCCACTTCTATACCATTCTGGCTAGCTGCATAACTCGTCGGAAACCCATCTTTTGTAGAAAGGTCACCTAGATTAGCCAAACCCTTATCTGCCAGTCCCTCGGCCACCTGATAGACAGCCTCGGTAAACATACCAAAATTATCGGCTCTAAATTGAAATTTAGGTGCAGAGAACAAATGCGATGGTAACTCTTCTTGGAGTTGGAACACTGCCTTCTGGAGTTGAGTACGAGAGAAATGCCTGCCATTTGCAAGTGCAAGCACTAACAGGACCAACTGCTCTCTATCAATATGCTTCATCTGTGTTCTCTTCCTACGCTATACATGCAACCAGAGCACTGCTATTAGAACATAGGTTCCGAACATTATCACATTATAGAACAATTCTTTAGCTACTGTCAACAGTTTTAACGAAACTCTAACCTATCAGTACTAAGCGACGAAGTAAGCAGATGAGGGTGAAAGGTGATATAATCCCATGTTAATAAGGGCAAGGAGGCCCCGTGGAAATTGGCCCCTTATTCGTGAGAGGAACAACAGATGCGGCGCACAGAAATCGACCGGTTCTCTATAGAAGCCGAGGATGCTGACCTATCCAACCTTGACGACCTAGATAACTCAGCCTTAGACGCGGAAAAGTTCGGACGCCAGGGCCTCACCTTCGATGACGTGCTCCTGGTGCCCGCCTACTCCGAGGTGCTGCCCACGCCCGAATATATATCGACGGCCAGCTACTTCACGCCCACCATTCGCCTCAACGTGCCCCTCATCTCGGCGGCGATGGACACCGTCACCGAAGGCCGCATGGCAATCGCTATGGCCCGCGAGGGCGGCATCGGGGTGGTCCACCGCAACATGCCGATAGAGGACCAAGCCCGCGAAGTGGACAAGGTCAAGCGGTCCGAGGCGGGCATGATTGTCGAGCCTATCACCCTCGGTCCCGACCGCCCCCTGAGTGACGCCATCGACCTGATGTCGCACTACCACATATCGGGTGTGCCCATCACCGTGGGCGAGCAGCTTGTGGGCATCCTCACCAACCGCGACATACGCTTTGCCGAGCCGGAGGACTACAGCCGGCCCATCTCCGAGTTCATGACGCACGCTCCGCTGGTCACCGCGCCCCTGGGCACCACGCTGGAGCAGGCGCAGAGCATTTTGCGCCGGCACAAGATAGAGAAGCTGCCCGTGGTGGACGGCAACGGCATCCTCAAGGGCCTCATCACGGTGAAGGACATCCAGAAGAAGACCCAGTACCCCAACGCCACCAAGGACGACAAGGGCCGCCTGCGGGTAGCCGCCGCCGTGGGTGTCGGCCCCGACAGCGAAGAACGGGCCGCCGCCCTTATTGAGGCCGGGGTAGACGCGCTGGTGGTGGATACGGCCCACGGCCACACCAGGGGCGTAATAATGACTGTCAAACGCCTCAAGGCCAGGTTCGGCGTGCCTGTAGTGGGCGGCAACGTGGCGACGGCTGACGGGGCAAGGGCGTTACTTGATGCGGGGGTGGACGCGGTGAAGGTCGGTATGGGGCCGGGGAGCATTTGCACCACCCGTGTGGTCTCAGGCGCGGGCATGCCGCAGATAACGGCCGTGTGGGAGTGCTACAAGGTGTGCCGCGACGCCAATGTGCCGGTTATCGCAGATGGGGGCATACAGTACAGCGGCGACATCGCTAAGGCGGTGGCGGCGGGTGCCGATACGGTCATGCTAGGCAGCCTGCTGGCGGGCGTGGACGAAAGCCCCGGCGAGATCATCCTGTACCAGGGCGAGCGCTTCAAGGAGTACCGGGGCATGGGTTCGCTAGGCGCAATGAAGCAGCGCTCGTACTCGAAGGACCGCTACGGCCAGCACGAGGTAGAAGCCCTGAGCAAGCTCGTGCCGGAGGGCATAGAGGCCCGCGTGCAGTACAAAGGCCCTCTCGCCACCCTACTCTACCAGTTGGTCGGCGGCCTGCGCAGCGGCATGGGCTACCTGGGCGCGCCCGACATCAAGACACTCCAGGAGACCTCCCGCTTCATCCGCATCTCCGGCTCCGGCCTCCGCGAGAGCCACCCCCACGACGTCACCATCACCAAAGAAGCCCCCAACTACGGGCGCAGCTACTGACGCTGCGCGAATTCTTAATTCTTAATTTTTAATGCTTAATTCTTAATTGCTCGAATAAACCATTGGGCAACAAGAAAGGAGCCACCTTGTAGGGCGGCTCCTTTCCGTTTGCTCAACTCAATTAAGAATTAAGCATTAAAAATTAAGAATTAGCGCAGCGTTAGCGCGTCGCGTCTCGGACGTCGTCGCCGCGGTTCTGGATCCAATCACCGGCGTTGTCCGTGGCGTTGCGCAGATTGTCACCGGCGTCATCGGCGGCGTCGCGCATGTTGTCGCCCGCGTTGTCAATGGCGTCGCCCGCACGGTTGCCCCAGTTCTGGTCCTTGCCCTGGAGGTCGTCCTGCTTGCCGGCGAGGGTGTCACCGATGTTGTCGAGGCCCTGCTCGATCTCGCCGCCTATCTTGCGAGCGGCACCTTCCAGGGCGTTGCCCGCATCGCCGGAGTTCATTTGCTGCTCGCCAATTTCCTCGTTCTCGCGTCCGCGATTCCAACTAGTCATTTCAGTTACCCCCTTGTAAACTGTTCAAATCGATCCCATTGTGCGTGTCGTCCATTACTGCCGCTACGCACGGTTATATGGAAGCAAGAGGCGTGCCAGTTTTGTTAGCACTCATTAGGTGTGCTTGGAAGTCATAGTAAGAATCTACCTTACAATAGTAGCACTGGGAAATGAGCGCCCAATGCTCCCCCCTGTCATTTCGAACGCAGTGAGAAATCTCGTCCCCTACCGGGCTGTTTCCTTTTTCTCACGGTACGTTGTGGCTGAAGGAAAGGTGGTACCATGTGCTGTAGGACGAGATTTCTCACTGCGTTCGAAATGACAAAGGAGGGGCCTCGTGCCTGCATCTACTGCTTTCATTTTAGATGGGCTATAGTAACTCCGTATTCTGACTTTCCTGGCATGTTTATTGCACCGCGCTGGTATGCCTGTGCCCTATCTATTCTCTGGTGAAGAGTGAGTAAGCCGTGCCTGACGACAATCCCAACAACACACCTGACAACGACCAGGATAACAACTCCCGCGAAGAAGCAGCCTCCACCGAACAGGAGAGCGCCGCAGCCTCCGCTTCTGTAGGCGAAATCCCATCTCCCGATGAGGGCCTGGACCCCGAAGGCGAGCAGGATGACGCCGAAAGCATGCTTGACATGCACTCTATGCAGGTCGAGGCTTCAGCGTCGGGAGAGTCCGGGCCTGGAGGTGGGCAGGACACGCCCATCGCGGATGCCGCGGCGGCCGTAATCGAGACCGCCCAGGCTGTGACCACCCCCGTTGCGGAAGCCATCGCCCCGGTGGTGCAGAGCACGGTCCAGGCCACCCAGACGGCGGTTCAGGCCACAAAGCAGGCCAGCCAGCAAGTTACGGCGGCGGTCCAGCAACAGGCCCAGAAGATTACGGTTGCGCCCCGCAAGGCCCTCTACCGTGGTAAGCGATTCCTGGCGATTTACGGCGGTCTGGTGGGCGCGGCGGGCGTGCTGGCGATACTTGCCAAGCGTTACCGCTACTTCCCCGCCGACGTGGGCATAACCAAGGCGCTACAGAAGCCCAATTCGAAGCTGTACGACGCCATGATGCACGCGGTGAGCGAGCTTGGCTGGCGGTGGATAAGCGTGGGCACCCGCGCCTCTCTCAGCACGCTCATGTGGGCCGCGGGCTTCCGCATGGAGAGCGCGTTCACCGTCTCCACCTGGTCGGGCGACCTGATGACCATCGCTATAAAGACCCGCGTGCTGCGCCCCCGCCCCACCAAAGACCTGGTGCGCGTGCTGGGCGAGCTAGACGAGGCGAGCTTCCCCTCCGGCCACGTGGTGCACTACGTCACCTTCTACGGCTTCCTCTTCTACCTCGTCTTCATCCACCTGAAGCAGCGGTGGTTCCGCACGGCCCTGCTCACGCTCCTCGCGGGCATCATCCTGCTGGTCGGCCCCTCGCGCATCTACATGGGCCACCACTGGCCCTCCGACGTGGGCGGCGCGTACCTAGTCGGCACCCTCTGGCTGGGCATCATCATCATCGCATACTTAGAGACCAAGGCCCGCTACACCCTCCACACCACCCCGCCCTTCTTCGTCAAGCGCCCACAACAGCTGGGATAATTACGAATTACGAATTACGAATTACAAATTACGAATTGAGGATTACAAGAGTGCTCAAGTAATTCGTAATTCGTAATTCGTAATTCGTAATTAACCATATTGGGTCCTGTGCGGGGTGTTTGTTTGCCTTTATACTGGGTGTAGTTAGCTTTGCTTTGGAGATGACCAGTAGATGGATAACACACCTGGGCCTGGTGCGGCCCCATTTCAGCAGCCACAGGGCGGCGGGCAAGGGCACTATCCTCCGGTGCCACCGCCCGGCGGGCAGGTACCGCCAGCCCCACCCCACGATGTATACGGGCAGCCTTATCCGCAGATTCAAGCACCACCGCCCGAGGCAACACTTGTGTCTAACAAGCCGGTGCTTATTACCTCCGGGCTGGCGCTGGTAGGTATTACCCTGATCGGGCTGGGCTTCCTCGTGGGTGGGGAGCCTGAGAAGTTCATGACGGTCGGCATCCAGTTTTTGCCACTGGCGGTGCTGGCTGCGCTGGCTTTCGCGGGGCTGCGCAACAGCGTGGCGGCGACCTTCACCTACGTATGGCTGGCGCTCCTCATCCTGGGCGTGCTGCTCATCATCACAAGCTATACCGTCATGGGCGCCATAACAAACATCAACGTCTTCTACGATTGGCTTGGAAATCCCAGCGCAGTGCCGATAGAGCAGGTCTTCCGGGAAGATGCCTCGTCAATTATCTTGCTCAGCCTTGTGTTGATGCTGCTGGTAACGCTCATCTCGCTGGCGATGCTGCTCAGGCCGGTGCGGGTGCTGGTGGCGCGCGTAATCCCGATTGACCCCGACAACTTCGTGCACAAGATAGCCCTCTGCTTCCTGACCCTCATCACCCTCGGCTCGTTCTTGCCGCTCATCGTCCTGGGAGGGCAGCCGCCGCTCCTGCTGCTGATAAACGCCCCCACGCCCGAAGGCTCGCTGGGCCAGTCGCTGGATATTAGCGTGCGGCCCATAGACCTCATCTACCAGTTCGTCTGGACCATACCGGCTACCTTTGTGGCGGCGGGTTGGCCTATCGCGCGCAACTTCCGGGCGATGCTGAAGCGGCTCGACTTCGTGCGGCCGACCGTGGCCCAGGTAGTAGGGGCCATCGTCGGGGGCGTGGTGCTCGCGGCGGCAGCGGTTTTTGCGCTGGACCCCGGCATCAACCAGCTATGGCGCTCGATGGGCTGGGGCACCACCGACGTAGAAGCCTTCAGCCGCTTGATGAGCCAGCTAATCACCCCGGTGGGCGCGGTGCTCATCGGTGTCACTGCGGGCGTGGGCGAAGAGTTGGCGGTGCGCGGCCTGTTGCAGCCCCGCATCGGTCTGATCGCCTCCAACCTGGTATTCACCTCACTACACGCCTTCCAGTACGGCGTGGACGCGCTATTGAGCGTGTTCATCATCGGCCTCATACTGGGCATCATCCGCATGCGCACCAACACCACCACCTCGGCTATCGTACATGGCGTGTACGACTTCGTGCTGGTGATGGGGAGCACTATCGCCGTTACAGGGCAATAGCAAGTCGCACATAGGCGTAGAAGATACAACCAGAGGCCCAGGTACGTGCCTGGGTCTTTTGCTATCCTAGCATTCAGAGTTAGCACATATGTTTCCCAGTCTGATACAATTTTCCTGCAAGGAGCACTGCTGCATACGAACGACCATACTCCCCCCTGTCATCCTGAGCGTAGCGAAGGATCTCAGATGTTACTTTTCGGCAGTACGTCTAATCTTCAGCACCCAGCCCTTGTCGCGCACTGTTCAACAGAGTCCTTCTCCACCTTCTTGAGATCCTTCGCTGCGCTCAGGATGACAGAGGGGAGCATGGTCCTGAGAATTGAGACTGGGAATACATGACTGTACGCGCAACCCGTTCAACCATCCCATAGTGGAGGCAAAATGACCGCTACCCGCACAATTTCTCTCACCGACGCCCGCCGCCTGGCCGTCACCAAGCAGCGGCTGGCGGGGCCGAGGCTCCCCAACGACAAGGATGGCATCCTGGAGACGGTACGTAGCATCGGTTGCTTGCAACTCGACCCCATTAGCGCCGTGGCTCCCAACCACTTGCTGATCCTGTGGAGCCGCCTGGGCACCTACGACGTAAAGGACCTCGACACGCTAAGGTGGGAGGAGCGCAAGCTGTTCGAGTACTGGGCGCACGCCGCCTCCATCGTGCTGATGGAGGACTTCCCCCTGCACGAGTGGGCTATGCGCGGGAAACCCACCGGCGAACCGGGCGAGATGCTGGGGCGGCGGAGCGAGTGGATGGAGGAGAACAAAGACTTCTGCGAGTACGTGATGCGTGAGTTGCGGGAGCGGGGGCCGTTGCAGTCGAAGGACTTCGAGGACGAGTCGCGCTCCGGCTGGGAGTCAAGCGGTTGGACAGGCGGGCGCAACGTCAGCAGGATGCTGGACCACCTGTGGGTGCGGGGGGAGATATTTGTCGCAGCGCGCAAGGGCGGGCAGCGGCTGTGGGACCTGGCGGAGCGGGTGCTGCCCGACTGGACCCCGCACCAGGAGCTATCGGCCCGCGAAGCCACCGAGATAGCCGCCGAGAGGTCGTTGCGCATGCTCGGCGTGGGCACATCGAAGCACATTACGTACAACTACACCCGCTACCGCTACCCCCAACTGCAAGAGGTGTTGCGCCAGTACGAGCGGGAAGGCCGTATCGAGCGGGTAGCGGTGGTCGATGATGAGAGGTCGCTCCCCGGCACATGGTACATACACAGGGAAGACGTACCCCTCCTGGCACAAATTGAAGCGGGGGAATGGCAGTCTCGCACCACCCTCCTCTCCCCCTTCGACAACCTGATTGCCGACCGAAACCGCAGCGAGACCCTGTTCGATTATCGGTTCCGCATCGAGATATACGTGCCCAAGCACCTGCGCCAGTACGGCTATTACGTGCTCTCCATCCTGCACGGGGACCGCATCATAGGCCGGATCGACCCCCTGATGGACCGCAAGGCGAAGCGCCTCAACATCAACGCCGTCCACGCCGAGCCGCATGCCCCCATGACCCCCGAAGTAGCCCAGGTGGTAGCGGACTCCATATCGGAGCTTGCCTCCTTCCTTGGTGCGAAAGAGGTGGTATATGGGGAGCGGGTGCCGGAGGGTTGGCGAGATGTCCTGCTGGCAGGAACGACGGCGTAGGCTGAAGAAGCGAGCGTGATATAATAGTGGCAGGGGAATGCTGGGTAGTCGCTACAAGGCTGCCTCTATGGCGCTACTTCCGTCTTCTACGTCGGGCAGGGGGTAACGAGATGCCCCGTTTCACGCACAAACCAAGATACGCCTGTTCCTTCTGTGACAAAAGCCAGGAAGATGTGCGGCGGCTTATAGGAGGGCCGGGCGCGATCTATATCTGTGACGAATGCGTCTTACGCTTCCAGCAGGAACCTGCCTCAACCGACCGTGATGCCGCCGAGACCCACCCCAGTGCCCGTACTGCAATGCCTCAACGTTGCTCGTTCTGCGGCAAGAGCAAGGCTGAACTCGGTGATATTGCCATTCACCAAAGTGCATTGGGAAAGGGCGAGGTGCGTATCTGCAATGAGTGCGTGGAGCTATGCCACGAGATACTTGATGACGAACAAGAAATAGACGCTACCCAAACAGCCAGCCACCCGCCGGGCAGACACTCGCAACCCGCACAACACTGCTCTCTTTGCTACAAGCACCTTCCCGAAGTACGCGGCCTATTAGCGGTCACGGATGGGATTTCTATTTGCAACGAATGCGTCTCCCTGGCTCACCTTCTCTTCCAGGGGCAGGCTGCACCCCCTGACAGCGCGGATGTTACCGGCACTTTTCTGATGTTCGACTGGGTGAGGAACTCGCGCATGAAGCACGTTGTAGGCATATCGGAGATTGTTCTGTGGGTGGCCGACAAAGAGGCCTCGTTGCGCTTCTATCGCGACCTGCTGGGGCTGGAGGTCATTTCGCCTCCCGAACTGCGCAACACCTTCCTCAGAGTGGGCGAGGGCAACGCGGGCATCCCCCAGATGATCGTGCTGGTGCCCAAGACCGAGGAGGTTCTGGGGAAACCCTCTGGCTATCAACTGCACCATCTCGCCCTGGAACTCCCACTAGACAGGTTCGACCTTCAGCACGAGGCCCTGGTGCAGGCAGGCTACCAACCCCGCCCCGGCAAGCACCCCGTCCTCCCCAGCCGCACCATGTACGTAGACGACCCTGACGGCAACGAAGTAGAATTCATCTGCCGATTTGGGAATTAGGATTTCGGATTTCGGATTTACCCGGATATCTTCTAAGTCCGAAATCCGAAATCCTAATTCCCAAATCCGAAATGGAAAACCCATGCCCACACTGCGTGACTACAACCGGTTCGAGGGTCTGCACCCCGAGATGGGTACCATAAGCAACGTGCTGGCGCACCAGGGCGTCGTCGCACCGCACACCGAGGAGGCGTTCACCGAGGCGATGCTGCTTGGTATCAGCGGGGGCGTGAGCGTCCTCTACTTCACATTTGACTACGAAGGCTACGAGCCGCACGTCTACATCGGCACCCATCTCGCCTCGCCCACCGACAAGCCTATGGAGGCGGTGCTGGAGAGGCTGGGCGTCAAAGGGCACGTACGCGAGACCACCAGCCGGGACCGCGCAAGGGCTAATTTGATCGAGGCTCTGGAAGAGGGCCGACCGGTTATCGCCTGGGCCGGGCAGCGGGGCCTCTCGTACAATGCCATGCCCTCGGGTGCCGACCCCGGTATGATGCCCCTCGTCGTCTACGGCTACGAACTGGATGTGGGCGGCGTCTACATTGCCGACCGCTCTCGTCTGCCGCTGGCCGCCGGTACGGACGAGTTCGAGGTGGCACGCGCCGTCCAGGGCAGCCTCAAGAACCGCAGCCTTACGTTGGAAGCGCCTCCCCGGCTAAAGAACCTGCATGTCGCAATCGAAGCGGGGATACGCAGGTGCGCCAGGGTGATGCTGGAAGGGCCGGAGAAGGGGCCGCGTGCTAATTTTGGTCTGGCGGCGCTGCGCAAGTGGGCGGGGCTGGTGGTAGACACCAGGAGTCCAAAGGGATGGCTGGGCACCTTCGCTCCTGGCCCGCATCTCTACAGCGCCTTTACCTCATGCTTCGAGTGGATAGAGCTAAGAAGCAGTGGGGCAGGGGCGGGCCGTGCCATGTATGGCGACTTTCTCACAGAGGCCGCGCCCGTGCTCCACAAGCCGCACTTGGAGGAAGCCGCCGCCCTGTACCGCGAAAGCGCGAGCAGGTGGACCTCCCTCGCCCGCGCCATGCTCCCAGTAGAAATTCCCGCCTTGAAGGAGACGCGAGAGCTATTGGAGCGCAAGCACCGGCTGTTCATCGAGCAGGGGATGGATACGCTCATGGAGCGTAGAGAGATCGCCCGCCGGTTGGAAGCCCTCAAAGTCGAAGCCGCCACTACTTTCCCCACCGCCGAGAACGAGCTTGTACCATTCCTGGCAGAGATACGGGACCACATCCTCGCCGTGCATGATGCAGAGAAAGCAGCGGTGGAAGCCATGCACAGGGCGATGGGGTAATGACGTACGTGCAGATTTCTCTCCTGACAAGTCTCCATGCCTGAGACCCCGGTGGAACGTCCCGAACGTCCCTCGCCACGCGGGCAGGCGCGACGGCAGGCCAGGCAGTTATTTCCCTGCCTGGCTGTTGTCGTCGGGTTCGCTTTGGTCCTGGGGGTTACTGTCTGGATACTGGTGCGGAGCGGTACGCCAGGTCTGGCTACCGCGCAGGTCAATGCCACAAGGGAGGCGGTGCAACTCGCCACGTCCCAGGCGGAACGGCGGGCTACGGTGAGGACCTCACGAGCTACTACCACGGTGCTGACCCGGCAGACGGTCGCGGCGGAGGCCAGCGAAACCGAAGCAGCGTCCCACCAGACCTCCGTGGCAGCCACTGCCAACGCGGAAGCCACAGCCAAAGCGCCCCCCACCCTTACGGCACTGGCGCGAGCGCACGCTACCGCTCAGATACAGGCCGAGGCCACTGCTCAGGTGCTGGACGGGCAAGCTACCCTGCTGTATGGGCCTGAAGCGGGCACGTTGGAGCAAATCGAGGATGAGGAAGCGCCCTGTATGGCTGCCGGTGCCAACCTGCGCAACTTCGTGGCCGAAGCCACCTTCCGCAACCCGAGGGATGCCGGTTTCGCGGCGGGTGGAGCCTGGGACTATGGCCTCGTCTTCTCGAATATAGGTGAAGGTACCGAGTACCGGGTCATCTTCGACTCGGAAGGGACCTGGAACTTCAACCTGCACAGCCCGGTGTACGACGTCTCTTACTCAAATACTACGGACCTGCTGGACACGTCCGATAGCGGGTCCAATACCTTCAAGCTGTACGTCACCGAAAATACAGCGCAGCTCTATGCCAATGGAGGCTATGTTGACACCTTCGACCTCGGCATGCTGAGTTTGGGCCAGTCGGAGGGGGCTAGCCACGATGTTTATGTGTGCGCGGGTGTGAAGGAGGGGTATACGGCTGTTGGCAGGGCGACGCCGTATGAGGGGTTCACGGTGTGGTCGCTGCCATGAGTGTACAGGTAGTTGTGCTAAGGTGACTGTGTGGTGCTAGGCTGTTGCAGATTTCGCTAGAGTTCATTCGTCCAAGCACCAAGGAACACCATCCGGTCCCGCATCTGTTCAGCGGATAAGTCCGTCATTATCCTCAGTATGAGACGCATTTGTTCGCCAATAGAATAGCGACGTTCCTGCTTCCCTAAGATAATCCCCGCGTGAGACCTACCTTCTTCTAGAAAGCGGGAGTGAAGGACCGTATAGTGCCGGACATTGAAGCTGTAGAGGACACGGCCCTCTGAAGCCGCGTGCTCCAACTGCTGCTCGTCAGTGTAACCGTACATATGTGTATCGCGTACGGATGTTACATCTACTCCCCTGAGACGCAAGGCTTGCACAAGCCCGCCGTTCATTACATCTTCGTCTAGATATAGTTTGAACCTCACGCGCGCTCCATATGGCGCTTCTCTTGGTACTCCTTCTCGTACCTGTCATATGTTGCTTGCTCTTCCGCTATGTCAGCGTCTATCTCGCCCTTATTAGCATAATAATACGTTATCGCCGCGTACACTTGGGCGAGCGTTACATGGCCGTAGCCGTCTGCAATCTCTTCAGCCGTATAGCCCATATTGTGGTAGTTTGCAATGCGCATTACAGATACGCCCGTCCCGGCTATACAAGGTAGACCGTCACGTACTCCAGGTGTTCTGGTTATTAGCGTGCCTATGTCTATTGACGGTGTAATCGCCATTATCTCCAACTCCCTTGCCAAAAGTAGCACTTCTGCTATCTATAGTGTCTCAGCTCTGCTCATTCATTCCAGGAACTCAGGTACTCCAGCCTGTTTTTCATCTCTTCAGTAGACAAAGTAAGAACAATCCTGCTCAGTCGCCGCATTTGCTCGCCCACTGAATAGCGGAACCGTTGATCTGCCAGTATGAGTCCGGCGTGCTCCTGACCCTGGGCGAGCCAGTTCATATGCAACACTGCATAGTCTCTGATATTGAAGCTGTACAAGACCAAGCCTTCCGACGTTGCGTGTCTTAGTTGTGCTTCGTCTGGCTCTTTCACCATATTTGCTTCAAAAGCGGTTACAATCTCAATACCTTGAGAACGTAATGCCTGCACTAAACGCCCTCTCATTACATCTTCATCCAGATAGAGACGCAATCTCATTTAGAGTCCCTAGAGCGTAGCCATTCCTCCTGAATCTGCCTCTCTTCTTCCTCTAGTTCAGCCATCTCAGTATCCACTTGCACCTTGTTGGCATAATAATAAGCCAAGGCGGCATGAACCTGAGCAAGAGAAAGGTGCGGCATGTCGTCTACGATCTCCTTAGGTGTCAGTCCTTCCCTTTCCATGTACACGATAGTTCGTAGTGACACGCCAGCACCCACAACATGTAGTTGCCCGCCGCGAATGCCGGGTATCCTGGCTATTAGAGTGCCTATATCCACTGGTAACGTAGTAGCCATCTTACACCTCACCAAATCCTCACTGCCGACTGTGAATCCATTGTAGACCCATTAGCTGAAACAGGCAATAGCCCAGTCCATGCCAGCGCCAAACTTGACAGTACCACACTCAACCCTTATAATATCTCTGTACTCATAATACAGCTATCACATGACATGATTCGGCCATGCAATACAAGGATTACTACAACACACTAGGCGTAAAACGCGGCGCTTCCGAGAAGGAAATCAAGTCAGCCTTCCGCAAGCTGGCGCGTAAATACCACCCCGATCTCAACCCCGACGACCGCGAGTCTGAGGCGCGTTTCAAGGAGGTCAGCGAGGCCTACGAAGTCCTCAGCGACGCCGAGAAGCGCAAGAAGTACGACCAGTTCGGCTCGGAGTGGGAGCACTACCAGCAGGCCCAGGGCTCGGCGGCGGGCTTCGACTTCAGCAAGTACGCCCAGGCCAACGGCGTCCCCGGCGGTTCCCGCTACTCCTCGACCACCTTCACCGGCGACGGCGACTTCTCGGACTTCTTCGAGATGCTGTTCGGCCGCTCGGTGGGTGCCAACAGGAGCCCTGGGGGCAACGCCTACTACACCGGGGGCCGAGAGCGCACCATACCGCGCGCCGGCCAGGATTATGAGCACGACATCGAAGTGACGCTGGAAGAAGCGTTCAACGGCTCCCAGCGCATACTCCAGATGGAGGTGCCCGACACCTGCTCCACCTGCGGGGGCCGGGGCATCGCGGGCAATCGCGTGTGCCAGGCCTGCGGCGGTGGCGGCACCGTGTCGCGCACCAAGCGCCTTGAGGTAAAAATCCCGCCCGGAGTGCACACCGGCTCGCGCATACGTATCGCCAACGAAGGCGGGCAGGGCGCAGGTGGCGGGGGCAAAGGCGACCTCTACCTCCGGGTAAAGGTACTTCCCAACTCTCGCTTTGAGCGTAAAGGCGACGACGTCTATGCGAAAGTAACTCTTCCCCTCTACACGGCAGTCCTGGGGGGCGAAGTGGAAGTACCGACCCTCAAGGGCACCAAGCTGGCGCTCAAAGTACCGCCGGGCACGCAGAACGGCCGCAGCTTCAGGTTGGGCGGGCAGGGTATGCCCCATCTCAAGCAGCCTGACAAGCGCGGCGACCTGTATGCCATGCTGGAAGTGCAACTGCCGGGCGAGTTGAGCGACCAGGAAAAGCAACTTTTCGAGGAGTTGCAGCGTATATACAGCAGCCGGAAGGGAGAGCAGTCCGATGCGAGTTAGACGCTCCACCGAACCCGCTGCCGACTACCCTGACGAGCATACCGGCGGCACGCAAGCCCCAAAGAAAGCCTCTGCCGGAACTACCGGGCGCATCTCCCGCAGCTACGAAAGCCACAGGGCCTACCAGGAACTGAGCGCCGACGACCAGCCCCGCTACGTAATCAGCGTGGCGGCGCAGGTGCTGGGCGTTCACCCGCAGACCTTACGGCTCTACGAGCGCGAGGGGTTGGTGGAACCGGGACGGACCGGCGGCAAAATCCGGCTCTACTCGGAGCGCGACCTCGAACGGGTGAGATTCGTCATGCGGCTCACCAACGACCTGGGCGTGAACCTGGCGGGGGCCGAGGCGATCCTCAACATGCGGGAGCGCATGCTGGAGATGCGCCGCGAGATGGAGCGCATGCGCCGCGAGATGGAGGACACGATCTCAAGATACAGGCAGCTAATGGACATAGACCACGAGTAATAACGGACCCTGTATTACCCACCAACTAGGACCTACCACTACGATTCGTAATACACAGGCCAAAGATACTACCCTAAAGGGTGATACCAAACTAACTGAGACCCGGTACAATAGAACCAAGAACGCCACGAGGAAATTACGAATTAGACATCACAGCCGCCGAAGTACGCACTCGTAATTCGTAATTCGTAATTACACCACGGCACTGCCCGTGCTACTAAGTGGAAAAGCAGGGGAAACGCGAGCCTCGCGGAGTATACTACCCAACACCACGCGGGCCTTCTCAACGGGCCTCTGATGTCCACAACGGTCCCGGCGGCGCACTTTGGTACGGCTTCTCGTGCGCGTTCTACACGATACTAGATTGGAAGTACATTGATATGATGATGAGCAGATTTACAGAGCGGGCGCAGGAAGCGTTGCAGCGGGCGCAGCAGATTATGTTCGCCAAGCAGCACACGCAGCTTGACGTGGAGCACCTCTTCCTGGCCCTCCTACAGCAACGACAGTCTCTCCCCGCGCAGATAATCACCAAGCTGGGTGGCGACGCCCAGATGATGACCCGCCGCCTGGAGAGCGCCCTCAATAACATGCAGAGCTTCGCGGTGGGCAGGGGCGTGACCACCGGCTACATCACCCTCCGCGCCAACCGCGTGCTACAGGGTGCCGTGGAAGAGGCAGACCGCCTCAACGACGAATTCATCTCCACCGAGCACCTCTTCCTGGCTATAGCCAACGAGCGGGGTGGGGCCACCGGCCGCATCCTCCAGGAAGCCGCTATCGACCAGGAGAAGATTTACGCCGCCCTGCGCGAAATCAGGGGCGACCGCCGCGTGACCGACCAGAACCCCGAAGAGCATTATGAGGCCCTTGAGCGATTCAGCGTTGACCTCACCAAGCTGGCCCGCGAAAACATGCTCGACCCGATGATCGGGCGGGCGGACGAAGTGCAGCGCGTGATGCAAATCCTCGTGCGCCGCACCAAGAACAACCCCGTGCTGATAGGCGAGCCGGGCGTGGGCAAGACCGCCATTGTGGAGGGCCTGGCCCAGTTGATCGCCTCCGGCGAGGTGCCTCTACTCCTCAAGGGCAAGCGCATACTCTCCCTCGACCTGCCCTCGATGGTGGCAGGCTCCAAGTTCCGGGGCGAGTTCGAAGAGCGCCTCAAGACGGTTATGGAAGAGGTCAAGCGCGCCCGCAAGGAGATCATTCTCTTCATAGACGAGATCCATACAATAGTGGGCGCGGGTGCCGCCGAGGGGGCGCTCGACGCGGGCAACATCCTCAAGCCGGCCCTGGCCCGTGGTGACTTGCAGTGCATCGGCGCTACCACGCTGAACGAGTACCGCAAGATCGAGAAGGACCAGGCGTTGGAGCGCCGCTTCTCACCGGTGTACGTGGACCAGCCCTCGGTCGAGGAGTCGGTGCAGATCCTGCTGGGCCTCAAGCCCCGCTACGAGCAGCACCACGGCCTGACCATCACCGACGAAGCGGTAACCGCCGCCGTCCACCTGTCAGAGCGCTACATCTCGGACCGCTTCCTGCCCGACAAGGCGATTGACCTGATGGACGAGGCAGCTTCTCGCGTGCGCCTGGCCGTGTTCAACATGCCGCCGGAGCTGCGCGAGCTTGAGAGCAAGCTGGAAGAGCTTGAGAAGCAGATGGAAGACGCTTCCAGCAACCAGGACTATGCCCTTGCGATGGAGCTAAAGACCGAGAAGGTGCGTCTCGAAGACGAGTTCAACGAGGCACGGGGCGAGTGGTTCAAGACCAACAGCCTCGACGAGCAGGTTGACGAAGATGACGTGGCCGAGGTGGTCGCCAAGTGGACGGGCGTGCCCGTGAAGACCATGCAGCAGGAGGAGAAGACCCGCCTGCTCGATATGGAGAACGAGCTACACAATCGCGTTATCGGCCAGCACGAGGCGATAGAGGCGGTCAGCGACGCGATTCGCCGCAGCCGCTCCGGTCTCCGCGACCCGCGACGGCCCATCGGCTCCTTCATCTTCGTCGGACCTACCGGCGTGGGTAAGACCGAGCTTGCCAAGGCCCTGGCCGACTACATGTTCGGCAGCGAGGACGCTATCGTGCGCGTGGACATGAGCGAGTACGGCGAGCGGCACACCGTCGCCCGCATGATAGGCTCGCCTCCGGGCTACGTAGGCTACGACGAGGGCGGCCAGCTTACCGAGTCGATCCGCCGCCGCCCGTACCAGGTGGTGCTGTTCGATGAGATAGAGAAGGCCCACGGCGACGTGTTCAACGCCCTGCTGCAAGTGCTGGACGACGGACGGCTTACCGACGGCCACGGCCGCACGGTGGACTTCAGCAACACGCTGATTATCATGACCTCGAACGTCGGCACGCAGTTCCTGCCCAAGCACCAGGGCTTCGGGTTCAAGCCCAAGGGCTTCAACGACATGAACAAGAAAGAGGTGAACGGGCGCGTGGAGGACGCTCTCAAGGAGACGTTCCGCCCCGAGTTCCTCAACCGCATCGACGACATCATTGTCTTCGACCACCTGAGCCTGGACGAGCTGAAGGAGATCGTGGACATCCAGGTGGCAGGGTTGGGCACGCGGCTGGCCTTCAGCGGTATCGGCCTCGAACTGACCGACGCCGCCAAGGAGCACCTGGCCGAGACCGGCTACGACCGCACCTTCGGCGCGAGGCCCCTCCGCCGCGTGATCCAGCGCGACCTGGAGACCCCGCTGAGCAAGCGCCTCCTGCGTGGCGACATAGTCGCCGGGCAGACGGTAATCGCGGATTACGGGCAGGACGAAGGCATTACCTTCGTGGTGCAAGCTCCGGTCGAAGTTGAGCCTGCGATTGTATAGGTCTAAATAGCCTTTCTGTAGAAAGAGAGAAGCCGGGGAATCGTTTCCCGGCTTCTCTCCATTTAATCGAGTGATTTATAAGCCAGAAATACCAGGACCAAGTCCCTTATTGTCATTCTGAACGCAGTGAAGAATCTCGTCCCTCACCCCCAGAACTACCTCTTTCTTTCACCCCCAAAGCCCCACCCTGTCATTTCGAACATGCGGCTACGCTCAGGGTAAACTCCGTGAGTAATCTCGTCCTTCAGTATCCAAGTACCACCTTTCTCATGCGGCACTCTCCCATAAGAAAATGGCAACACCTGCATTGAGGACGAGATTCTTCACTGCGTTCAGAATGACAAAGTGAGGTTTGGGTGCTCATGTTCGACACTGCTCTTATTGAAATGACTTTTTAGGTGCGGTGTACAATAGTTGGTAGGTTGAGAGATTGGTCAACAAAGAGGAGAGCGCGTGGATGGCCGAGAATCTATACAACTGGGCCGGCAATTATACCTACACCGCCCCCAGGTTGCACTACCCCGAAACGGTAGAGCAGCTACAAGAACTGGTAAGCCGTAGCGGCAAGCTGAAGGTGCTAGGCTCCCGGCATTCGTTCAATGACATAGCGGACACGCCCGGCGACCTGGTCTCGCTCGACCGCCTGGGCACTTCCGACCCCCTGGTGACCTTAGACCGCGAGCGACATACTGCCACAATCAGCGCAGCCGCCAGGTACGGCCAGATCAACAGGCAGCTTCATCGTGAGGGCTATGCGCTACACAACCTGGCGTCTCTGCCGCACATTTCCGTGGCTGGGGCCTGCGCTACGGCCACGCATGGCTCGGGCGACCGCAACGGCAATCTCGCCACGGCAGTTTCAGCTATGGAGATTGTTACCGCCGACGGCTCGGTGGTGAATCTATCTCGCGGCCAAGACGGTGATGAATTCGCAGGGGCGGTGGTGGGACTCGGAGGGCTGGGGGTGGTCACGCGGCTTACCCTGGATGTTGTTCCCGCGTTCGATATGCGGCAGGACGCGTACGAGCACCTGCCTTTGTCGCAACTGGTAGACCATTTCGAGGACATCGTTTCCGGTGCCGATAGCGTCAGTCTGTTTACCAGGGGGCAAGACAACCTGGTGGACCACGTCTGGTTGAAGCGCCGCGTTACCGATGAAGATGACTTCGTGCCCGCACCCGAACTGTTCGGGGCGACGCTTGCGCGGACGCACCTGCACCCCATCCCCGGCTTGTCGGCGGAGGCCTGCACCGAGCAGATGGGTATTCGCGGCCCCTGGTTTGAACGCCTGCCCCACTTCCGCATGGATTTCACGCCCAGCAGCGGCGAGGAGTTGCAAAGCGAGTACCTTATACCCCGCCAGCATGCAGTCGAGGCCATCAACGTAATAAATAGCTTGAGCGACCGGATAGCTCCAATGGTGCAAGTTTCCGAGGTACGCACGATAGCGGCTGACGACCTCTGGATGAGTCCGTGCTACCAACAGGCCTGTGTGGGTATCCACTTCACCTGGAAGAAGGATTGGCAGGCAGTCAGGCAATTGCTCCCTCTGATTGAAGAGCACCTCGCCCCGCTCGAGGCTCGCCCGCATTGGGGCAAGCTCTTTACAATGCCGTCACAACGAGTCCGGTCGCTCTACCCGAGGTTGGCGGATTTTCAGCGCCTGCTGCTCTCCTACGATCCATCCGGCAAGTTCCGCAATGCCTTCTTGGATAGGTACATCTTCGGTGAGGACTGAGTAATGCTGTTGTGTCTGCCAAAATTGTATATTTAGCACAACAGGCGGCCCCGAGGGACAGGTGTAGAAGTTGCGCAAATGGCTATCATACCTGTCCCTTGGTCTTTCTACGGGCTGCACTCAAACGAACTCATGCTGCCGCCACCTGACGCACGATTGCCCCTGGGTGGAAGTGACGAGGCACGTGGCGTTGGCATGGCAACCGTGTGGATGACCGCGCCTTTAGCGTCGATTGCTCGCAACTTGGTGCCTGGGTCAGAGCCGGGCCGGACCACCGCGAACATCCCGTCGCCCGATTGGTCCGTGAGCACCTGCCCGCTCGTGAAGTCAACTTCCATACTCTGCACATCGGGCAAACGCACGTAGCCGTAGCCGAAGGTGGAAGCGTTTTGCTGCTCGAACATCTCGGCTGTGGCATAGCATAGCGCAGCGCCTTGCGGTACTGAAGCGATGCCGTCAGCTGAAAAGCTTAACGGAACGTTCCAATTTATCCCATTTCTGGTCACAAAATCGACGTATACTTCCCCACTAGACGATTGCAGGCCGGAGTTCTTGGTCGAGAGCACTACGGTAGTGTTGCCGGACGTGCGAGCGCCTACGATTATGGTGCCTGCGCCATGTTTTTGCAGAGCCATGTCTTCAGGCCTAACTAATGCGAGGCTCGAGACCTGTGGAGAAGTGCAGCCCGTTGCCACGGCAAGGCCCAAGAGCACAGCAAGAGGAATAAGCCTGGAGCGGGGTCGCTTGCCCGGTCCGGCAGGAGGGTTGCTGGTGCTCATGTTAGGTACCTCCTTGGAGCGTAAGACCGCAAATGCTCTGCTGGGAGGTGCAGTTCGTGTGCTGCTTACCTTTCGTCTACAACACGCTTTGCACGTTGTCCGCCGCCGTCCGCGCGGCCCTGACGTTCTCCTCCGGGCAGTCCACCGGGATGGAGCAGGCGGGGCCAAGTATCCACCGCCGCCCACCCGTTTGCTCGCGGGCCAGCCGGGCTTCGACGGTAATCTCGGCGGGCGTGCCGTCGCGCAGTGTGGAGTTCTGGTAGCCGCCTATCACCGCCTTGTCGCTGTTTAGCTGCATGTCCCTCAGCGATGGGTTGCCGGGCGAACCTACCGCCCAGTTGATGGCGTGCACCGGGTAATCGGCCAAGTGGTACAGCAGGTTGTTGTTCTTGCAGACGTGGAGCGCGTTGAACGGGGCGTCCTGCACCGCCGCGAGCACCCGAAGGTCGTACGGCCGGCACCACTCATCCCACTGCTCCTCCGTCATGCGGTCGCGGCTGCCCCACTCGGTGGTGGCGAAGAAGATACCACCCGCCCCCGCCTTGATGCACTCCCGCGCGAAGTTGGTGAAGGTCTCGGTGATTACCTCCAGGGCATCCTTGAGGGCCTGCGAGTCGCGCTGCATCAGCTCAAACAGCGCGTGGTCGCTCTCCACCAGGTCGGCGGCTATGGAGAAGGGGTTGAAGATCGTTTGCAGGGCGTAAGCTTCGCCCCCCAGTGCCTCGCAGATGCGCTCCAACGCCTCGATGTGCTCGTCCAGCACGCCCTCAGAGGTGGAGAGGGGCTTCAACCGGGCGAGGTCCGCCGCGCTCGTGACCGGGTACTCCACTACCTGGGGGTGGTCGAACGGGCCGCTCTTGCCGTAGCTGATCTTCACGCCCCAGCCCTCTACGTGGTACGAAGCGCGGGGGTTCACCTTCATCCAGTCCCAGTCGTACTTCTTGTGATAGGCCAGCATAGCCCCGGCCAGGTCCTCTGCCGTCCGCTCGCACTCGTAGAAGTGCCTCCACAGGGCCACCGGCGGTCGGTCCACCGGCTGGTTGCGTAGCGCCGCGTCCACTCGCTGCTTCTTCGTCATCTTGCCCAACACGGTCGGGTCTACTTGCGATGCCATAGAGTTTCCTTTCCTAATATCTATGTAGCGGGCCGTGTTAAGAGCATTGTCACTGGTGTTGGCCCTTCCTCATGCTATCTGGCATAAGACGTACCACCGTTTCGGGGTAGCGAACGTCAACTTCCGCATACCTGTGTGGTACTGGCTTAATGCTAAAAAATCTGGCCGTTGTTCTCCACGAGGTGCCTCACAATCACCATGCAACCTGTGCCGTCTACCCACCCAGGTTCACGGTTGTGAGCCAGCGCCAACCGGCCCCACATTTGGGTGTTCATTAGCTGAATACCGAGCTAACGAAGGAATGTCAGGCAATAGGGCTACATGCGTGTAAGAAGCCACATATGGTGCCAGGTGACGCCCCGCGATTGAAATCGGGGGCTACACTCTGCGAAGTCCCTGCGGGACTGGCTATACGCAGGAGGGTCACTCTTGAGCGTAGAGAAAGTAGAGAAAGTAGGGAGAGTAGAGAGTAGAGAGGGTAGAGTAGGAGTAGCGGAGTCCCCTTGTGGGACTTGGTAAGGTGTAGCCCCCGATTTCAATCGCGGGGCGTCGCCTGGCACCATGTGTGGCTTCTCACACGCATGTAGCCCTATTGCCTGACATTCCTTCGTTAGCATGGTACTGAGGTGTAGCACAGCTCCTCTTTTTGGTGCATATCGCGCGCCTCCCCCTTCTTCAAACCTGTGGAAAAGCACCTTGTACTTGTCATAAACTGAATGCTATAATGACGATGAGGCATCGCTGATGCGCGAACGGTAGCACCCGCATACGAGTTACGACGCCTAGAATAGGGTTGACAATATGCCGATACGCCACTCGCCTCCCGGCGGCCGGGACGCGAAGGCTAGGACCACCAGGAACAAAGAGAGGCCGGCAGAGGTAGGGGTAGGGGACGGCACACAGATACAGGGTGAAATAACTGCTCTGCCCCCGGAAAACGACATCATTCCTCCTCACCAGGCACCTCATACCCAGGCCTCCCCGGAAACCCTCAACGCTCCGGCCGTACCTCTATCACCCCTCGGCACCCAGCTTAACGCTGATCTCTCTGCTCCGGACCCTCTGACAAACGACGCACCCACCCCTGTTGCTGTGCCCTGGCATGGCAATCGCTTTAACGTACCAGTAGTTGCCGGCATCGAGGGCGAGACCGGGGCTAGCGAGGAGGCTACCACGGAAGCTGTTACAGAAGCCGCTATAGAAGCCGCTACAGAAGCTACCACCAAGCAGGGCATCATCACGGTTGGGGGAATAGACTTCCACCACGCCAGTGAGGCGGAGTTCGCTCGCCTGCTCAACTATTACGGCATCGACTGGCAGTACGAGCCTAACCAGTTCCCCTTGCAGTGGCGCGACGGCCGCCCGGTTGAGATGTTCAGGCCCGACTTCTACCTCACCGAGTACGACCTGTACATCGAATTGACTACGATGCGCCAGGCCCTGGTGCGCCGCAAGAACCGCAAGCTGCGCCTCCTCCGCGCCCTCTACCCCGAAATCAACATCAAGCTGCTCTACCGGCGCGACTACCAGAGGCTGTTGGAGCGGTTCGGCATCAGGCCCGAGGAGATAGAGGCCGAGGCCCCGGTCGCCTTGCAAGACATCCAGGACGAAGTCGAGGCTGAAGCCGCTGATAACGCGCAGGCCGGGTCGCAGATGAGGCGGGACGATATTGCTTAATACCGAGGCTGCGCTGCCGCGACACCAGGACGTCGATGAAGTCGAACTCTGGCCGCCCGAGAACATCGAGGAATTCATCTCCGAGGAGGAGATAGCTTCCCGCGTGGGCGAGCTTGCCTGGAGCATAGCCGAGGACTACCGGATGATGGGCGCTGGACATGACGACCCGGTGCATTTCGTCGGCGTGCTCAAGGGCGTGGTGCCTTTTATGGCCGACCTCATGCGCGCCATGCCTCCTGACGTGCCCGTGAGCGTAGACTTCCTCGCTATTTCCTCCTACGGCCCCCAGACCCGCAATGCCGGTGGGGTGCGCGTGCTGAAGGACCTCGACACGCCCATCACCGGGAAGCACGTGCTGTTGGTGGAAGACGTGGTGGATACCGGCCTCACGCTGGCTTACCTGCTGAAGCTGCTGCGCGCCCGCCAGCCCAAGTCGCTGCGCGTCTGCACCCTGTTGGACCGCGAGAGCGTGCGCCTGATCGATATGCGCCTCAATTACGTGGGCTTCCCCATCCCCGACCAGTTCGTGGTGGGCTACGGTCTCGACTACCGTCAGCTATACCGCAACCTCCCCTACATCGGCGTGCTCAAGCGTCCCGACTGACCGCCCTTCCCCAAACCTGGTGTAGCTGCTATATAATCTGCACAGAGGCATGTATATTGCTGCCATTCCTGGGCGAATACGAGTGCCATCGCGCTACATAGCCGTGCGCGGCTTTGGGTGCGCTATCTCCATTTGGGACTCGGCTGTTCCCTTGCACTTGTCCTGGCGCTCTTGAACTCACACACGAAAGTAGACGGCATGTCAATACAGCCACAGCACAGCCACACACCCCCTGTTGACGACAGCGGAAACGAGTCACACATGCCGCCTGGCCCTGCTCAATACGAAGCTTTGCAGGGCGGCACTCGCGCGGGGCGGCACGAAGCCGAGGACCGGGCCAACCTCAGCGAAGAGCGCTTCCGGCTGCTGGTGGAAGGCGTGCGCGACTACGCCATCTTCATGCTCGACCCGCAAGGCATAATCACCAGTTGGAACCCAGGCGTACAACGCATCAAGGGCTACTCGCCCGACGAGATCCTGGGCAAGCACTTCTCTACCTTCTACACACCCGAAGACCGCGAAAGGGGCGAGCCGCAGCGCGGCATGCGCACGGCGGTGGAGGAAGGCCGCTTCGAATACGAGGGCTGGCGGGTGCGCAAGGATGGCACGCGCTTCTGGGCTAACGTAGTGCTCACGCCCCTCATCGAGGATGGGCAGTTGCGCGGTTTCGCCAAGGTCACAAGGGACCTCACCGAGCGCAAACGCGCCGAAGAAGAATTGCGGCAGAGCGAAGAACTCTTCCGCCAGACGTTCGACCACGCGCCCATCGGCATGTCGATGGTGGGCCTCGACTACAGGTTCCAGCGCGCCAACACGACTTTCTGCGACATGCTTGGCTACACCCAGGAAGAACTGGCCTCTCTCACCTTCGTGGACATAACTTACCCTGAGGACGTGGATGCCGACCTGGCCCTTGCCGAGAAGCTCTTCAACGGCGAGATACCCACCTACAAGCTCGAAAAGCGCTATATCACCAAAGCCGGCGAGATCATCTGGATCGAGCTGACTGTCACGATAGTACGCGACGCCGGCGGGCAGCCCTTGTATGTGCTCGGCATGGTGGAGGACATCAGCGAACGTAAAGAGGCCGAAGAGACAATCAAGCGCCTCAACGAGGACCTTGAACGGCGCGTCGTGGAGCGCACCGCTCAACTCCAGGCTGCCAACGCCGAGCTTGAGATAGAGATCGCAGAGCGGGAGGCGGTAACGCAGGAGAACGTGCGCCTGCTGGGACAGGTGGAGCAGCAGCGGCGACGTTTGGACAACATTATCGCCAACGTGCCCGGCGTGGTGTGGGAAGCATGGGGTCTTCCTGACGCCGAGGGGCAGCGCATAGACTTCGTCAGCCACTACGTCGAGACGTTGCTTGGCTACACTCAAGAGGACTGGTTGGAGACCCCCAACTTCTGGCTGACCATAGTGCACCCCGACGACAGGGAGCAGGCGGCACAAGTGGCCCGGCAGACCTTCGAGAGCGGTGGGCCGGGCACCAACCAGTTCCGCTGGGTCGCGAAGGATGGGCGCGTGGTGTGGGTGGAGTCCCATTCGGCTACCATGCTGGACGAGCAGGGCAACCCGCTCGGCATGCGCGGTGTGACGATGGACATCACCGAGCGCAAGCGGCTCGAGGAGCAGGTGCTCGACCAGGCCGAGTTCCTGCGGCGCGAATACGAGCGACTGGCTAACCTGGTGGCGAACGTCAAGGTGGGGCTTGCCCTCTCCGACAAGGAGAACCGCTACCTCCTGGTGAACGACGCCTGGCTGCAACTGACCGGCTATACCCGCGAGCAGGTGCTCGGGCGGCGCGTGGAGGAGTTCGACAATAGCCCCAACCGGGACCTGTACCAGGAAATAGCCGACCGCATACTGGCGCGTGGGGAGCCGGTGAGCATGCAGGAGTCCTTACTCGAAAACCAGGCCCACCCCGAAGGTCGCTACATCGACGCTTCGATTGTGCCTATGCGCGACGACGAGGGCAACGTCACGGGCCTGCTCACAGCGGTCATGGATGTCACCGAGAAGGTACGCACCCGCCGGGAGATCGAGGCCCAGCGCAGCCTCTTCCGCACGGTGCTGGAGACTGCCCCCGTAGCCATCACCCTGTACGACCGCGATATGCGTATTATGGAGGTCAATTCGGAACAATTAAGGATGTCCGGGGCTACCGCCGAACAGTTGGTAGGCAAGATAGTGTACGAACTGTACCCGGTGGCCCTGGAACGCAAGGAGATGCACGACCGCGTGCTGGCCGGGGAACCGATAGACCTCCATAGCGTCTACTACAGGCATCCCAACGGCTACGACCGCTACTACGATATTCGCTACCGGCCCATGTTCGACAGCAACGGCCGGATAATGGGCCTCTTGAGCAGCTCCATAGATGTGACCGAGCAGGTGATGTCGCGCCAGGCCATCGAGGACCAGCGCAAGTTCCTGCAACTGATCATAGAGAGCACGCCCGTTGCCATCGCTTTCTACGACCGCGATATGCGCGTGGTAGACGTGAATAGCACCTGGCTCGCTTTGACCGGGCTGCGCCTGGAGGACGTGAAGGGGAACGTCATTTACGACGTGAACCCCCAGGCACACGAACGCAGGCACCTGTACGAGCGCGCGCTAGCGGGGGAGATGTACCAGGGCGAGGGCATACCAAACCTGGGTCCCGAGGGAGAACAGAGGTACGTAGACGCGGCCATCCGCCCGGTGCACGACTCCGAGGGCAAGATCATGGGCCTGCTGGTTACCTCTGTGGATGTGACCGACAAGATACGCTCTAGGAACGAGATAGAGGCGCAACGCTCGCTGCTCGCCACCATCATCGAAGGCATGCCGGTGGGTGTGGTGTATTACGACACCGACATGCGCATCGTCAACTACAACGCCGAGTGGGAGCGTATCGCCGGGGTGCGCTACTCCGGTGACTTGCGAGGTCACACGTTGTACGAGATAGACCCTGCCACCGAGAACCGCCGGGAATTGCACATGCGGGCGCTGCAAGGAGAAATGATCAGCCTGGTGGACGTGCCGCACGTTCAGCCCCGCACCGGCAAGACGGTGTACGGTGATATCCACCTGCGCCCGGTGCGGGACGCGGACGGCACCATAGTGGGCCTGTTGAGCGCGATTGTCGACTCGACCCTGCGGCATGAGCTGGACCAGGCAAAGGACTCCTTCATAGCCCTGGCCTCGCACGAGCTGAAGACCCCAATCACCACCATCAAGGGCTACGCACAGTCCACCCTGCGCAACCTCGACGCATACGACGGGCCGAGATTGGCGCGCACCCTCAACATCATCAACGATCAGGCGAACCGCATTACGCGGCTGGTCAACGAGATGCTCGACGTGTCGCGCATGGAGAGCCAGACTATCACGTTCAACCTGGAACACTTCGACCTGCGCGCCGTGGTAGAGGAAGTGGCAAGCAACCAGGCCCTCGTGTCACCCGAGTTCGAGCTAGACCTGCAACTGCCCGACGAACCCCTCATGGTAGGGGCCGACCGCCAGCGCCTCGAACAGGTGCTGACGAACCTGACACAGAACGCGATCAAGTACTCAGGCGACAAGAAGCACATCGAAGTGGCGGCATGGGCGGAAGGTGGGGAGGTAATCGGCTCGGTGCGCGACTACGGTGTGGGCATACCGTCCAACCAGCAGTCGAGGGTGTTCCAGCGCTTCTTCCGCGCCAGCAACGTATCCACGTCCAACTACAGCGGCCTGGGCCTGGGCCTGTTCATCTCGCACGGCATCATCACGCGGCACGGCGGCCGCATGTGGCTCGAATCGGCGGAAGGGGAGGGCAGCACCTTCTACTTCGCGCTGCCCATCACCGGGGAGCCACCACCACCCGCCGCCGCTACGCCACAGTAAGCTATAGCCCATTGAAGGCCCAAAGTCCCAGCCTGTCATGCGGTAACTCAGCGGAGGACCAAGCCCCACCCTGTCATGCAGCCACCCATTGGAGGAACCCTATTCCCCCTGTCATCCTGAGCGTAGCGAAGGATCTAAGATGTGCCTATCTCCATTGCGTTGAACCATTGGTACGCTGTTCGTAATGTTCAACAGGCTCCCTATTCACCTTCTTGAGATCCTTCGCTACGCTCAGGATGACAGGGTGGGGCTTGGTCCTTCGACGGGTTATGGCATGACAGGGTGTAGTAGGATGGCAGGTAAGGAACTGCATTGGCAAAGAGTGGATGAGGTAACCTGGGCGTGAGCACAGTAAGCCGCTCTGAAATAGGCTAGATGCATCTGTTGGAGGCAAGCACAAGACATGAGAGTAATCATCATCAGCGATATGGAAGGCGTATCGGGCATCGTAAAGTGGCAGCAGGTGACGGGTGGCGAGGCGCTCTACGAGGAATGCCGCAAGCTCTACACCGAGGAGATAAACGCGGCGGTGCGCGGGGCCAGGGCGGGTGGGGCCACTGAGGTGGTCGTGATGGACTGCCACGGCGCGGGCGGACCCTGGTCGTTCAACTCCCTCGTGCCGGACATGCTCGACCCCGGCTGCGAGTACGTGGTGCAGGAAAGGTGGACCGGCTACACGGGCGCGTTGGAGGAGGGGTGCGATGCCGCGCTCTTCGTCGGCATGCACGCTATGGCCGGGACGAAGTTGGGCGTGCTCAGCCACACTGTATCCAGCGAGGCATGGCACAACCTCTGGTTCAACGGCACGCTGGTAGGCGAAACGGGCATCAACGCCGCGCTGTGTGGCACCTGGAACTGCCCCGTCCTGCTGGTGACCGGCGACCAGGCTACGTGTGACGAAGCGCGCGGGCTGCTGGGCGACGAACTCAAGACGGTGGCGGTCAAGCAGGGGCTCGGCAGATATACCGCCCGCCAGATACCACCCGTGCGCGCCCGAGAGCTAATCGAAGATGCCGCCAAACAAGCTGTGAAAGAGCGCCGCCCGGTGCCTCCTTACATCCCCGGCAAACCCTGCGAAATCAAAGTAGAGGTGGTGTCCCCCGACCGCGCCGAGCCTTACCGGCACAAGCACGGGGTGCAGGTAGTCGAGCCCCGGCTGATAGTCTCGAAGGCTGAAGACTGGTGGTCTGCCTGGAAGCAGTTCTGGTTCTAGAACTCATCTCAAAAATGACGGTAAAATGACAGAATAGAATATGAGCACGTGGCCCCACCTTGTCATTCTGAATGCAGTGAAGAATC
>DASVRN010000169.1:0-24460 GCA_036388595.1 Chloroflexia bacterium
ACACCGGCCAGTGGGAACTCAACCGGCAGGAAGTCAATACGCCCTAGGCTGAAACGTGGTTCTGAAACGTGAAACGTGAAACGTGATGCGGCTTGCTCTTGTTGGTGCGTGAATGCCAACGTGTTGGTCTATCAGAATCAACTCCCTTTTTTGTCATTCTGAGCGTAGCGAAGAATCTCGTCCTCTACCGGGATGTTTCCTTTTTCTTGCGGCACACTGTTAGCGAAGGAAAGGTGCTACTTGGGTGCTAGAGGACGAGATTCTTCGCTACGCTCAGAATGACAGAGAGGCAGAGAGTCCTGACAGTACACAGTGTTGAATTCACGCACCAACAAGAGCAAGCCGCATCGCGTTTCACGTTTGACGTTTGACGTTTCAGACTACCGCTCCACTACCATTAGATCGCCCAGTATGACCGTGCCGTCGGGGTCTACACCTGCGTCTCCTGAGCAGGTGGGGGTGAGTGGGGTCACTTTTCCGGCGGGGTCCAGGCTGTAGAAGCCGGTCTGGAGGCGATAGCGGCCGTACGGAAGGTCGCCGGTGATGGGCACCCAGAGGTCGTCGCGCACCGTCTCGCTGCCCCAGCCGCCGGAGGGCCAGGGCTTACCCGCAAGCTCCCCCGGCTGCCAGTCTACCTGCCACCTGAGGAGGCCGCTGCCGTCGATGAGGCGGACTAACACTTTCAGGCCGGGGTCGCGCGCTACCACCCCGTCCGGCTCCCGCCAGTAGAGGCTGAGGGGCAGGTTGTCGCCCCGGTTGGCGGTGGTGATGCCGAAGGTGAAGCCCTGCATGGTAAGGCTATCTTCTATGACGCAGCCCGTTATGGTGCGTGGTTCCGCGGGTGGTGGGGCCGGTGCGTACGTGAAATAGACGTCGCGGAACCGCCGGGTGTAGTTCTCCTGCAACGTGGCAAGGCCGAGGTCGGACCAGCGCGGGTTGTACAACTCCCCCGTCACGTCGTATTGCAGGATGATGAGTGGGTACTTGCGCCGCCGAAGGTCCTCCAGCAGCACCGACTCGTCCCACTCGCCCGCCCTTGCGAGCGCGGACATGGCTACCGGGTCGTCGTACAGCACTTCCTTGCCGTTTTTCAACAAGAGCCACTGGTCCTCCGACAGTATATAGCCGGGGGTATTTCGCACTACCTGTTCCAGTTGCTCCATGCGCGCGGCCCGCTCCTCCAGGGGTAGTGCCAGCGGAGTGTACCACTCGTAGAAGGGTTTGTTGTAGGTGAGCGCGGCCTGGGCCAGCACGGCCAGTATGACTCCACCGAGCGCCCCAGCACCTAGCCATGCGAGCCGCATCTGCTGCCCCGACTCTGCTATCCGGTTCGAGGCCCAACCCGCTATAACGCCAGACACCAGGCAAAGTGGTGCCAGCAGATTGAGCAGGTGGTTGTAGTTGCCGGTGGGGTGCAGCACCGCCAGAATGGTTGTTGGGATTGAGACCAGCAGGAAGAACGCGCTCAAAGGTGGCACGCTCTTCCTGCGTATGGCCCAGGCGAGCGTACCCACGAGAAAGAGCGCGCCGCAAATCACCAACGGTGTGAAGTTCAGCCAGAGCGATTCGAGGCGCTGCCACATGCGGTCGGTGGAGCGACCGAAGGCGTTGAAGGCCAGCAGGTGCTCTAGCATGCCGCCCTTTGACAGCGCCGTGAAACCGAGGAAAGGTACAATGAGTGAGGCGGCCGCCCACAGCCCCCACCTGACGCCCAGCCGCCGGTTGATCAGCAGCAGGAACAACCCGGCCGCCGCGAACTGCGCCACCGAGGACTGCTTCATCCAGAAGGCGAGGGACATGGGGAGTATGGAGCCGTAAAGGAGAATTTGGGATTTCGGATTTGGGATTTCGGATTTCGGGTTTCCAAATTCCGACTTCGCTCGGCTGTACCAGAGGGCTAGCATGGCGCAGCCGAGGAGGGCCAGGCCGATGGAGGGTACGTCTTGCTTGTAGAAGGTGCTCCAGATGAGGACTATATCGAGGGAGAGCCAGAGGAGGGCGGAGAGCAGACCGGGGATGTGCCGCCTGGTCTCGCTGTAGACCCACAGCCAGATGGCACCGGCGGCGGTTAGGGAGCCGAGCAGGGCAATCAAGCGCCCGCTCCACAGGTTGAGGCCCGCTAGCTGGATGCCCGCGCCGTTCAGGATGTAAAAGAGGGGAGGGTAGAGCGCCGAGACGAAGTGGTCGGGCGGGTTGGGCCTGTAAATGTTCACACCACGCGACAGCAACCACGACGCGTTGAGGTTCACCCCTTCGTCGTAATCAATCTGCCACGGAAACCACAACACCCCCCACGAATGCCGCGCAAACTCCACCAGCGCAGGCAGCAAGGCGAGGGCTACCAACAACACGGCGGGGGCCGCCGAATTACGAATTACGAATTCCCAATTACGAATTGTACTCACCTTGGACATTATTTCACCCTATCCTCGTAATTCGTAATTCGTAATTCGTAATTCGTAATTCGCGTTAGCGCAGCCAGCCGCGTTCCTGGAGGAGTTGGGTGCCGAGGAGGCCAAGGAGCACTTCGTTGGGGGTACCGGCGTGTTCGGGGTGTAGCTCGAAGCGTGCGCGCTCGAAGTATTGCACTTTGTAGGTCTTGCCGTCGGTGGGCGAGACCTCCGGTAGCTCCTCGGTGATGGGGTAGCCGTTGACGAAGAGGCCGCCGTGCTCCTGCCAGTACTTGAGGAAGGGGCCGCCGAGGTTGTGCCCTGTCTCGTTGAAGTAGAGCAGCACCGGGGGGAAGATAGCGGGGCCAATGAGGGCTTCGGCGGGTGGGTCTTGAGGGTGGAAGTGGCGGCCTAACGCACCCAGCAGCACCTCGTACTGTGTGCCTTTGCGCTCAGGGTGGTACTCGAAGCGAGCGCGCTCGAAGTACTGCACCAGGTAGTCTTGCCGCTTGCCGTCGTCCAGCGTGATCGTCTCGGTGAATGCCTCGGTGAGGGGGTAGCCGAACTGCGGGAGGCCGCCGTATTTCTCCCAGTAAGCGCGCAGGGGTGGTGACAGGGTGTGCCCTGTCGGCTCAAAGTAGAGCACGCCCGGGTCGTTGGGCTTGGGAACGCGGTTGATGGCCTGGGGTGGCTGGGTGGTGGCTGCTGCGGTGGGTGTCGTGCGTACGGCAGAGGTTGTGCGCGTCGGTGCAGGCTCAGGTGTCGTGGGACCTCCTATGGCGGTAGCGGTGGGGCGGGTGGCAACGGGGGTTACCAGCGCCTGCGGCACCTCGAAAGCGTACAGGTTGCCGGTGGCGGTCGCTACATAGATCACGCCACGCGAGATAACGGGCGCACCGTAGGCGGCACCGTCCAGCACCACCTTGAGCAGGTTGGTGCCCGTCGCCATGTCAATCAGGTGCATTTCGTTGTCGCCCATCGCCACGATTACGCCATTGGCCCCGGCGGGGGAGGCCATCACCGGGCCCCCCGTGGGGTATGTCCATAGCAGCCTGCCGGTCGCCGCCTCGAACGCCTGCACCGAGCCGTTGTAGTGCTCACCCAGGATGGTGGTCATGCCGCCCGCGAAGTAGAGCACGCCATCGTTGTACACGGCCGAGGCGATGGTGCCCTCGCCGCACTGGGGGCACTCGCCCGGCCCCGCCACGCTGTGCTGCCAGAGGGGGCCTTGCGCCAGGTTGTTGGCGTCGTACACGTAGAAGTTGCCGTTCTTGTTCCCCGCGGTCACAAGTTGCCTGCCGTCGGGCAGTGAGAACAGGGTGGGCGTGGTGCCCCAGTCGGCATCCACTACCTCGTCCTCGCGGGGCACGCGCCAGCTGTCAACAATCTCGTGGGTGTCCAGGTCAACGGTAACAATCGAGTCAACGTAGCCCTTCACATTGGGTGGCGACCCCGTGGTGAGGAAGGCGCGGTTATGTGCTTCGTCAGTGGTAGGGGAGGTCCAGATGCCGCCGCCCAATGTGCCTTCGGGCACGATGTAGGCGCGCTTTTCGTCGCTGCCGTCCGTGGCGTCCGCGCTAAACATGAAGCCGCGCACGAAGGGGTGGTCGCAGAAGGAAGCTATACCGCTGTAGACCCTGTCGCCCACAACTACGGGCGAGGCCCAGTTGTAGTTGCCGTCCACCGGCGACGACTCGCCCGTGAAAAGCCGCCACACAGGCTGTCCCGTATCGGCTCGCAAGGCGTAGAAGTGCTCGGCCCCACCGCCGACGTACACCACGCCGTTGTGCACAGCCGCGCCCGAGGAAATGCCCGCGCTCGGAGGCTTGCAGGCTATCAACTCCGAGGACGACGTGCCCAGGGGTACTTGCCAGCGCGTGCTGCCGTCGTTGACGTCGATGGCGTACATCAGACCATCCCACGCGCCGATGTAAGCGGTGTCGCCCACCACGGCGGGAGAGGCCACCATCGCGCCGTCGGTTACGTGGACCATCCACTTGAGGCGCAGGTGCGGGGCGGTGGAAGGGGAGAGCGCGAACTCGTGCGGGTTGTAGTTGGTGCGGTGGCTGTCGTACAGGAACACCGGCCAGTCGCCGGGTGAGGGCATGCCCGCCGAGACTCCAGGTTGGGGCTGCGCGTGGAGCGGGACCGGCCCCGGCGCAGCTACGAGCATCGGTAGGCACAGTAACGTGGCAACGAGTATAGACCGCACACGAATGCGAGGGCGCAATGCCATGAGGCTAGTGTCTCCTTGGGTAGTGTGGCCGCGTATCAGGGCGTGCAGGAGGTGGGTAGTGGGTAGTGGATAGTGAAAGTGAATAGGGAATAGGGAATGGGCCGGTATCCTGCAATTATAGACTAAGACGGACAGAGGTTGCACGAGTTGCGCGCATCACGGCTGCGCTAGAGTAGGGTATCGGGACCATATTCCCCCTGTCATCCTGAGCGTAGCGAAGGATCTCAAGAAGGTGAATATGGATGCTGTTGAACATTGCGGTTCATAGTGATGAAGGTTCCGCAGAGGGGTAAGGCCACCATCTTAGATCCTTCACTGCGTTCAGGATGACAAGGCGAGAGATGGTCCCGCTGGAGGACCAATGTCGCACCCACGAGCCAAATAGCATAAGCCGCATCACGTTTCACGTTTCACGTTTCAGAACCCTTCCTAGCCGTTTGTACAGGTGTCCCACTGCCTGAAAGGACGATACTTCCGGCGGTAGGCGTCCGCTATAGTGATATCAAGCGCAAGTGCTTATATGGCGACACATGTGAATGAGGCTTATCACGGAGGAACACCCAATGGACAATTCGAACGGCAACGCGAGCATACTTAGCTCGCTCTCCAACCAGCTTGCGGACGCGGTTGAAAGGATCAGCCCGGCGCTGGTGACTGTTTACGGGCGGCAGCGGCTGCCGTCGAGCGGCGTGGTTTACAAGCAGGGCCTGGTGCTGACCGCCGAGCACGCTATAGAGCGCGAAGAAGACCTGTCAATCGCCACCCACGACGGCCGGAAGCTGGCAGCGCAGTTCGTGGGCCGCGACCCATCGAGCGACCTGGCGGTGCTGCGCGTGCAGGACCTGAATGTGGAACCCGCCCAGAGCAGCGGCGAGGCACGCGTAGGCCAGTTGGTGCTGGCGGTGGCGCGGCCCTCCGAGGACGGCCCGATGGCGAGCCAGGGCATAGTGAGCGCGGTGGGCGGCCCGGTGCGCACCGGTCGCGGAGGCATGCTGGAGAAGTACATCCGCACCGACGCCACGCCCTACCCCGGCTTCTCCGGCGGCCCTTTGATCGACACCACGGGCGCGGTGCTGGGCATCCTGACTACCGGACTTGCGGGCGGCGTGGCTCTGGCGGTGCCCACCTCTATCGCCTGGCGAGTGGCCGACACCCTGACCGCGCACGGCCGTATCAAGCGCGGCTACCTGGGCATCAGCAGCCAGCCTGTGTACCTGCCGGAGGCCCAGCGCGCCGGACGCGAGCAGGAGACCGGCCTGATGCTGGTCCGCGTGGACAAAGACACCCCCGCCGAGCAGGGCGGCCTCCTCCTGGGCGACATCCTGGTGGCTCTCGACAGCCAGCCCGTCAACGACGTAGACGACCTGCAAGCCCTCCTCAGCGGCGACCGCGTGGGCAACCCCGTCCCCGTAGAAGTAATCCGCGGCGGCCAGGTCCAGACGCTGACGGTCACGATAGGACAGAGAGATTAGGAGATTTGGGATTTAGGAATTCGGATTTCGGATTTAGCAGGGGTTCCAGCAAATCCGAAATCCGAATTCCTAAATCCCAAATCAAGAAGAGGTATGATATGCTATCTACTATGGTTGAAGAGCGCACAATAGAGGTGCCTGCCGGGATTATTTCGGACGAAGTGTCGCATGAGATCGTGCAGATGCTGGGGCGGGTGGGGCCTAGCGTGGTGCAGGTGAAGCGGGAGGGGCGTGGCGGGGGCGCGGGGTTCGTGTGGCGCTCCGATGGGGCTATCGTCACCAACTACCACGTTATCGCGGGTTCCCGGTCTGTGAGCGTGCAAATGCAGGATGGGCGGTCGTTCCCGGCGAAGGTGCTCAACCAGAACCCGGCGCTCGACCTGGCCTTGCTGAAGGTGGAGGCTGACGACTTGCCCGCGGCGCTGGTGGATGATTCTTCCAAGCTGCGCGTGGGCGAGTTGGTATTCGCGGTGGGGCACCCGTGGGGGCAGAAGAACGTGGTGACGGTCGGCATCGTGAGCGGTGTGGGCCAGGTGCCTGTGCCGGGTAGCGGGCGGACGGCCCAGTACGTGCGCTCCGATGTGCGCGTGGCCCCCGGCAACTCAGGTGGGCCGATGCTCAACGCGGGCGGGGCGGTGGTGGGCATCACCGCCATGATCTTTGGCGGCGATATGGCCGTTGCCATCCCCAGCCACGTAGCCGCCGAGTGGGTGGCCGGTCTGCCCAGCCGCCGGGTAATGCTGGGCGTGGCCGTGGAGCCGGTGGAGTTCGAGTTGATGCTGCCGGTCAGCAAGCGCGAGCGTCGAACGGCGGGCCTGCTCTTGGTGGGAGTGGACGATGATACGCCCGCCAGCCGGGCCGGGCTGAAGGTGGGCGACGTGATACTCGCCGCCGGTGGCAGGCCCGTGGTGGACGGCGAGACGTTGCACGGCGTGCTGTCCGACAACACCCTCAACAGCAACCTGCAACTGCACGTCTTCAGGGGCGGCTCTATCAACGAGGTGGCGGTGGACATGGCAGGCCCTCAACAGGTGGAGACCGCCTCTTGAGCAAAGTGGCGGTAGCGATAGCAGCCCCGACGCCGATGTTGCGTGCGGGGCTGCGCGCTTTGCTGTCGGGTGACGAGATACAGGTGGTGGGTGACGCTTCTTCGCTCACCGAACTGCGGATGGAGTTGCCTGAGGCGGACGTGCTGGTGACCACAGCGGGCATCCTGATGGAGGACAGCGCTTACGTGGCCCTTGGTATGTCTGCGCTCTCTTTGCCGGGGGTGCTGGCGCTCTCGGACGATGCCCGCCCGGCGACGTTGCTACGCCAGCTTGCCTTACGCGGCTGGGGTATCATCTCGCCGGACGCCCCGGCAGCGGAGATGCAGGCGGCGGTGCTGTCGGTGGCGCAGGGGCTGGTGGTGCTTTCTCTCCCGCTGGCGAGCACGCTGGTGGGGCGTGGCAATCCAGTGCAGACGCTGGAGGGTGGCAGCTTGCCGGAGCCGCTCACCGCCCGCGAAACTGAGGTACTGGAGCTACTGAGCCAGGGCCTCTCCAACAAGCTGATCGCCCGCCGCCTCAGTATCAGCGAGCACACGGTGAAGTTCCACGTGTCGTCCATCTACACCAAGCTGGACGCTTCCAGCCGCACGGACGCGGTGAGCAAGGGGGCGCGACTGGGGCTGATTACGTTGTGACATGCCTTGTTTAGCATGCAAAAAGGGAGCATCAGACCTGACCTTACATCTCCTAATATCAGCTTCTATTTACCCTGCTTGATGTAGCACTGGTGTGGGTACTTCAACTTCGACCTCAACAAAGTGTGCTTCGTCGGCAGGTCCGGCGCTCAGCGGCAATTCAGCTTCATCCTCAACCATACCCTCTAGATGTATCTGCAAAGCTTCACGCATCAGGCGCAATGTTTCATCCTTTGTGGCACCTGTCGCCACGCAGCCTGGTATTTCAGGGGCGTAAGCCGAGTAATTTCTGGGACCCTTCTCCACCACCACTAGAATTCGGTAAGGACTGAGCATGGTCTTTCCCTTTCCTTATTTCAGCCTGATGCCAGCTTGTTGCTCGATACTTCGTTGGTCTTTGATGCTGAGGTCGTTCCCTGGATTACCGCTAATGGTTACTCTTCCAGCCTTGACGGGGTGCTTGAACTGCCGGTGGTTGGTACCTTTGCGAGGGAGCATCACCCAGCCGTCGTCCTCTATTTGCCTGATCGCCTCGCGGACCTTGATTGGCATTGGTCCCTACTTCAATACATAGTTGGCTGTATACAGTTAATCCGACTCAACGCGCTCCATAAGCCAAAGCTGCCAGCAAATCATCCCGTTCTAAGTCCTCATAGTCGGCTAGAATCTCCTCAATGGTCATCCCTGAACTCAGTAGCTCCAGGAGTACTTCCACAGGGTAGCGCAAGCCACGTATGACTGGCTCACCATGACATATATTAGGATCGATTGTAATGCGATCCAGTATTCGCAGCCGAGGGGTGTCCATTTCTAATCACCTCCACCTCAAGACATCGTCACTCTACTTTAGATGTCTTTATACAGCAAGACGCTGGGATACTCCCGCATCAGCAATGCTATCCCAAGCCTCTTATGCGCTTCGTTCTCCTTCTCGTTCGGTCAAAATAAGCAATATGCCAGGTAATAATGTCACTCCTCCCAAGAGCGCTGATACCCACCAGAACTGAAAGCTATATACAGAGGACAGGTTGAGCACTGAAACAAACATTTGGATAAGTCCAAACATGATTAGCCCATTACCTACCGGACTTCTCCAAGACGTCCACTTAGATGACCATAACGCTTTCCAGCCTGTACTCTGGATGTAATCGTCTCTACTCAGCAGTAATATCCCCATTGCAAGTAGCACGAGGTTTAGGATAAGGGACCCGATGTTGCGTTGGCGCAGGAAGGCGTCGCTTATAGTCATCGGCAGGAAAACCATTCCACCGAACATCAATATGTAGCCTAGCCTCCCTGATAATGACATGCTGCCGAACAAAGCCAATCTCCTCTCGGCGCCAGGATCATTACGCCTCCCGCATCGGCACCCTTATCCCGAACCTCTCCGCCGCCTCAATCGCCTCATCGTAGCCCGCGTCGGCGTGGCGGATGATGCCCATGCCGGGGTCGGTGGTGAGCACGCGTTGAAGGCGGGTGGCGGCTTCGGGGGTGCCGTCCGCGACGATCACCTGCCCCGCGTGCTGGCTGTAGCCTATGCCCACGCCGCCGCCGTGGTGGAACGACACCCAGGTGGCACCACCTACCGCGTTGACGAGCCCGTTGAGGATGGGCCAGTCGGAGATGGCGTCGCTGCCGTCCTTCATCGCCTCGGTCTCGCGGTTGGGGGAGGCCACGCTGCCGGTGTCGAGGTGGTCGCGGCCTATGACTATGGGGGCGCTTACCTGGCCTGTGCGCACCATCTCGTTCACCACCTGCCCGAAGTGCGCCCGCTCGCCGTAGCCCAGCCAGCAGATGCGCGCGGGTAGTCCCTGGAAGGCCACCTTCTCCCGAGCCATCGGTATCCAGCGCTGTACAGAGGCGTTGTCGGGGAACTCGCGCAGCACCATCTCGTCTATCCTGTAAATGTCCTCGGCGTCGCCGGACAGCGCCGCCCATCTGAAGGGGCCTTTGCCCTCGCAGAAAAGCGGGCGGATGTAGGCTGGCACGAAGCCGGGGAAGTCGAAGGCGTTGGTCACGCCCTGGCCGAAAGCTTGCTGGCGGATGTTGTTGCCGTAGTCGAACACGGTGGCACCCATGCGTTGCAGGTCGAGCATGGCCCGCACGTGGACGGCCATCGACTCCAGCGAGAGGCGCATGTACTCGTCGGGGTCTGAACGCCGAAGCTCTGCCGCGCTCTCTACGTCGTAGCCGAGGGGTACGTAGCCGTTTAGGGGGTCGTGGGCGGAGGTCTGGTCGGTCACCATGTCGGGCACTCTGCCGCGCCGCATCATCTCCGGGTAAATCGCCGCCGCGTTGCCGAGGAGGCCGATGGAGAGGGGCCGCCGCTCCCTGGTAGCATCGTCAGCAAGTTGGAGGGCCTGGTCCAGGTTGTCCGTGGCGGTATCGAGGTAGCGGGTGTCGAGCCTACGCTGGATGCGGGTCTGGTCCACCTCCACCACGATTGCCACGCCGCCGTTCATGGTCACCGCCAGGGGTTGTGCGCCGCCCATACCGCCAAGCCCGGCTGTGAGCACCAGCTTGCCGCTCAGGTCGGATTCGGGGCCGTAGTGCTTGCGGGCCGCCGCGCCGAAGGTCTCATACGTACCCTGGAGGATGCCCTGCGTGCCGATGTAAATCCAGCTACCGGCGGTCATCTGGCCGTACATGGTGAGGCCCAGGGCCTCCAATTTGGAAAATACCTCCCGCGTGGCCCAGTGCGGTACGAGGTTAGAGTTGGCAATCAGCACGCGGGGCGCGTCGGTGTGGGTCTTGAAGATGCCCACCGGCTTGCCGCTTTGCACCAGGAGGGTCTCGTCGTTCTCCAGGTCGCGCAGGCAGTCGATGATCTTGAGCAGGGAGGGCCAGTCGCGTGCCGCTTTGCCCCGGCCGCCGTACACAATCAGGTCCTCGGGGCGCTCGGCCACTTCGGGGTCGAGGTTGTTCATGAGCATCCTGAGCGCTGCTTCTTGCAGCCACCCTTTGCACTGTAGGGTCGTACCGCGTGGTGCTCGCAGGCTTGTCATGGTTTCCATTTGGTTCTCCTTCTTTGGAGATGTTGTCCGGCGACTTTCTTAGTGACCGGTGCCTCATTCGCATTGCGAGAGACGCAACGCTGACAAAGGTTAGTCCTGCTAGTAGTATATTACAACAGGCTCAGTTAGTCTTGGTGAGTCTTGTTGGTTACGGGCTATCGCGCAGTATGAGAAGGAAGATATGAGTACATCAGCCCCTCTTTGTCATTCTGAACGCAGTGAAGAATCTCGTCCCTCAGCACTCATGTAGCCCCTTTCCTACAGCAACAGTGTGCCGTAAGAAAAGAGCAACATCCAGGTGAGGGACGAGATTCTTCACTGCGTTCAGAATGACAAGGTCCGACTCTGTTGCGTGTGTCCGGGGCAGGTTTCTATGCGTTAGCTTCGACTGGGCAAACGCACGTTTAAGCGGCCACGACTGCATTACTGGTCAGTAAGAGTCTGGTTGCTAATCTTACCTGGCAAACCTCTGGGCCGAGCGTGCCTGCGCCCTGGCAGCTTCTTCAATGCGGTCCTTCGGCGGGGCGTTGGTATCGAGCGAGTTGAGGAGGTTGCGGCAGACTGCTGCTATGTCGTCAACGGCGGCATCGAAGGCGGCTTCGTTGGCTTTGGAGGGCTTGTTGAAGCCGCTGACCTTGCGCACGAACTGCAACGCGGCGGCACGTACCTCGTCGTCGGTCGCGGGCGGCGCGAAGTTGAAGAGGGGCTTGATGTTTCTACACATGGGCTTTACCTCGCGTAGGTCAGGCAGTTGCCTCGGGCATGGGTGCGTCGAGGAAGGGCGGGATGATCGGGAGGAGCAGGTCGGCGCGGAAGAGCACGTCCCAGTGCGCCGCGTTCGGTAGCACGGCGAATTGGGAGGCCGGACGCCCCGACATGCCACCGTCTCCCTTGCCGCCACCGAACAATCTGAACATCTCCGTGGCATGGTCGAGGCGAACGCTGTCGGCATCTCCGACTATGATAAGGGCTGGGGACTTGATCGCCGCTACGTCCTCGGCCCAATTGTAGTCCTCGGCTAGCATCTGGCGCATCTTGTCTATCAGCACCGGCCAGTCTTCCGGCCGGGGCGCGGCGCCCAGGTAGGCATCGTGTATGAAACTGCCCGACAGCAATTCGGTGCTGATAGCCGCCATGCCCACCAGGGACTCGGGGTACCACCCGTCGCGCGCACAAACGGTTGCAGCCAGCACCAGCTTGCGCACCAGTTCGGGGTGCCGGATGGCTGTTTGCAGGGCGACACCGCCTCCCAGGGAATAGCCGAAGATGTCGGCACTTTCGTGCCCCAGGTGCTTTATCAACGCGGCTACGTCGTCCGCCATCAGATCGTACCTGAGCGGGCGGTCGATGTCGGCGGTGTGCCCGTGAGCCTGTAGCTCCACGGCGATCACCTGCCGGGTTTCGCTAAGGGTTGGGATAAGCTGGGCGAACATGCCCGTTACGCCGAAGCCACCGTGCAGCATGACCAGTGGGTGGCCCGTGCCGTAGACCTCGTAATACAGGTCCAGGCCGTTTACCTGAACATAGCTGCCGTTGCCGGCAATGTCTGTTGTATTTGTGTTCGTGTTCTCTGTACTGGCCGTCATAACCGTTTCTCCTTTTTGCTACGGAACAAGGGAGAGTCGGGGCTTTATCCCCTGGCTCTCCCAAACCTGCCGCTAGGTCCAGTCTTCCTGAATCATCTCCGGCATGGGGTGGATGTTGACCATGAGCGCGGCATGGTCAGACCTGTTCTTGAATTCGTGCCAGGTGTTAGGCGGGATAATTGCGATGTTACCCCCGCTTATCATGCGGGTCTCGCCGCCCACTATTACCTCTATCTCTCCTTCGAGGATGACGAAGATTTCCTCGTAGGGGTGGCGGTGTTTGTCGGCACCCCGACCAGGTGCGCTCGTGACCACGAAGAATGAGGCGGTAGCTCCATAGTTGATGCCCTCGAACCGGGCGGCACCACCACGCGGTGGTTTGAGGCTGTTGATATCGATGACGTTCATTGCGCTCCCTCTTTGGCGCTGGGCTGCGGCAGTGTCATCCAGCGGGCATACAGTTCAACCGCCGTGGACGTGGAAGAGCTGGACCACGTTACCTTCGGGGTCTTTCAAGGTTGCGATGGATAAGTCGCCATAGTCTGTCGGGTCCTCGATGAACTGGACCCCGGCCTCCTTCAGCCGCTGCCACTCCGCCGTGAGGTCGTCACTAAGGAACCCCACCATGTGCCGCAGGGGGTCGGTATTGGGGCCGCGTACCTCGCTGTGCGTGCCCAACAGCAGCGACGGGGCGTCGGGCGAGTCCTGACCCAGCATGGCCCATTCCGGGGACTCCATGCTGACCTTGATGCCCAGCACGTCCCGGTAGAAAGGCAGCAGGTTGTTCACGTTTTCGCTCCATATAGTTGCGCCCGCAAATTGATTGATCATAGCCCGACTCCTTTGGAACTGTTTCTCGTGTGGTAAGGTGTTTAGCAGGGCGTTATCTTAGCCGGTGAAGAACTCCACCAGCACCGGGGACATGGCCTGCGGGGACACGTCGTGGGTCTGGCCTTCCAGGGTGCGACGCTGCCCATTAGGTAGGATGTCCGCCAACGCTTGCGCTGTGTCACGCATCCAATCAAAGCTCGCCCCGCCGACCATTACGAGCGTGGGTGTTGTGACGGAAGCCGCTCGATCTGCGGGCAACGAATAGTCGCCCATGATAGTAGCGTCGTAGGCGAGCGTGTGCGCCAGGGCTTCCTGGGCAGGCCACCAGGGTGCGTTTCGCGCATGGGCCGCGAACTCCGCGGGCAGGCCCACCACCTGCGTCATAAAGTATTCGACCGCGTCGCCCCGCTTCCCCGCTGCCACAAGTTTCGTGTACGTGGCGGCTGTGTCCGCAGGCGGCCGTGACCGGCCGCCTTCCAGGATGTAGGGTGGCTCCCACAGGGCCAGCTTGGTGATAGGGAGGCCGCTCGCCGCCGCTTCTAAGGCAAGGGCCGCGCCTGAGGAGGAGCCGTACAAGAACGCTGATCCCCCGGCCTCGTCTATCAGGGCTTGTATGTCTTCAATCTCCCGCTCGACGGCATACGGCTGGGTGTCTCCACTCTCGCCTCGACCTCTGCGGTCGTAGTTGTAGACAGTGAAGTGTGATGCCAGTAGCTCTGCGAGCCCCGCATTGGACCCCTTGTCTACTGACCCGCCGGATACGAGGATGACCACCGGCCCCTCCCCAAGTTGGTCGAAGGTAATCACGGTGCCGTCTCTTGAAGTTACTCGGTTCATGCCATCTCCTTTGATAGAGCTAATCCAGGACTAGTGCCTATCTGCAAACTCTGGCCCCGGCAGATAAATCTGCGGGCTACACCTACGAAGTCCCCATAGAGGACTACTGAACGCATGGGACAGTCGGCCATGCCAACTTTGTAGACGTACCCCGCAGTTTCAACCGCCCTGTGTAGAGTTTGCAGATAGGCACTAGCCTAGCTTATCAACGATCCCGGCGATACGGCGGGTGCGGGTCTCCTGCGCCTTGGCCTCGTTGACCTGCCGCACAAATTCTTTGCGCTTGGAGTATGCCAGGGCCTCGAACGCCTCCAGGGCACCCGCTTTTTCCGAGAGCGCCGCTTGTAAGTCCTCCGGGACCTCCACCGTGCGTGGCTCCAGGTCCAGTTCCACCGTGACCTCCACCTCGTCACCTGCCTGGACGCCCGCCGCCTCCCGGTGCTCCTGGTTCAGGGGCACCATGAACACATCTCCAAAGGGAGCAACGGTAGTGCGATAGGTGTAGCCGTTCAGGGTGATCTTGACCTTGGGCCGCTTAGACGTGCCCATCTCGGCTATTACTTCGCCCGGCACGCGTATGCCGGTAGCGTTTAGTCCCTCTGCCTTCGTGATAGTGGTGGTGAATGTCGGCATCCTCGTTACTCCTCCTCAAACTTGCTTAAAGTACCCTGGTCATGGTCGATTGATACCCGCCTTCCGGGTAGACCCAGCCGCCTACAACTGTGTTGCCGTCTTCGCTGAACCGGCCCCTGAAGTACGCCGGAGAGCCTTTTGCCCCGCCCCAGATCGTGAGGGTGTCGCCTTCCAGCTCGTACACGTAGTCGAGGGTCGCACCGCTAAAGTAATCATAGTAGCGCGACTTAATCTCCTCGCGCGGCTCTTGCCCGAATGTCTGTTCGTGCCCGATGATCTCGAGGCCCTTGATGGTGCTCCCGCCCTGGACGAACTCTACCTGCTGGGTGAGGAAGAACCCGCCTTCCACCCATTCGTAGGTGACCTGTCCCTCTATAGCCCCGCTGCCGCTGGGGTCGAATACCTTCCACGTGCCGATCAACCGGTCCAGGCTCTTGAGGTCGGGATTCGGCGTGGGTGCCTGCTGTGGGTCCTGGGTGTAAGTGCTGTTATCTGACATGATTGGTCCCCTTTCGTTGCCGTGGTGTAGATGCTATGTCGAACCTGGTGCTAACCCTTTGTGTCTTCAGCAAAATGTAGCCCGCGAAGCGCCAAGTCGCTACGAAGTTGGTCTAGCGCCTTGGGTCCCATGCCATGCAACTGCTTGAGTTTGGCCTCCGTAGTCCCGGCCAACTGTTCGAGCCGGGTGTAGCCTGCCCCAAGGAGCGCTCGCCGCGCCGGTTGGCTGAGTTTAGCGGGGAAGTCGCTTTCCTGCTGATCGGGTTGGTCTGGCTTCATCGTTATCCCTTCTTGGTCCCTCAGTTGCACCCATTCTCTCACGGCATTTTCCAGGGCCGGTCTCCTGGCTTGCACCTCGGCCATGTTGCGAAAATATGACATGCGGCGGTCGGGGTAGTCGCCTTCCAACAGCCCGCTTTCGTTGCTCAAGATTGCGCCGTTGTGGAAGACCAGGTGAACGTGCTGTTTAGCCCAGAGGTTGAAGGTGACCATGTAACCTTTGTAGCTGAAGCTCGGCGCGGCCCATTTGATCTGCTCGGTAATGTCGCCGTTCACGTTCTTGATAATGTCGCGCACGGCCTGTACTTCCGCCTTGAACGGGTGGTCGAGTACTGTCATGAACGCATCGACTTCCGCTGTCTTATTCACGGGCTGCTGCGGCTTTTTGTTAGCTGGCATGATACCCTCGACTCACTCGGAACTGGTGTGGCACGAGTGCGCGTCTTACTTGACCGGCTGGACTAGCTGAATGGTCCCGCTTGAGTGGTCTTGGGTTGCAGGATCGTTTTCCCCGCTGAGGTCAATCCAATGGTAGACCTCCCAGCCAGGGCCATCCGGCTCGCGGTCCTGCTCTTTCATCCAGGCTGCAATGCGTGCGTAGGCCTCACCCAGTTTGTCGTGAGGTCCGGTATGCCAGGTGGTGACGGCGGGGCCGCCCGGTAGCTCGCCACTCGATATCTCTCCCTCTCCGGCGACCGGCTCCCTCAGCGGTACCCCTAGCTCAAAGTCCGTCTGGGTATCACCGAACGTGTGGTAGAGCACGTAGGGAGGTCCGGCGGGCCGCGCTCCGCTTTGCTGCAAGTAGCTAGACAGCGCCCCTAGCCTCTCACCCATCGTCGCGCCCAACTCAGCTACAGGGATGGTCCCCCTGATGCTCAAAACCGGCTGAAGTTCGAGTTGCTGTAGGTGGGCATCCTCGTTGTTCTGTTCTGCGGCCATCATAAACACCTTTCCCCACTATGTGGGCTACTAATCTTGTGCCTTACTAGGCGGGGCCGGGTATTACCGTTTTTTGCCATTAGCCCCCGCCCCATATCTTCTAATTCGAGCTTTACCTTTGCGGCTCCTGCCCTGGTGCTTGCTGTAGCTTACTTGACAACCCGGTACTTGAGATGGGTTACACCGTGGGCGTCTACCACCCTGGTGCTTTCCAGTTCGATAGGTACCGCGCCCAGGTGGTCGAATAACCGCACGCCGCCACCGAGGAGGACGGGTGCCAGGTCGATCTGTATCTCGTCGAGCAGCCCGGCCTTGATGCACTGCTGCACGATACTCGCGCTACCCAGGGCGACGTTCTTGCCCGCCGCGGCTTGCTTTGCCTGTGCTACTGCGCTTTCAACGCCCTCGGTGACAAATGTGAAGGGTGACCCTTCCTTGAGCCATTCCTGTGGTGGGTTGTGGGTAACGACAAAGCAGGGTCCACCGCCAGGGGGCTTGCCACCCCACGCGTTGGCGATGTCGAACATCCTGCGCCCCACCACTATCGCCCCTATCGTGTCCCATCCCTCCCGGAGTAGCTCCGCGCTGGCGCGTGAGATGTTGAACACCATGTCCGTGCCCGGCACCGGAAAGGCCGTGTCGCCAATGTAGTACCAGTGAAAGAGCCGCTCACCGCCCTCCCCCAGGGGGAGTTCGGGGCCGTCATTTGGGCCGGCAACAAAACCGTCCAGCGACATCGAGAGTTCGAAAACGACTTTGCTCACGTTCTTCCTCCTTTGATCGTGCCTGCCATTAGAAGCGCCAACGGGTCTGGCTGAAGGGTTCGCCCTTGCCGAAGCCGAAGACGGTTGACGGTGCTACTTCATACACCAGGGCCGTCCCACCTTCGCCGTAGAACGCACCATCGCGGACAGTATAGTGCCAGTCGTACTTCGAGGCGTACAAGGCGGCCACGCGCTGGAGCTTCCCCTCGTCGCTCACCCGCACGGCTTCGCCTTCAAGCACGAGGTCGAGGCCCTTGAGGACGTTGCAGCCGGTGGTGATGATGCAGTTCGGGTTACTAGCAAGGTTCCTGGCTTTGCGCTCGGTCTCACCGGTGCAGAAGTACATCGCGCCATCCAGCCAAACGGCAATCAGCGGAGTGACGTGGGGGCGGCCGTCGGGGCGCACCGTCGTCAGCCAGTAAATTTCAGCCTTCTCCAGTTGCTCCCGCCCCTGCGACCAGGGCGTGGCAGTCGCACCGTCGCTGCTGAACTGTGGGTGCAATTCAGCCGTTGGTTCTTTTCCAGCCATCTCCTGCTCTCCTTTTACCTGCTCGCTCAATGTTCGCCTAGAAGCGGTAGCGCGTGGGGTGGGGGGCCGTTTCGTCGGTGGTGCCGAAGGCGTAGGCGACCGTGGGGGTCATTTCGTAAACGTCGTACGGAGCGGGGCCGGTCGTTGGCGCGCTGTAGGGGGCGTCCAAGGCACCCTCGCCCACGGCGGCAGGCCAGCCGTTGGCTGCGTACAGCTCGGCCACGCGCTGGAGCTTGGCTGCATCCCTCACCCGAGCGGCTTCGCCCTCCACTACTATATCGAAACCACCATTGGCTACGGCGATGGCGCAGTGCGGGTTGTGCGCGAGGTTCTCCCCTTTGCGGGTGCCCTGGCCCGTGGTGAAGTACAGCGCGCCGTTCATCCAGGCGGCCCCCACGGGCACCACATGCGGCCGACCATCGGGGCGTACAGTCGTCAACCAGTGCGTGCTCCCGGTCACAATCCGCTCGCGTATATCGGCCCAGGGTATAACGGTTGCATCTTCGTCACTGAGCATCTGCTCGGCCACCGGTCCTCTTTCAGCCATTTCGCTTCCCTCCTTCGCGTGGTCGTTTTACAGCGTGCCGTGTTCTCCAGTTCTCAAGCAGCAATTTTGGTGCGCCCGTTGGAGACTTGTATCGTCTCCGGGTTGGCGCTGTGGTGCCCGCTGTCATGCACGAGGAAATGTAGGGCCACTGTCAATCGCTGGGGGTCGGCACCGATAGGCTGGTGGACGTCCGCGGCGCTGAAGACGTAGCCCGCCCCCTGCGGGTAGTCACGCTGGGCGCTCAGCACCAGGTTGCCCGACGGGTCGTGGACGTACCTGCGGTCGCGCTCGATGCCCTGGACCGTGACCGCGCAGCCCCAGCCGCCGTGGTCGTGTAGCTCGGTCTGCTGGCCGGGCCGGAAGATGATGGCCGCCAGGGACCAGCGGCCGGGCACCTCGTGGAGCACGCGCCGCCCGTAGCCGGAGGGTGTACCTGCCTCCGCGCGGGCGTTGATGTGCCGCGCTACGATCTTGACCTCCTCCAGTATGCGGGCCTGGACCGCCAGAGATGCGTGGGAGAGGTGGTCCAGGGCATCGAGCCTGGCTGCGAACCGCGCCACAATAATGCTTTCGTCTGCCGGCCTGCCGATTGCGCGGGGCGCTCCGTAGAGCGTGGTGTTGGAGGTATTACGCAGCATTTCCGGCCTCCTGTTCGGCAAACATGATTGTGGTTACGTTGGTAGCTTCCGAATCCTGTTCCGCGGCATGTTGAGCGCTGCCCGAGACCCCTCGAAATACCACCACTGCAATGATAGCAGCGACTATTGCCACCACTCCGCTTATGCTGGCGGCGATGTGCAGGCCCTGCACGAAGGCTTCACGGGCCACGTCGAGCAACGCCACGCCCATCCCATCCGGTAACTGCTGCGCGACCCCGACGGCCCCGCCCAGCGTATCGCGTGCCGCCACGGCTGCTTCGGTGGGGATACCTGCGGGCAGGTCGTTGGCTACCGCGCCTCTGTAGACCGCCGTGCCGATGCTGCCCAGGATCGAGATGCCCAGCGCGCCGCCAAGCTCAGCCCCCGTCTCAGATACACCCGAAGCTGCCCCTGCCCGCTCCGGCGGGGCGCTGCCTACCGTTAGCTCGGTGGTCAGGTTGAACATCGGAGATAGCGCCAGCGAGATGACGAGCGAGGCCGCAACTACTATAGGGAGGCCGGAGGTTGTGTCAACAAGGAGGAGCAACCCCAGACCTACGGCCGCCAGTGCCAGGCTGCCACCCAGCACGTAAGCCGGGCGGAACTTGTGTATGAACCTCGGTGCGACGTTAGAGCCGATGATGAACCCGGCGGCGGAAGGCACCGACCAGAGGCCCGCTTCGAGGGGCGAAAGGCCAAGCACGAGTTGCAGGTACTGCGCGATGAACAGGAAATAGCCGACCGCCACGAAGATGCCCAGTACGTTAGTGGCAAGCGCCGCGCTGAAGGAAGGAACGCGGAAGAGGCTGAGGTCGATCATGGGATCGGCCAGGGTGAGTTGACGCCGCACGAACAGCACGCCCACTGTCACGCCTGCCAGGATGGAAAGCACCGACAGCGTACTGAAACCGTCCTGCGCGATCTCCTTGAGGCCGTATATTACCAGGAGTACGGCGGCGAGCGACATGGCGGCGCTGCGAAGGTCCAACCGCCCGGCGTTGGGGTCGCGGAACTCGGGGAGCACGCGGGGTCCGAGCACGAGGAGCAGGCCCATGACCGGCAGCGCCATCAGGAAGACCGAGCCCCACCAGAAGTATTCGAGGAGCACCCCACCCAGCACCGGGCCTATCGCGCTGCCCGCTGAAAAGGCCGACATCCACATGCCTATAGCGATGCCGCGCTGCCTGGGGTCGGGGAACATGTTGAAAATGAGGGAGAGAGTCGAGGGCGCGAGTGTGGCCCCGGCCACGCCCATGAGCGCGCGACCTGCGATGAGCAGTTCAGGCGTGGTCGCAAACGCGGCGAGGAGGGAGGTTATGCCGAAGGCCGCTGCCCCGATCATCAGGAGCTTGCGCCGTCCGATACGGTCGCCCAACGTGCCCATCGTGACCAGCGAACCGGCTACGAGATAGCCGTAGATGTCGATGATCCAGAGCAACTGCGCGCTGCTCGGCTTCAGGTCGGCGCTGAGGCGGGGCACCGCGAGATGCAGCACCGTGAGGTCCATAGCGTAGACCAGGCAGCCTAGGGTGAGCACTGCAAGCCCAATCCATTCGCGGCGGGTGGCCTTAGGAATGGCTGCATTGGCGAGAGCTCCGTTACCATTCGAGGCGCTCATCATGTCTCCTTTCTGACTCAGCACAAACTCTTAGCTCTAATCTCTTGGCACTGGGGCGATGCCCCTCCCGAACATTTGTTCTAGAGACATTATACATCCACCCTAGCAGAAAGTCAAGTAGTTACTTCAATATTGATAGTAATAATTTCACTAGTTGAACTTCAGAAAATTTTCGGGTAATATTAGGTATGAGCATTCGCACCTACAACCAGTACTGTGGCCTCGCCTACGCGTTGGAGATCGTAGGGGAACGGTGGACGCTGCTCATCGTCCGCGAGCTGATGGCAGGGCCGCGCCGCTTCAAGGACCTTGTAGACGGCCTGCCAGGCATCAGCAGCAACCTGCTCGCGGAGCGGCTCAAGCTGCTGGAGCAGCAGGGTATGCTCAGCCGCCGCGTGCTCCCGCCGCCTGCCGCCTCCACGGTGTACGAGCTTACGTCCCTGGGGCAGTCGTTGGAGCACACGCTGCTCGAACTCGGACGGTGGGGCAGCCAGTTTGTGCCGCCTTCTATGGAGGGCGTCCATGTATTGCGCCTGGGTTCCTACGCGCTGACCCTTAAGACCTTCTTCCGGCCTGAAGAGGCGCAAGGCCTGGATGAGACGTATGCGTTGCACATAGACGATGAGGTCTTGCAGGTGCGGGTCAAGGACGGCGACATTGACGTCCAGCAGACCCATGACACCAGGGCCGACATGGTCCTGCACGCCGACATGCCCGCCTACATGGGGCTGCTCGCCGGGCAGATAGACCCCGACGAGGCGCTTGCCGGTGGCCTCATCCGCGTCGAGGGTGATCGTGGCGCGTTGCGCCGGTTCCTGGCTATGTGCAGGCTGCCGAGCGGGGTCGGCCCCGGCTAGCCTCAATGGGCGTCCGGTGCGGGCGCGTCCAGGAACTCCCCAACCATCGAGACCAGCCACTCGGCGCGGTTCACAATTGAGACGTGTGTCGTGCCGGGGAGAATGGCGAGCTGTGACTCGGGAAGCCCGGCCAAATCGCCAAATACGCCGCCTCCGAGCAGCCGAAACATCTCCACCGCGTGTTCGGGCCGAACAAGGTCCGAATCCCCGATGACGATCAGTGTGGGCGATTTGAGCGCTGCGATGGTCTCGGCAGGCACGTCCTTGATCCCCCGGTCCATTTCCGTCTTTTTAGCGAATAATATGCCAAAATGGTCCGGGTCGGGCGCGATACGCAGGTATTCCTCGTGCCAGGGCGATCCAAACATCATCTCCGGTTGCATCTCCTCGAATCCCTCCATCAGTCCGGGGTGGACCCCGCCCAGGTTGTAGGTGACTGAGGCGAGCACTAGCTTGCGTACCACCTGCGGATGCCGTATGCCAACTTGCAGGGCGACGGCAGCGCCCATGCTGTAGCCGAAGATATCGGCCTGTTCGATACCGAGTTGGTGGAGGGCGGCGGCTGTGTCATCGGCCATCTGCTCGATGGACAAGGGGCGGTCGATATCGGCGGTGCGGCCATGACCCTGCATCTCGAAGGCGATGACCTGCCGGGTCTTGGCAAGCCCTGGTAGGAGCGCCCCGAACGACGTGCCAATTGCCGAGAAAGCGCCGTGCAACAGGACCAGCGGCTGTCCTGTGTGTTCCGCGCCGTGGATTTCGTAATACATGTTGAGGCCGTTGACGGAAACGTAACTGCCCTCGGTGTCTCTATTAGTTTCGTCCGGCTGTGTGTTACTGCCCTGTGTCATGACTTCTCCTCCGGGGTTGATGGCGCAGTCTAGCACATGGGTTCTATAGTATCAAGGTTGGGCCGCACTACTTATGCACCAGCACGTAGGCGGCAGGAAAGCCACAAACAGGCAACAAGCAGAAGCAGGGGAGACCACATAATAGAAGCTGTCTCAAAAGCCGGACGAAGGGAGATGAGTACCCAAAGCCCCAGCTTTGTCATTTCGAGCGCAGTGAGAAATCTCGTCCCTCAGCACCCGAAGAGACACTCTTGCCCCATCCACACTCTAGACCTGGAAAGTTGAAACATCTCGGTAGGGGACGAGATTTCTCACTGCGCTCGAAATGACAAAGGTGGGGCTTGGTTGCCACGAGCCGGCGCTGATAGGTTGGATGTGGCGTCCACAGGGCTGCTTACCGGAAGTAGACCCAGGGGCCGCCTTGCTCGTCAACTTCCTTCTTGGACACGAACTCGATCTTGTCCGCAGGCAGGGCGTCCGGCGGGTAGTCTGCTGCAAGCAGGGCGGATAGGAACTCTTTGCGGATGAGGTCGAAATGGCCTTTTTGGCGGGCTTGCTCTAATGCCTCGGAGTCGGCGTAGGCGAACGCGACGAACAGGTTCCTGAGGTCTATATCCAGCGCGCCGAAGTAAATCTGGTCCACGATGGGAGGCGTCGACTCCCGCATCACCTCGCGCACGTGCCAGATGGCCCGGTTCACCTTCAAGTCGTAGAAGCTCGTCTTTGCGAGGTATTCCTTGAGCTTGCGGAGCCGCTCTATACCCTCTTTGGCCTCCGCCTCAAAGTTCGGTACCTCGTAGGGCTGAACTGGTTCGGAACTGGGAAAAGTCTTTACAGCCTTATCGTAAGCTTCTATAGCCTCATCGAAGCGGCCCAAGTATTCCAGAGCACAGCCCAGCCTGTAAAGTGCCGCGTGGTGCTCCGGCGAGACCTCAACCGCCCTGCGGAACTGCTCGGCGGCAAGCTCGTAGTTCCCCTGGTCCATGTAGACGTTGCCCCGGGCATAAAGCGCCATCTGCTCAGGGTCTTCGGGTAGCACTGCGTTCTCCTCCGGTGCCTCGCGCCGGTGCTACAGGCGAACTTCGTCCAGCGGGGCGCGGAACTGGAGCCAGATTTCGCGCGTGCGGAAGCCCACCGACTCGTAAAGGCGGTTAGCGCCGGTGGGACTGGTTGAATCGACGCCCAGCACGCCCGTATCGAGGCCGCTGCTGCGCAGGGAGTGGAGGCCGTGCAGCAGCAAGGAGCGACCCAGCCCCTTGCCCCGCCAGGCGCGCACCGTCCCCAGCAACGCTATCCAGCCTTCGCAACGGCCCAGCGCCGCGTTCTCCTCGTCATAGACGTTGCACAGGCAGAAGCCCGCCAGTTTGCCCGGCTCGCCGTCGATCTCAGCCACCCAGCAGAGGTCCAGCTTGATAGTCGGATCCGCGAATCGGTGCTCCCAGCGGTCGAGGGTTGAGGGGTGGAAGCCGTAATGGTCGCAGAACGACTGGTTGTATGCCTCCATAGCGTTCGGGTGGTCTTCAGGGGCGTGGTAGTTGCGTATGGTGACGCCCTCGATAGCTTGCGGCTCGTCCAGCCTGTCCAGGGGGCACTCCATTATCCAGAACTGCCGTGCGAGCTTCAGCCCCAGGTCCAGGCTGAGCGCCTTCAGGTAAGGTTGCTTTTCGGAGGCGTCTATCCGCACTTCGGCGTGCCAGCGCGCCTTGCTCTCCAGGTTGGCTTCGTCCTGCCGGGCTATTTCCAGCAGCCTCTCGGTCAAATAGCGCACGAGGCCGTGGTCCCTGGCAGCCGGGTGGACGTGCACGCTGACGGTATACGTGCGCTCGCCGGTCTCCGCGTCTTCGACGGAAGGCACCATGCCGTACGCCAGCAGCATTCCCTCGGCTACACCCTCCAACGGAGGCCCCTCGACCACCAGCACTCTGCGCTCCGGGTGCAAGCCGGGACGTGAGAAGCTGACTTGCTGCTCCTCTTCCGTAACGACTATGTCCACACCGTCAGCCCGAAAGACCAGGTTTTCCAACGCCACCGTAGCCGCGAGGTCGCCCTCTCGGTAAGGCCGCACAAGCCACTCAATCGCGCCATGCCCGCTGCTAGACACCCTTTCCCTCCAGGAGTACGTCGGTCCGCAACCAGGCACGCGGACAGCCGCGCCATTATAGCACAAGGGGAGTGATGCGGACTGAGGACTGAGGACTGAGGGCTGAGCAGGGTATTGGCACGGTGACAAGGGAGACGCCCGTCGAATAAATTCGAG
>DASVRN010000170.1:0-5595 GCA_036388595.1 Chloroflexia bacterium
GAAGCTATTGTAGTATATAATTCGGGCGTATGGTTCACAACGCGCTAAAACTAACCACTAACCACTAACCACTAACCACTAACCACTAACCACTAACCACTAACCACTAACCACTAACCACTACGCAGCAGCAGAGGGACACGCATAGATGGAACTGGTCAGGTTCACTACATACGACGACGTAGAGCTGGCGGCTCACCTGTACCTGCCGGAGGGGAAGTCCGAGTGGTCCCCCGGCCTGCTGGTCTGCCACGGCTTCGGCTCCTCTAAAGAGCGACACGCCCCGTTCGGCCAGATGGCAGCCGCCTCGGGCTTCGCGGTGCTCGTTATGGACCTACGGGGGCATGGCGAGAGCGGCGGACAGGTGGACGCCAATATCTTCAATGACGTGGCCGCCGGGCTGTTATACCTGCAAAACCGCGCTGAAGTGAACCCGATGAACATCGCGATTAGAGGCTCCTCGATGGGAGGGTGGCTCTCCATCCACACCGCAGCGCACCTGAAGGACCTCTCGCCCGTGGTGGCCTACTGCCCCGCCAACGAGATGATGCTGATGACGCTCATGGAGGAGGTGGCGATGGTGCAGCGCGGGCATACCTCGCCCATGATTACCGGCCCCCTGCCTCGCGTGAACGTCAATTCGATGATGCAGCTACTCTATCGCGTGGACCTGCAACGCGCCGCCCGCCGCGTCAACCCCCGCCCCGTATTGCTGGTGCACTGCGAAGGCGACCAGGTAGTGCCCGCCCACGTCAGCCAGCGCCTCTACGACGAGACCCGCGAACCCAAGACCCTCTGGCTGCTACCCGGCTGCGACCACCAGTTCGCCCAGCACGACCCCGCCACCAACACCCGCCTCCTCGACTGGCTCCAGGCCTACGGCACCCAGACCGGCAAGCTCTCCCCCGAGGACGTTGTGTAAGGGAGGAGACGAAAACGCAAAGACGCAAAGACGCAAAGAACGCGCAAAGAGTAGTTAAGGTTGAGTAAGTATAAAAGGACCAGAGTACGCGATGTCGTACCCTGGTCCTTCTGTTTAGAACACCCTACTTAATCTCTGCGCGTTCTTTGCGTCCTTTGCATCTTTGCGTTTTCGTCTCCTTAACGCCTGCGGAAGAAGCGCTTGATGCCCTCGAGGGGGTCATTGGGGTCGCGGCGGGTGCGGTCGTGCATGTTGATTACCTGGCCGCGCCAGCGTTTTTCCTCGGTGGGGGGCGACCAGCCGCCGCTTGTGGTGCCGTTCTGTACGTATAGGAGTATCGGCACGATGAACAACACCACGGCCAGGAGAATAAAGAGCGTGGCGAGCAGGCTGGAGAACGTGCCCACTATCATCGCCATCAGGGCCGCCCCGAAAGCCATGAGCATGTACTGGCCCGAGCTAAGCCGCTTCCAGTTGGGCATGGTGAAGCCGGACGTGCTGCGGCTATAGCGGCCGGGCCTCGGCGGAGGGGTGCGGTTGGGGCGGAAGTCCACCACCTGCCGGTCCTCGCGCTGCCCCCGCGTCTTCTCCCCCTTCTCTTCCTCGTACTTGCTAAGTATTTCCTCTATCTCGCGTTCGACCCGGCTCTTGCTCATCTTGTACCTGCGCTCTCTGAGCTAGTTGTTAGTCGTTAGTTGTTAGTTGTTAGAAAGCATCATGTAACCGCCCTGTATCTGATTGTACATCCGGCCCAGTGGGGTGTCAAAGGGACGATGGACGATGGACGATGGACGATAGGAGTGATGAGGACTGAGGTCTGAGGACTGAGTACAGGCTCGCACACATCCAAACCATCATCCTCTTTGCGCGTACTTTGCGTACTTTGCGTCTTTGCGTTTCCATCATCCATCGTCCATCGTCTATCGTCCATCGTCCGTCTACGGGTTCGGTCCGGGCGCGGCCTCCAGGTAGCGCTTTTGTATGTAGCCCTGTTGGCCGTCACTGGCCCGGAGGATGTTGCGCCAGACGATACTAGCGTCATTGGCAGCGGGCGTGTCGGGGCCGATTATCTGGACAACCTCACCTTCCCGCAAGACCACATCGAAGTCCGCATCCTGTCTCGGCTCTTTACGCAGGCGCACGCCCTGCCCGCCGGTATTGGCAATCCGCACATACTCCGGCACCGGTGTGTTGGTGGGGGCTGGAGTGGGTGATGCAACAACAGCCACCGCGGTAGCCGCAGTCGCAGCCGGGTCTACAGGGGAGGCCAGGGCTTCGGCGGTCTGGGTCGGGAAATTGGCGGCACCGGCTTCGGTCTCGCTATCATCGTCATCATCCAACAAAGGCCCCAGAATCGGTAAGCTCTTGGGGAAGTCGGTGATATTCTTAGCCATCGGCGGGGTGACCCGCCACACCAGGAATAAGAAGGTCCCTATCGCCAGCAGCGTCACGATGGTGATGCCGGAGCACCCGACGCGCCTAGGCGGCTGGTACAGCGGGTACTCTTCCGGCTCCAGCGGGAGCCTCGGTTCGGGTGTGCGAATTGCCATCGGTTACCTTTCGTAACACGTAACGCGTAATACGTAACTTGTGATTTATTCTTGTATCTAATGTAACGTGTAAAGCCGTGGCGTGCAACACAATGCGCAGCCGGGCAATAATACGCGCAAAACCCATGCCCTGTTACGCGTTACGAGTTACGCGTTACCCAGCACGCTTCCCACCATCTGCGGATAGCCGGTAAGCAAGGCTCGTGCCTCTATCGCCGGTTTGCCCGCCAGTTGCACCTCAAGCAGCTCCAGGGCACCACGGCCTGTACTCACCGCCAACGATTTGGGCGAACCGGGCGGCTGCAACACGAATATGGTACCAGGGCTATGCGCTTCCTCCGGTGCGGCGATGGGCCGGGCGCGTAGCACTTTGAGCAGGCGACCCTCCCAGAAGGTATAGGTGCCGGGCCAGGGCTGGAAAGCGCGCACCTGGCGGTCTATCTCTTCAGCGGGTGAGGCCCAGTCAATCAGGCCGTCTTCCTTGCTCAGCGTGCGGGTGAGGGTCACCCCCTCTTCGGGCTGCGGCACAGGCTCGATTTCGCCTCTCAGCCAGCCGGGAAGCGTCTCCACCAGCAATTCCGCGCCCATCTCGGCCAGGCGCGCCGCCAACTGCGGGTGGGTCTCGCCTGGGGCAAGCGGCGTGGTGCGCTGGGCCAGGATGGGGCCGGTATCGAGGCCCCGGTCCATGCGGATGATGCTCACCCCCGTCATCTCATCGCCCGTCAGGATGGCCGACTGGATCGGAGTGCTCCCACGCCAGCGAGGCAGCAACGACGGATGCAGATTGATGCTGCTGCGCCTGGGCAACTCCAGCAGCGAAGGTGCCACGTACTCGCCGTAAGCCACCAGCACCGTCACGTCCGGCTGCAACTCGGCAAGCCGCGCGCGAAAATCGGGGTCCTTCAGCGTAGGCGGCTGCAACACCGGCAAGCCAAGCTCCTGCGCCAGCACCTTCACGGGCGGCGGCGTAACTCGCCCTCCCCTCCCGGCAGGCTTGTCCGGCTGCGTCACCACGGTCAGGCTGTACGGCTCCCCCGCCAACGCCCGCAACGAAGGCACGGCGAACTGCGGCGTGCCCATGAAGACGACTTTGGAATTGGGAATTAGGATTTCGGAATTCGGATTTGCTCCGAACCCCCCTAAATCCGCATTCCGAAATCCTAATTCCCAATTCCTCACGGCATCGCCCTGTTTACCCACTCCATCGGCTCGACGGGGGGGCCGCTGGCGTGCACTTCCCAGTGGAGGTGGGGGCCGTTGGAGAGGCCAGTGTTGCCGGACACTGCCACCCGGCCGCCCTGCTGCACCATCTGGCCCTCCGGCACCAGCAGTTGCGAGTTGTGGGCCAACAAGGTGAAGACGCCGAGGCCGTGGTCTATGATGACCGTGTTACCGCGTACGTCCAATTTGCCCGCAAAGACGACTTTACCGGCGGCGGGGGCGCGCACGGCGGTGCCTTCGTTGACTGCCATGTCCATGCCGCCGTGGTAGCTGGTGGGCTTCGAGCCTGGGGCGCAGTTGTAGCAGCGGCGGGTGGCGAACTTCGAGGTTACGCGTACGTTACCGAGAAGTGGCATGCTGAACGGACCGTTCCAGTACTTCTCCGGCGTGCGCCCTGAAAATATCCTGTTCAGCGTGTCAAGTTCAGGTCCGGTGTACGCGGGGTCCAGCAACTCGGCGGTCTCAGGGTCGAAACGGAGCGTCTCGCTGGGGAAGTTGTAGGGCGTTATCTCCAGCGTGCGGGTAATAACGCGACGGCCCCCGTCGCCGTTCACCAGGGAGATGGTGACCTGTCTCGGCCCAACGTCGTTGAACGGCACGGCCCCCAGCAGCGCCCAGGCGACCCCCCGCTCCTCATCCAGCGTGAAGTGCAGGCTGCGGCCCTCGTACTGCCCCGTGAGGCTCACGCCGGGTGAGGCCGCTACCTCCACTGTGGCAGTGTGCCCCTCGGCCAGCCGGGGAGGGTTGAAGCGCACGAAGGTGCCCATCGGGATGTTGAAACCGGCCTGCTTGAGGACCGTGTACCCAAGCGGCGATAGCTGGATCGCGTACGGGGTGCCCACGAATTCAGGGTGGTACTCGAAGCGGGCACGCTCGAAGTACTGCACCGTCATACCGTCCTCGTGTATCTCCTCGCTGAGGGGCAGTCCGAACAAGCGCATCCCGCCGTTGGCGCGCCAGAACTCGTAGAAGCCGCCCTGTATCGTGTGCCCGGTCTCGTTGAAATAGGCGCGTGAGGCGTTACTCTGCACGGGGGACACGCGGTCGAAGCTGCGCCCCTCAAGCGCGGCGGCTCCAAGCGCGCCAAACTGCAACCTCTGCGACGCAGGCAAGTCGGGGTGCCACTCCATACGGGCGCGCTCGAAGTACTGCACCATGTAGACCCCGCCGCCGGGCAGCTTTTGGGCAAAGGCCTCGGTGAGGGGCAGGCCGAACAGGTCGGCGCTCTTCTGGTTGCTGCGGTAAAGGGTGTAGAAATCGCCCGACACCAGGTGCCCAGTCTCGGTGAAGTAGCGCATGCCGGGGCCGAGGCTAGGCGCAGGGCGGGCGGACACCGGGTCGCCGTTATAAGGCGTGAGAGTGGCCGTGGGCGTGGGGGGTACCCGCGTGGGAGGCACAGGCGTACTGCTAGCCTGGGCAAGGGCCATAGCACCCTCACCCGAAGGCGCGACAGCGGGCGCGGAAGAGTTGTTAGGGGTGTTATTGCTGTTGCCTACCTGCGTGCCTGCCTGCGGCCACACCGAGACAGCGAGCACGCCAAGGACCAACAGCAACGCCAGTGCTGAAAGTCCAATCAGCAAGCGAGAGCGGCTTAGAGCGGGCATGTCACGCCGGGGCAGGTGTGCGTCGGAGGAGGCAGGTTCTGACCGTTGCAATGAGAAATCTCCGGATTCAGTAGGGCGGTCTATCGAGGGCAAGGACTTTAATTATAGCACAAGGGGAGTGATGCGGACTGAGGACTGAGGACTGAGGGCTGAGCAGGGTATTGGCACGGTGACAAGGGAGACGCCCGTCGAATAAATTCGAGGGCTACACCTTGCAAAGTCCCTGCGGGACTAATACATCTCATCAGGTCTATTTAGATGCTCCTAGATGAACCAGTCTGCCCTGCGGCAGACTTTG
>DASVRN010000171.1:0-9238 GCA_036388595.1 Chloroflexia bacterium
CGCAAGAGGAAGCACCCAGGATTGAGCCAGCCCAACCCGCGCAAGACACCCACGTCTACCCACAACAGACCCAACCGTGCCAACCGTGCCAACCCTCGGCCCGACCCGCAACACCAGTTCCGGCGGCCCGAACCGACTTACAGGGCCAGGTCGGTTACCAGTGGAATTGTTAAGCCCGCCCAACCCGCGGGGGCCAGGGTGGCGAACGCGCGCGCCGCTACCAGCCGGGGCAAGAGAGTGCGTCGCATTCTGCTGGTGCTGTTCCTCGTGGCGCTGGCGGCGGGCGGTGGTGCGTCGTACTTTCTCTTCAAGTCCACAATAGAGCCTGTGCTGCGGCTGCCCGGAGACATATCTAAGCCCCCGGTTGATGTGCGAGTGGTGGACCCCGACGGCACCGTATCGCCCGACTCTACGCCGCAGCTTGTGGCAGTCGAGCCGCCGGACTGGGATAGCGACGAGCCGGTGAATATCCTCCTGTTGGGGCTAGACTACCGCCCGCTGGAGGAGGACACGCGCGCCGACACGCAAATCATCGTGCATATAGACCCGGCCGCCAAGACCGCGACGATGTTCTCGATACCTCGCGACCTGTACGTGACCATACCCGGCTTCGGTATGGGCCGCATCAACCAGAGCTACCAGATGGGCGACCGCGCGGAGCGGCTGGACCCAGGCAGCCTGCCCGGCGGCGGCCCGACTCTGGCTATGTCCACCATTTCGGCAACCTTCGGCATACCGATCCACTACTACGCCCAGGTGAACTTCCAGGGCTTCGAGAGGGTAGTTGACGCTATGGGCGGCCTGAAGATTGACGTACCGGCCCCACTCGTGGACAACGAGTACCCCCTCGCCAGCAGGAGCTACGGGGCGACCCGCATCTACATACCCGGTGGCGTGCAGCACATGGACGGCAAGATCGCCCTCCAATACGCCCGCTCGCGGCATGCCGACAGCGACCTGGGACGCAACCAGCGCCAGCAGCAGGTGCTCCTCGCTCTCAAGCAGCAGGGCATGAACATCAACATTCTTCCTCGCCTGGGGGAGCTGGCAGGCAAGCTGTCAGGCGCTGTGGAGACTGACATCCCGCTCAACCAGATCCCCTCGCTGGCAAAACTGGCGCAGGACATCGGTCCCGGCAACATCACCACTTGCGGCATAGATGCCACGATGGTGGAACAGACGATACTGGCGAGCGGCGCGGACGTGCTCATGCCAATCTGGGAGCGGATACGGCCCAGGCTCAAGCAGTGCTTCTCCGACCCGCGGCTGGTGAACGAGAACGCCCGCCTGTCGGTGCAAAACGGGACCACGGTGGGGGGTACGGCGCGGATAGCCAGCGAATTGCTAGCGGAGAAGGGCCTGAACGTGGCCGACCTATCGTCGGCGGCCGACCAGGGCCAGCACCCGCGCACCACGATCACCGACTACACCGGCGGGCAGAAGCCGCACACGTTGGAGGTCATAAAACAGACACTTGGCCTCACTGACGCGGCGGTGGTGCGAGGCGACCCGGCAGATGCGCCCATAGCCGTAAACCTCGACGGCCTGCCCGTGGATATCCTGGTGATGGTTGGGGACGACAGGTTGAGCCAGTCGCCCGCCAGCACACCGACCCGTACTCGCTGATACGTCGCAACTGAAGCCTCGTTCCTCGTCACGCCAAACGCAAACTGCTATAATGCGGGTGAGCGCCCCTGACCGGCTGCTCGCCCGTTGCTTTTATGGCCCTGACACTTCAAACAACCGAGACTAAGGCCCCGTTGCGCGTCGAAACGTGGAGGCTGCTTACCGGCTTCGGTATTTCCGGGCCGCTCAACATGGCGATTGACGAGGCGCTGCTGGACTCTGTAATCGCGGGCGGCGTGCCCGTGGTGCGGTTCTATACCTGGCAGCCCGCTACCCTCTCGCTGGGCACGAACCAGGCGCTGGGTGAGATCGACAGGGTGGCCTGTGAGGCTCGTGGGTTCGGCCTGGTGCGACGACTGACGGGAGGGCGCGCCGTGCTCCACCAGCACGAGCTTACTTACTCCGTTATCGCCAGGGAAAACGACCCTCGTGTCTCAGGCGGCGTGGTCGAGTCGTACCGCAAGATCAGCGCGGCCCTGGTGGATGGGTTACAGGCGCTCGGCGCTTCCGTGTCGCTGGCAGCGCCTGACAGGGCATTGTTGCGCGCTATGTCGGTCCGGCGAGCGGTGGCACTTGATGAGGCAGGCGGCACGGTCGAAGATAGTGGTGCCGTGTGTTTCGACGCGGCTTCAGCTTACGAGCTAACCGCGGGCGGCAAGAAGCTGGTGGGTAGCGCCCAGGCACGGAGAGGGGGTGCTCTCCTGCAACACGGCTCGATCCTCCTCGATATCGACTGGGACGCATGGGTGTCGGTATTCGCCTACGCGTCGGAGGCGGGAAAGCGGCGAGCCTACACGAAGCTACCCGAGCGCATGACTTCCCTACGCCACGAATTTGGCCGCCCCGTCACCCCTGAGGAGGCCCTATCAGCGTTGGTGTCTGCGTTCGAGACGCGGCTGCACGTCAGCCTCGGTCCGGCAACACTGGACCCATTGGAGGAGGCAACTGCCCTCAAGCTGGCGGCGGAGAAGTATGGGTCCGAGGAATGGACCGGCCGTAAGTAGAGCGCGTCCTGGAGCGCGCCATGCAGGTAATTGATATACTGGCAGCATGGTACTGGAGACCGGAAACACGCAGGTAGTGGTCCTTACAGGGCCGGTTGGGGTCGGAAAATCAGCTGTGGCGGGGGAGTTGTCCAATCTCCTTAACGCGGCTGACCTGGCTCATGCAGTGATTGACCTGGATTGGCTACGTTGGTGCCATCCTGCTCCTACGGTTGACCCGTTTCATACCGCCCTTGGACTGCAAAACCTGGCGGCGGTCGCGGGCAACTATCGAGCGGTAGGAGCAAGCAGGCTCATACTTGTGGACATTGTTGAGGCGCGCCCGGCCCTCGCGGATTACCACGCCGCCATTCCAGGGGCTGACATCCTGGTGGTGAGGCTGAACGCCACGCTGCCGACGATCCACAGGCGCTTGGAAGGGCGGGAGACAGGCGACAGCTTGAGGTGGCACCAGGAACGGGCGGTCGAGCTATTGGGCCTGATGGAGGAGCACGCGGTAGAAGACATGCTCGTAGAAACCGAAGGCAAGACAGTCGAGGCGGTAGCCGGGGAAGTCCTGGCGCGCCTCGGGTGGGGGAACTCAGGGGAATAACGGTGCGGGCGACTTGGCCGGCACATACGATACTTTTTGTAGAGGGGTAAGTAATGTCTGACCAGCAGAGCAACACAGAATATGATATGACAATTATTGGGGCCGGGCCGGGGGGTTACGTCGCTGCGCTTTACGGCGGCCTCAAGGGCCTCAAGATCGCCATCGTGGAGAAGGACCGCCGCCTGGGAGGCACGTGCCTGTTGCGGGGCTGCATCCCATCCAAGGCGATGGTGAAGACCGGCGAATTGATGCTACAAATGAGCCACGCCGAGAAGTACGGTCTGGCCCTGGGCAGCCCTGTGAGCGTGGACTGGGAAAAGACTATCGCCCGCAAGGACAAGGTAGTGGACGGCCTGACCAGCGGCCTCAGCGGGCTGATGAAGTCGCGCAAGGTGGAGGTAATCACCGGGACGGGCACCATCACATCGCCGCGCACGGTCATGGTAGACGGGCGGGAAATTCGCACTCGCAACATCGTGATTGCCACCGGCTCCGGCACAGTGCTACCCACCGATGTGCCGGGTGGCGACCTTCCCGGCGTAATCACCTCCGACGACGTGCTGGACGCCGAGTTGACGATGAAGCGCCTGCCCACGATGCCGGAGAGCATTATCATCGTGGGCGGCGGCGTGGTCGGCATGGAGTTCGCCTCGATTTTCAACGCCTACGGGTGCAAGGTTACTGTGGTGATTAGCTCGGCCCGTGTGCTCAGGCTGGTGGACGAGGAGATAGCCCGGCGCTTCACGCAGGTCGCCAAGGGACAGGGTATAGAGATCATCACCCGGTCCGATATCGTCACGATGGAAGAGGCAAAGGGCGGCAAGATCAAGGCGACAATCAAGAACGGCGACTCGGGCACTGAGGAAGTGCGGGAAGTCACCAACGTGCTGTGGGCGAAAGGCCGCTATCCCTACACGCAGGGCCTGGGACTGGACAGCATTGGCCTGAGCACGGAACGTGGCTTCATCCCGGTGGACGAGCGCATGATGACCTCGGTCGAGGGTGTGTACGCGATTGGCGACGTCGTACCAGGGGCGATGCTGGCCCATGTCGCGTCCTACGAAGGCGAGATCGCGGTGGATAACATACTGGGGCATTACCGCGCCGCCGACTACGGGGCGATACCCGATGTAATTTTCACCATTCCCGAAATCGCCTCGGTCGGCATGATCGAGCAGCAGGCGAAGGACCGGGGCATCCCCGTGAAAGTAACCAAGTTCCCCTTCGCCGCCCTGGGGCGCGCCCAGGCTATAGGCGAGCCGGACGGCCTGGTCAAGATGGTATGCGACCCCACCACCGGCATCATACTCGGCATGCAGGTCATGGGCGCGCACGCTTCGGACGTGATTGCCGAGTGCACCCTGGCGGTACAGCAGGGTATCACCGCAGAGGAGCTTGCGCACACCATCCACGCCCACCCAACGATGCCGGAAGCCGTGGCCGAGACCGCCTTCGCGCAAATCCTGGGTACACCGCTGCACGCGAATCGGTAGGAGTAACACGTAACACGTCACACGTAACTGGTGTGATACGAATTACGAATTACGAATTACGAATTACGTGTTAGAAACTGGAGCATCAAGTGCGGTACGAAGTTGCTGTTGTGGGCGGGGGTATTATGGGCCTCTCCACGGCCTATGCGCTGTTGGCGCGTGGGGTGAGAGCCGTTGTGGTGCTGGAGAAGCACCAATTGGGGCACGACCGCGCTGCATCGACTGACACCACGAAGGCAATACGCTACGAGTACGGCGACAACGAGCTATACGCCCGCATGGTGGGACGCTCTATCGAACTCTGGCGCGCACTGGAAGTCGAGGCCGGGGCGGACCTGTACGTCAACTCCGGCGTGGTGTGCTGGGGCAGGGGTGATGCGCCATACACGCGTGCTTCGTACAAGACGGTGTCTCGTCTCGGTGTGCCCATTCGTGAGGCTAGCTCGGAGGAACTCTGCCGCGAGTACCCGCAGTTCGCGCCCGCTGACATTAGCTACGCCACCATCAACTCTGAGGGTGGCTTCTTGAGGGCTTCGGGCTGTTTGGCGGCCCTGGAACGGAGGGTGCGGGAGCTTGGCGGCACCATTCGGGAAGGTGCTGATGTTACCGGGCTGACGGAAGACGGCGGCGGATTGGGGGTCGAACTGGCAGGCGGAGAGAAAGTTCGGGCGGGACGCGTGGTGCTTGCCGCCGGTGCGTGGTCCTCAACGCTGCTGCCTCGCCTGGGGCTGACACTGCCCCTGACTGCCAACAAGCAACAGGTTGTGTACTTCGGCGGCCTTGGGCCTGAGTTCGCACCGGACAGGTTCCCCGTCTTCCTCAACCTCGATCACGACTTCTACGGTTTTCCCCTCGACCAGAACGGGCTGCTCAAGGTTTCTCTACACCTACCTGGACCGGTAATCGACCCCGACGTACCGCAACAACCCGACGCTGATTATGAGGCCCACTTGATCAGTCTGCTTGAACGCTACATACCCGGTGCCGCGCAAGGTAAGCTACACCTATCAAGGATGTGCATGTACGCAATGACCCCGGACGAAGATTTCTATCTGGACCATCTGCCGGGCCACTCTAATGTTGTGCTTGGTGCGGGTTTTTCAGGGCATGGCTTCAAGTTCGGTGTCCTGGTTGGCGAGCTATTGGCGGCCCTCTCGCTGGGCGAAGAACCGGAGTTTCCGCTGTCCTCGTTCGCCTTGCGGCGAGTCCTTTCTCCTGCATAAGTGCAACAAATGGCCCCGATATTGCGTATAATGAGATAGAAACGCGGTGGTTCCGTCCGTGCCCTACGACGGTACCCCAGCGACGAACGGTTCTTTGGAGAAATAGAAAGTAATAAGAGGAGACCAGTAAATGTTCTTCGATCCAAGATATATATTCTTTGTGATGATCCCCGGCGTCGTCTTGATGCTGCTGGCTTCGTGGTGGGTGAAGAGCGCCTTCGAGAAGGGTTCAAAGATCCCCAACTTGCAGCGGCTGACGGGCGCGCAGGTGGCCCGGATGATTCTCGACCGGTCCGGACTGACAGGTGTCGTGGTCGAGCCGACCCAGCCGCACGGCATGAGCCTCTCTTCCGGCGCATCGCCCGACCTTGACGATCACTACGACCCAAGGGGGAAGGTGCTCAGGCTCTCGCCCAGGGTGTACGGCAGCGCCTCGGTGGCTGCAATCGCGGTGGCCGCGCACGAAGCCGGGCACGCGATACAGGACGCGCAAGGGTACACCCTGATGCGCGCCCGCACCGCCATCGTGCCGGTAGCCAACATCGGCTCGCAGCTAGGTGGCATCCTGGTTGTTATAGGCGTAATCTTCCAGATGACGACCCTTGCCTGGCTGGGTCTCGCCGCATTCGCTACGGCGGTGCTCTTCTCGCTGCTGACCCTGCCGGTGGAGCTTGACGCCAGCTCCCGCGCCATGAAGCTGCTCACCACGATGGGCATCGTGGACCGCACCGAGCACGGACAGGCCAGGTCGGTGCTCACAGCCGCGGCCTTCACCTACGTGGCGGGCCTCGCGGTGGCGGTGCTCAACCTGCTCTACTATGTGATGCTCGTCACGGGCATGGGCAGGAGCGACGACTAACACTGTTTGGGATTCTGGAAGAGGGCTGGCATCATGCCAGCCCTCTTTTTTATTTCTCCATGTGGAGGCAAGGGCACGGATTTTGGTTATAATAGGGTATGGAGCAAGCCAGCACAGTATCGCAGCCTCTCACGCTCAAGCCGCGCGATCCCAGGCCCAACATATACGACCTCAGTCCCGACCACCTGGCCGCCGTCATGGTGGAGTGGGGCGAGCCTGCGTTCCGGGCCACGCAGGTGCTACACTGGCTCTACAAGGAACTTGTTACCGGCTTCGATGCTATGACCAACCTGCCCCAGGCGTTGCGCGTGAGGCTGGCGGAGACCTACCGCCTCGGGTCCACCGAGCTTGTGGCGCAGAAGATTTCCACCGACGGCTGGACGCGCAAGGTGCTGCTGAAGATGAAGGACGGCAGCACGGTCGAGTCGGTGCTGATGCTCTACTACGACCGGGCTACGGTGTGCGTGTCGTCGCAGGTGGGCTGTGCGATGGGCTGCTCTTTCTGCGCAACCGGGCAGATGGGCTTCACCCGCAACCTCACCAGCGGCGAAATCCTGGAACAGGTGCTCTGGTTCAACCGCTGGCTGCGAGAGCACCCACACCGCGCCGTGCTCTCCAACGATGCACGTCCGCGCTACACGGGCGACAAGCAACCTCCTGCTGTGACCTCCCGTGCCGTTGCTGGCAAGCAGGACGAACTCGACCTCTGGCACGTAAACCAGGACGAGCAGTCGCAGCGCGCGCCCAATGAAATCTCTGCCGTCACCAACATCGTATTTATGGGTATGGGCGAGCCCCTGGTGAATTACGCGAACCTGTGGGGCGCGATTCGTATGCTCAACGCGCCGCAGGGTCTAGGACTGGGGGCGCGGCGCATGACGGTGAGCACTGTGGGCGTTGTGCCGCAGATACGCCGCATGGCTCATGAAGAGGTAGCGGTGAACCTGGCCGTGTCGCTGCACGCGTCAAACGACGAGCTAAGAAGCGGGATGGTGCCGATGAACTCGCGCTTCGGGGTCGAGGAGTTGATATCGGCCTGTCGGGAGTACATCGAGGCCACCAAGCGCAGGATTACCTTCGAATATGTGCTCATCAAAGACGTCAACGATGGCCTGCATCTTGCGCACCAACTGGCGGGGCTATTGAAGGGGATGCTCTGCCATGTGAACCTGATTCCCCTCAACCCCGTGCCAGGCACCGACATGCTTGCCACCCCGCGCGAGCAGGTGTTCGCGTTCCAGAAGATCGTGCAGGACGCGGGTATCTGGACCACGGTTCGGATCGAGCGGGGGCAGGATATAGCGGCCGCCTGCGGGCAGCTCAAGGTACAGGAAGAACCGAACTCGCACCGGCGTTCCCTGAACCCGGAGCTTGTGCAGGCGCACGTTCAAGCCGACCTCGCCGCTGCTATGTAGGCGGCGGGAACGTTAAACCATCTGAGGGCGCGCAACAGTAGATATAGTGGGCCGGAGGCATGGTATTGCCCTCTTCTGCCCGCGAACCTTGCTTTACAGTCGTACAGGGGCAAAGTATGTCTGACAGCATCTCCGACGGCAGCCTCCACGCAGGCGATTTCTCCTCCAGGCCCACCAGACCGGCACGCCCACGCGTGGAACCCGTGCCCGTGCTCGACGCCGCCGAGCAGGTGACGGTGCAGATAGACCTCCTGCGGGAGCACTACGACTCTATCATGCGGATATGCCGGGAGAACGAGTGGAAGGAGCAGGAAGGGCTGCTCACCGTGCTCATGTCGGGCCTCGGCTACCTCGACTCCACGTTGCAGTTGGAGAGCATCAACCGCAGCGAGGACGCGGGCGAACTCGTCCAGCGTGTAGACAGCCTGGTGCAAGACCTGGCAAGCTACCACTCGATGTACGCCGTGATGAAGTTCAAGGCGTTCAAGATGTACAAGCTGAGCCAGACGCTCGAGTTCAACGTGGCGGGCTTGCGGGCCACGGAACGCATGTGGGAGGAATGGGCCGAGCGGATGCGCAAAGAGCAGGCAGAGTTGCGTGCCGAGGTATTGAGGCTGCGCTCGGTGATGTCCGAGTTCGATGTGACGACCCGTACAGAGGATGGGGGCACCGAGGTGCGCAAGTTCGAGGAAGTGCTGCCCTTTATTCTCCCCGCGCTACAGCAGCCCACCGCGCCCGCCGACGACTACAGCGCCTGGGAGCACGGCAACCGCCCCGCTCCCGCCGAGGATACCAGCCATAGCGCGGATACGGTGAGGCTCCTGCCATCGGCGCAGCAGACGTCTCAGGGCTTGTGGGCCAGGATGGTGCAGCGGTGTAAGGGCTGGTTCCGGTAGGGCAGCAATAGGACATTTGCGCAATGCTAGACAAGAGCCTGGTTCAAGTATTTGGGCCAGACTCTTGTCTGTTGGTGGTATGGAATGCCACCAAGTCGCCAGCCGACGCCCGGCGATTGAAATCGCGGGC
>DASVRN010000172.1:0-30907 GCA_036388595.1 Chloroflexia bacterium
ACAAAAGATCCTTTTGCACAAGCTCAATTGCCTCGCTGATTGTCAAGTTACGGCACTCCGATGTCACTTCGTCCCACTCCTCAGGTGTAAGGTATAGTTTTAGCTTCTCATATGTCTCAACAAATCTAAGTGGATCGTACTCTCGTACCTGCGCTGACAGATAGCGGTACACTTCCTCCGCAACCGCCATCAATTTCGCTGCGAGGAGCAGCCTCTGCCTGTTCCCGTCCTCATCGAATTGCCTCACCAGTACAGCCGCTATACCGCGAAAACTTGTGGCAATCCCACGCTTCTCCTCCACATTTTCCCTGACGAGTAACCCCGTTGTATCGCCTAAGCTGCTAGCAAGACTACGCTTCTCGTCTGTGTTACTCCCTGTGCCAACAGGCGCAATACGCCGCTCGCGCAACTCCAAGAACTGTTTGAAGCGATTAATTGTTTCCTGATAATCGCCAACAGTGAATGCTAAGATTCCTAACTGAGTGACAGCTTGAGCTAGCAACCAGACGTCTTGCAGATCACTGGCCCGGTCAAATGCCTCTGTCAGGTCTTCGCGAGCATCCTGAGCTGCCTGTTGTGTCTGAGTAGCGATTGCTGCCTGTTGCGCCTTGGAGTCGCTTCCTGTATCCTCTTGCTCTTGGTCGTCCCTCGGTCGCTTTGCCCTATCAGCCAATGCCACTTTGCAAGCTCCAAGGAAGGTATAAGCAAGGGCTATCCCCCATTCATCGTCTTCAGCTTTGAACTTCTGCAAGGCCTGAGCTACCAACTTGCACGGGTTCTCAATCTCGGCACCAGGGGCATCGGGAGGGTTGCCCCAGGCGTCAGCATCACGCAGGGCGAGCGCCAGAAACAGCCGCGCGTATGCCAACCGAAGTTCATTATCTCGCGACACAAGTTCGGGGTTCCCAACAACCTCTTCATACACCCTTACACTGTCCCGCAGACGCTCCAGCGCGAGTTCCACCTGCCCGCGGGCGCGATACAGCACACCCAACCCGAATGACGACGAAGCCCGCGCCAGCTTATTACTTCCCCTGTACCTACGCCGTAAATCGCAGTTCAACGTGATGCCTTCAGTGTAGCGGTCGCGGAAAAACAGGTAGATAGCCAGCGGGGCGGCAAGTTCCAGCGCCTGCCGTTGCAAATCCTCCGGCTGTTCTAAGGCCCAAGCTAGGGCGGCTCTTATATTGTCGTACTCCATGTCCAGCCGTATCAGCCAGGTGTTACGCTCGGTACTGGGTAAGCGACGTTCGGCTTGCCTGACCAGCGAATAATAGAACTTGAAGTAGCGCCTCTGTACTTCTTTGAGACTCTGCACTCCACTGCCCTGGTTCTTCAGAAGCATCCTGAATGCGTGGCTGCGCACCTGATCGTGCATTGCGTACCGTACAAAAGAGCCTTCCACTCTACGAGTAAGGAGAGAGTACCTTACCAGATTGGCTAACCCATCCTGAACGAACGTGACATTAGCCTCCTCCTGAGGCACAACAACTATATTTTCTGCCGCCCTCAGACTGAAGCTAGTTGCGAACATGCTGATTTGCTGATACAAACTCTTCTCAGCATCGCTCAGCAATGATACTGCCCAATCAAGTGTTGCCTCGAGGGTTTGTTGTATCGACACGGTTGAGCCACCGCCGCCGAAGCTACGTAGCAACTCATCCAGGTGTTCACCCTTTGACAAGAGCGGATACTGCTGAGTTTGCCCGGCGACTGTGATATCAACGAGTGCGGCCGGATTTACCCTGGACGCCGCCAGCTCTATGGCTAAGGGCACACCGCCTAAACGCCGGCAGACGCTGCCAAGCCTGTGGGCGTCGCTTGCTACCCATTTGGTCTTGGAGCGCGCCGTAAATAGCTTTACGGCCTGGTACTCGTCCAGGAACATTTGCCATTGTTCTGGCTTCATCGTGCCACTTATGGCATCGGGTTTTGGCACTGGGAGTGGCGCGACCTGAAAGATTATTTCGCCTGTGGCATGTAGGGGGACCCGGCTGGTGGAGATAATCTGTACGCCCTCCGCTGCCCCGAGTATCGCGTCGGCAAGGTGCGAGCAAGCCTCTGCTAACTGCTCGCACCCGTCAAGTATCAACAACAATGTGCGCCGCTTCAAGAAGGTCAACAGCGTATTGATGACGGTTTGATTGGGTTCCTCGGCCAGGCCGAGTCGCTGCATGACCGCCTGGGCAACGAGGACTAAATCATAGCTGTCGGCTCCCGACTCACCTACAAAATCGGTGTTCTTTAGACTTGGCAGTTCCACGAACCAGATGCCGTGTGGGTACCGGCCTGATTGCTCCTGAAGATCATTACCAAGCTTGATAGCCAACGATGTTTTGCCCGTACCACCGTCAGTAAGCAGCGTGATGAGCCGATTGCGCCCCAGTAACTGCCGCAAACGCTTCAGTTCAGGCTCACGTCCATAGAAAATGGGTGGCACCGGCGGCACCACCCCTCTCTCCTCGTCCACGTCGAGCAACGGCACACTTTCATCGTCGTGTGCAGTGGCGTGCGAGCCGCTAGGGTAGGCCGACTCACTGACCGTATTCTGGTCTAAGCCGTTGCTGCCATTGGCATTATTGCCCAACAAGGCCCTCAAGTCACTCTCATCCACAGGTTGGTCAGGAGTGTAGGCCCGCATCAGATTGACAGCGGCATCGAGCACTTCTTGCGAAGGCTGGCGAATATAGCAACGTTTGATGAATTCAAGAAACTGGTCGCGACGAGTCTCAGAGGGCATGCGCATCCCTGTGGACCAGCTCCTTATCGCCTCGTAGCTCGCCTGGAAAAAGGTAGCTACTTCTTTAGGCTCAAGACGCGCAAACCTATATATGTCGTGAAAATTGCGGCTAAACGAAGCCAAACGTCCCGCCGCCTCGGCAGAATCATACGAGATACGTATTGACAAGCCATGCTCCTAACAAATATAATGCCAATACATCACACTTGTGCCTTCGTATACGATTTTCGTGCAATATACCGTACAGGAGTGTGGTGGCGGATGTGAACAGAAAAGTGTACGCACTTGGGGCGGCGGCTCATCCCACAAGTGCGTTGGCAACATAACTAGTCCTTTGCATCCATTCCCATAGGGCACATGTTGGAAATTATAAACAAAGCAATCGCCAATTTCAAGTACGAGGTAAGTAGATCCATCACGCGGGGCGAGTTATTCTCCATCTACTACTTCGCTCCTGGTCCTAAGACCGCAAGTTTCGATGCTCCAATGGTTGAAGGCACAACTTCACCAAGCGATGCTGCCATTGTATATCCGACCCTCCGGGGCTGACCTGACAAACAACCGCATACATAGCCATCAATAGCACCCATAGCCGCCACCCTAGCCGACTTTCAACAGACATCGCCACTGCAACCTGAGCACTCAAACCTATGGCAGCCCGGACCGCGAGCGGTCCACCACAAGCACAGTAGATGTCAGATCAGGACCGGTATTACACAGAGCGTGCGGTCTACCATCGGGGCAGTTGAAATCCTACAGCGGCACGGCTGAAATTGTCCAGCCCTCCCTATTAAAGACTCCACACACAAGGCTACGGTTCGTCCAAGCAACGCACTTGCCCACAGCCTTGCCTCACAGGAATAACGGCCCAATTACCGGGTTGGTTGCGCCCATCAGGGCTGGGTAGATGAGATATGTGGACTATTGTGCTCTCCATTTTAGGTATCTTAGCCCCAATTGGGGGAATGCATGCGGCGTTTCCACATTTAGAGGTCACCCACTTCGGGACTGCCGAAGATCGTAGCGAAAATAGCTCCTCTTTGTAGGCGCGATAGATTTAGAAACCAGGACCAAAAGGGACGTGCTACTCTCCTACTTCTAGCCTTCGCCTTTCCTCTCTCAGACTGCACTCCCCATCTTAGCCCCCTGACCAAGCCCGCAGGTTCAGCCAGGGATGTAATCCAGAAGAGTTACAGTTAGCCGGGTTTTCTGACCGGTACTCCGGTTAGAGCTTACCGTCAGGAGGTAGCCAGATGTCGGACTATGAGATACTCGCAATCGGTCCCTTCGCAGCGGACTCACTGAAGGCAGACTTAGACGATACATCTAGAAACTTGCTCCTAGATGACATGCAACAGGCCCAAGCCAATTTGGTCTGGCTGGAGCACTCCTCTCGGCGCGCGAAGTTGGGATTGAACAACAACGACGATGTCCTGGTCAGGCTTGCCGCCTTCCGTGTAGAGCCGGACAGGCAGGAACTCTCGTTGGCCCTCGGCATTACCAGCTTTCGCGAATTTGTCGCCACACGTTCGCGGGAAGCTATGCGCGGTGGGAGTTGGGACAGTTTGGCAAATCCTCTCGCTGTCGCCGCCGCCGTCGTCACGGCCGACGAGAAGATCCTGGTAGGTCCCCGCCCCAACAACGCTCACATCCACCCTGGTAAGTACTTTCTTGTCGGCGGCTTCGTTGACCGTTCCGACCTGGCTATGCCCGAGGGCCTCGTCCACGCCATGAAACGCGAGATCTACGAGGAGGTAGGTGTGGCCTCCAGCGCCATCAGCGACATCACCTGCACCGGTCTCAATTTTGATCTCGCCTATCCCCACCCGGAGCTTTCCTTCTCGGTACGCATCACCGAGAGCTTCGCAACCGTAGCTACCCACACACCGCAGGATAAGGACGAGGTACTCGCCCTGGAGAGCATAGATAACACTCCCAATGGGGTTAGTTCCTGGCTCAGGCAGGTGTATCCCAGGAGTGTAGTAGGCACCGCTGTGGCCTGCTTACTACTGCATGGTCGACTCACGTTCGGGGAGCGGTGGTTCCACAATACACGAGAGCAACTGAGCACTGTTACCCAGTTTACCCGGCATGACGGCGTTCTCATAGCTGCCAGGCCCGCTGTGGCTGGCCCGAAGATTTGAGCCCCCAGATTAGCTATAGGAGTACTTTCAATGATGAACGAGAACAGCATAGCTTGCCTTGCCGCCGAACATGGTAGTGCTGTCCAGCAGATTCTCCTCGGCACTCCGATACCCTTCGTGGCACAGCCGTACGAGGTGAAGCTAGAGCCCTTTTTTGCACCGGCAGAAGTCTCCTTTCCCCATGCCGACCGGCGCATGGGTCGCATAACTTACTTTGCGGAGGGCCGGCGCATATTGGATTGGGACGGCACCAACTGGGTGGCCTATGCGTACGAAGGGGTTACCTGGTATGAAGAGGACCTTACGGAGCTAGACTTCTTTGTGTTGCAGCGCGTGCTCACACCCTACCTGTGCCGCGTTTATGCGGACCTGGACGGACCTACCGGGCCAGCAATAGAGACAGGTGGTTATTCCCCTGAAGCCGTGAGGCGTATCGTGAGTGCACGCACACCGCTGCTGGCGGAGTTTGTCGCCCCTTACATGCAGATTGGCGAGGGCCACACGGCAAAGATAACCTGCTCCTCAGCAGGCGTTTGGGCCACACAGATAGACCATGAGGGTGGCCCAGGCTCCCTTATTTGGGACGGCACTACGTGGTCGGAATACTTTTTTAGGTGGGGAGACTGGACCAAGTCTCCGGTGAGCGACACCGGATTCCGCGTCCTGCATCACGTTCTAGCCCGTCAGATATGCGTGCTGTTTCAGTCGCAGCCGAGCGAATCAGACTGATCAGCAAGGCATATCAACGTACGCTTCTACATTGGAGGTTTGACTTATGACTGATACCTGGCAAAAATACCTCGAGTCCTGCTCAACGCTGACTCGTGACAACTGCGGGCCTATGGTGCTCGGTGTTGTTTCGGGAAGCGAAACTGATATCGACTACTGGGGCGAGCAACTGCAAAGTACGATATCCGACGTGTTCCGAGCCGATGGTAGGACTCGGATCATCCCTGTAGCCGAAACAATATCCAGGGGCAACTTCTTCGGCACTCTCAATGCCTGGGAGGGGGTGAGGGGTGCCCTCGCCTCCTCTCAACCAACTCAAGACAAGGTTGTGCTGATCAGTATGTTATTCGGCAAGGGCAAACGTCTCAGCCCCTTCACTCAGGCGCTGGGAGAACGTAAATCAGCTCTCCCGACAGCCCGGCCCGCAACTAAATCCCCATATAACCTGCGGACTGCCGACCTGTCGCATTTTTGTACCACTGGCCTGCTCGCTCACCTGGAGCAGTGCGGATTCCAAGGGGCGCTAATCAAGTGGGGCGACGAGGCCTTGGTCCCAGGCAGGCCCTTGCAGACGGCTCTCGACCTCAGCCGAGTTGACGCAGTACGCTTCGTCTCTCATCGCCAACTCTCACCTGATATCGCTCGCGAGAAAGAGTGGATAGCCTATGACGGTCAGACTGGCCTTATGCTCCGCCAGATCGCCCGCCAAGATATAGAGCACATTCATAAGAGAGTGGCCGCATACGGTCTACAGAACATGGAGTTGGGAGTGAATCTCGGTAGTTTGGCCGTTTCGCACACCTTTTTGGAGGTGGCCTCTCGGGTGTTGGCTGCTGACATCGCCAATGTCCGCCGGAGGCTCGATTGGGACCCTTACGTATGGTTGGCCCTGTTCTGTGCAAACGAGGAGGAATGGCTGGCTGAGATTGAGCATGAGGCTAGAATAGGGAGCAGGGGCATCAGCGACTTGCTCGTCCAATTCCCGGACTTCTTCTCCAAGATTCACGCGTTACGCGTCGCCCTCGAACACGAGACTGGCCGCCCTCTGACTGTGGCTACTCTCGACTTTGGAGAGGTCTTGTGGATCGACTATGGGCTACACCTCTCCTTACGCTCCAGTTTGGAGTCGCTGGTTAGCGATACGCTCACCGGGCAAGCGACGCGCCAGCTATTCAATATTCCGCAAGTACGAGACGCCAGAGGCAACACTCTCGTTCGCAGCTACGTGCCCCCCACTGCGGACATACGGGACTCCGTGATAGTTGACTCTGTGATCCTAGATGAGCGTTCAGTCATACATCATGCGGTTGTAGTCGGTGGTCGCCACCGGTTCCTTGGGATGCCCTACGGCGGCAGTGCCATCTTCTGCGCCGCAGACCGGCTTGATTTTCTTGGTTCTCGTGCCATAGCACTCAGATCAACCGGCAGAGAGTTTAGCCTTTCTGAGGGTGACCGCCACACCTGCCTCTTCGTGCACGGGTCTGTAATACCGATGATCTCCAATGAGGCTATCACAGACTACAGCGGTCGCAACTATAGCGAGCCGATCTTGGGCAATTCCATCTCCTTCGCAGAGGCCGGGGAAATCATGTCTCAGATCAATGGCCACAGTATCGAGGCCGAGTGGGGGCATAGATGGAGTACCTGGCTTGCGCGATAAGCATTGCCCGTCGCCTGTAGTCCCAAGCCCGGTCACAATGTATTGGATGCTTGCCATATCCAGGTTACGAATGAGTTTGTCTCTGTGCACTAAGAACATCCCGGCACAACGGCCGAGGGCTACCCGATCAGAACTGTCCCTACTGCTATCAGGGGGCACCTACGGGAGCACTTCAGGAAGGAGGGGAAATGATGATCCCGCGGAACAGAAACAGGTGAGATTCAAGCCATAGATTGCAAGTACCGTGTTCTAGTTAGCCACTCTATGGCTTTATATGACAAGCATACGCAGCCAGATCATTCACGGCTGAGGCCTGAGAACGGAACATGTCCCGCACAAACGCCAGTGCCGCAGGTCTATGCTTAGAATTGGCCCAATGGAAGAGAATAACAAGGAAATAGGTTGCTACCATCTCCTTGTAGGCGAGGCTACACCTCGCCGGGTGTATCACCGCTGCCACTACAACATCTCTGCCCGCAATGGGGGCAGGAGTTACCGGAATGTACAAGATGCGGTAAGAAGAGCAGGTAGGCTTCGTCTCAAGTAACGAAGCGCTTAGGTTTAGGATGGAGGTCTAAAAGTGAGAGGATTTGAGATTATAGGCGGGCTGAGAAATAAGAAGGCTGCGCGGGTGGTAGCCGTAGGCATGTTGGCCCTGACGGCAGTGGGTATTGGTGCACCGGATACTTCTACAGGGCAAGTTGCCGCAGCACCCAGCGCACCCAGCGCACCCAGCGCACCCAGAGACGCGGTGCAATACGTCACGATGAATGGTATCAGAGTGCTGAAGGTCAACCTGCAACACCCGGAAATACAGGTGGCTGCCCTACAGGCTAACGACTCAGGCGGTGCCGAGACGGTACAGTCGATGGCCGCACGTCACGGGGCGATCGCTGCTATCAACGGCGACTATTTCAGCTACTTCGACCAGGTAGGCACCACCTGGCCCGAGGGCATGATGTACGTGAACGGCCGCGACCTCACCCGGTGCCGTCCTGGCTTCGACTGCGCGCAGTATCGCACTTCAATCGCCTTCTCCAGCTCAGATCGTCCCAACATGGGGCGCAACCGCGGTGGCCGCGATCTATATAACGTGGTGGCAGGAGGGCCACAGTTCACTTACGGCGGCACCTATCGCTGGGACTTCCAGGTACAGGGTGGCTGCCCCGGCAGCGGCCAGGTGGTTATCAACGGTGATGTGTTCGGCTGTAGCGCGGCAAGCTGGGGTAGCGGGAACACCATCAGCGCCGTGGGCTATAGCGACGATGGGAATACCCTTTACCTTGCCGCGAGCGAGGGCAACAGGACGATGCAGGAGATGCACGACGTCCTCTGGCAGCAAGGTTCTCGGCACAACTTGAGGCTGGACAGCGGCGGCTCTCGTACCCTCTATTACAACGGGAATGGAGGCCAGTGGACGTTAGGTGGCGGACGTGCTGTAGCCAACGCCATAGCTATTATACCGGCCACTAGCCCACCGCCTCCACCACCCCCACCCGCAGGCTCTACCCACGTTGAGTACTTCCCCAATCGCGAGCTGAGAGATCGCTGCTACGATGGGTATGAAAGTGGGCCTTACGTGAATAAGCACTGGGGCGGGGGAAGCCCGGCAAGCGGGTGCCCCAGCGATAACTTCTCGGCACGCTTCACGAGCAACCTGTCATTCCAGGGTGGGGACTACAGGTTCCACTGCCAGCATGACGATGGTTGCCGCATCTACATAGATGGACAATTACGCCTGGACGCATGGTGGTCGAGTAGCTTCGATGGGCATGATTGGGGTGGCTACCTGTCACCGGGCAACCACGAGATACGCATAGAACTCTTCGAAGGGGGTGGTGACGCTGAGCTAGAGGCCTGGTGGCAGGGGCCGGGCTATCTGCCACGCGACGAGGGCTGCACTGCCGCTAACCAGTGGTGCTTCGAGGGGTACGGCAACCGCGACCTGAGGGGCACGAGTTGGCTCAAGAGAGGCGAAGGGACAGCACCTTCCCTGGATTACAGGTGGGGTTCAGGTGGCTTTGGCTATGGCATGTCCAGCGACAACTTCAGCGCTCGATACTCGCGCACCCTTGATCTGACTTGTGGGCGCTACCGCTTCAACGTTACAGTTGATGACGGAGTCAGATTGTGGGCTAACAACAACCTGATCCTGGACCGATGGCAGTCGGGAGGCGCGTTCGCGCCAGAGGTGGACCTGCCCGGCGGACCGGTGCCTATAAAGGTGGAGTATGCCGAACACGGCGGCGAGGCTAACTTGCAGGTTAGTTGGACCCTGCTGAGCGCCTGCCCGGCGACGGCAACTCCAACATTCAGTGCGACAGCCACAAGCACACCTACGGTTACGCCCAGTATGACCCCTACAAACACGGCCACTAACACGCCTACTGATACAGCTACCGCCACCAATACCGCTACCGCGACTGACACAGCTACCAATACAGCTACCAATACAGCCACAGAGACCATGACGCCGACGAGTACGGCAAGCTCAACCCAGACACCGAGTTCCACGGTGACTCCCACAAGCAGCGCCACTCCTAGTTCTACGCCCACAACTACGTCTACATCGACGGCTAGCAGTACCGCCACGACGAGTACCCAAACGCAGACTTCCTCTGCCACAAGGACGGAAGTACCCGCGTCTACACAGACTTCAACGACCTCCACGGCCGTTGCCAGCGCCACACATACTCGCGGTGCGGACTCGTCCGCGACGACTACCAGATCGGCCACTGGAACCGCAACCCAGGTTGCCATTCAAACAGCCACTAATACCATCCCCGCCACCAGCACGATCTCAAGCACCGTTACAACCAGTGTCACGACCACGCCCACAGCATGTAGGGCAGAGTTTGCGGATGTACCCGTAGATAGCTCGTTCTACCCGTTCGTGCGATGTCTTGCCTGCCGCAGTATCCTGAGTGGGTATGCCTGCGGAGGAGTAGGAGAGGAGTGCAACAGCAGTAATGACCCATTCTTCCGACCTGGCAACCAGATCACGAGAGGGCAGATAGCCAAAGTAGTGTCCAGCGCTGCCGGCTTCAACGAAGACCCCGGCGAGCAGGTGTTTGCTGATGTAGAGAAGGACAGCCCCTTCTTTCCCTGGATCAACAGGCTTGCGAACAGAGGCTATATGTCGGGCTACTCCTGCAACTCCGTACCGACAGAGCCTTGTGGTTCGGGTAATCGCTCATACTTCAGACCGAATACCAACGCTACAAGGGGACAGCTATCCAAGATCGTGAGCAATGCCGCCGGCTTCAATGATGCCCATAGCGAGCAGAGCTTCCGAGATGTGCCAGTGGATAGCCCGTTCTACATCTGGATACAGAGGCTAGCATCCAGAGGCTTCATAGGCGGCTACCCCTGCGGCACGACTGCTGAAGAGGCGTGTGGGAATGGTAACCAGGCGTACTTTAGACCCAACGCTCAGGTAACCAGGGGTCAGGCCGCCAAGATCGTGGCTAATACGTTCTATGCGGTCTGCCAGACACCTGCTAAGAGGTAATCTTCTATTGCGCTTGCTAAGCTCCGGATAGTAGGTAGCCATCAGTCTCAGGTAAGAACTTACGGCCACCTACTATCCGGAGCAAGGGTGAGAGTGAGCTACACAAAAGTACTGACCAAACTGCACGTGTTAGCAAGTAATTTTCAAAGTTCTCCCAGCGGAGAGAGGTGGCCGGGCTGGAGTGCTGGTGTACTTACTTGCGAGTGCGTTCCAACTATTGCTACGATTGCTACGATCGCACCTGAAGCAGCGGTAGAAGCCTTGCGCAATGGCAAGACGATGGATTTAGGGGTTCAAGCTGGCTCAGAGTGGGTACGCGCCATGCTGGCAATCTATGACATTTACCAGATCGATCAGCGCGTGGCAAGGCAAGCTGTCCAGCAGCACTACGATAAGATCGCATCTGGTTTTACCTTCCCTAGCACCTACCCAGAGTGTGAGCATTAAATCATAGTCTGGTTCAAATATGAACTCGCGCAGAGCAACTGATTGCTCAATTTCCCGTGTTGCCTTCACGCGTGTGATGGCCCTATAGCACAACGAAAAGCCCTAACTTCTTAGGAGCCAGTTGCTCTGCCAATTGAGCTAGCGGTCCATTTTGCGTACGCACCACTGTCCCACAACCGCCACGCAACTGTCAAAGATCCGGGAGCCCGTCATTGGTCTACGGTAGCAGAGGCTTCATTTATCGTGAGCCCACCAACACCAATTCTAACGGCGTTTTCCAGCCCCCGCTGGCGGCAGAATTGCCTGAGATGGGAATGGTGGAGCCGTAGTTATAGACTGTATGGCCAAAGTAGGTCCAGGTGTCGCCTGCTAGCACTTCCGAACCAGTGTACAAATTGGAGATAGTAGTGTTGGTAATGTTCGCCGACGCTCTATAGACGTTGACACCAACTCCCAGGCCCTCGGAAATAGTGCTGTTGCTGATGGTGATCTAGTTGTGCCGCTATAGTCGTTTCCGAATACCGAAGGTTAGTATTGAATCCCTGTCTTACTGCTAAAGGGGTAAGCTTCTCAATTGTGCTATTTGACTAATATTTACCGGATGCTACCCGATTCGTAGCGAAAATAGACATAACGAGGTACTCTAGTTGCTTATAATTGGCTATGGCGTTGTGGGTCCAGCCCTCTCGGGTGCCGCAGCCGCAACAGCCTCGCCGGTCAATGACGACGGCGACGAGAGGAGATAACTACTTGGAGACATACACTCGACGGCGAGCACGATCACACACACAGGCGACGAGAGAAAGCAGACAGGCTCCACACGATAGCCCGAGGGTCTATTACCCGGCCCACGCTCACCTCTACCTGGGGGACAAGACACCGCTGTACCTTAACTGGATCGTGGAAGGGAAGGATGGCAACCTTTACCTGGTGCCCGCCGAAACCGAGGGTTGGTCGCACCGTACAACCTACAGCGGGCCTCGCGAGCAGTTGAAGCCGGTGGAAGGACCGATGGGTAGGGCTATTGTCGAGATGCTGTGCGTCGAAGCCGACCCGGTTCAGCGGAGCGCGTGACCCCAACTGCATTTACATAAGTAACGAAAAGTATAAAGAAGTCAACGAATAAGAGCATCTGCCCCATTTCCCTTAAGTGGGTACGGCAGATGCTCTTATTCGTTGGTGTTCCTCCTGTTTGGCGTGATGCGAGCGGCAGTGCGGGTGTAGCTTGCATCACGCCCCGTTTACCTCACCCGGTAGGCTCCGCGTGGTTGGTATCCGGGTGGTCCTCATTGCCGCTGCCAGGCTCCGCTAAAGTAGGGCCTACCTCGTTATTGGTTGAATGCACGTAGTTCCACGAGCCGTGCTGGAAGCCCTGCGTGTTCTCCCCTTCTTCCCACGGCTCCACGCTGGCGATCCGCTCACCCGCTTCGTGCGGCTCCCTCATGCCCTCGCCTTCTTTCGCCCCTGACGCCAGCGGGCTTTCGAAGACATAGTTCGAGCGGGCAGTCTCGTTATCATCCGGTGGATTATTCATAACACTCACTCCAATCAATGTGTGGATTCATGGCTGACAAGGAGCGTTCTCCCATGTCACCTTATGTGGGTGCAAGATTCGGTCCAGTCCCGTAGTGGTGGCTATTAGGAGACGAAAACGCCAAGACGCGGAGACGCCAAGGACGCGCCAAGATTAAGGATTGTTATTCATACAAAAGGACCAGAGTACGACACTTGTACTCTGGTCCTTCTGTACTCTCCAACCTCTATACTCTTGGCGCGTCCTTGGCGTCTTCGCGTCTTGGCGTTTTCGTCTCCTGATTTAGTAGTGCGACCAGACGGTGGTGCCTACAGGTGCCCAGTTGTAGAACCAGCCTGCCATAGGGGTGCTCAGGTTGACGCAGCCGTGGCTCATGGGCCGCCCGAAGTTGTCGTGCCAGTAGGTGCCGTGCAGACCTTCACCCGATTTGTGGAAGTACTGCGGGTAGGGTACGTCCTTCAGGTTGTAGTAGTCGCCCGCCGCCAGGCTGCCGCCGTCCATGTCCTGCTTGGGCAGCTTGTAGAAGATCTTCCAGACGCCAACCTCGGTAGGGTACTTCTTGGTGCCGGTGGAGGCCAACGTCACGCGCAGGGGAGTGCCACCCTCGTAGGCGGTGACCACCTGCTGGGTCAGGTTGATGTTGACCCACTTGCCCCGGTACTTGCCCGCCTCGAACTTGACGGCCGCCACCCGGCGCACCAGGCTCGAATGGACGTACATCGGCTGCTCAGGCGCTTCCGACACCCGGTACCACAGACCGCCGCTCGCATCGGTTACTCCCTGGTAAAGCAGCACACGCCGCCCCGCGCCCCACGACTTGACGCGCGGGCTTTGAATGCTGGGGCCGCTCCTGACGTTGCCCCCGCCGCTCATCTCGCCTATCCATAGGCCCCCGTAGCTGCCCGGCGCGGTGCTGAACACCACCGAGGAGGGCGCGTACTGGGCGGCCTGCCCGGTCTCCTGCACCGCCTGCGCGCTCGCGGGTGCGGCGGAGGTCGCGCTGAAAGCCCCCAGGCATAAGGCTGCCAGGAGCGTAGTAATGATTGCTACGTTGAATTTGGGCCGGCTACTTTGGAGGGTAAGTCTATATCTTGCCATCTCGCACCTCGACACATTTATTCTGTTATGGATGGATAATCGTTGTGCCTAGCCGGGCACCTCACATACTTGCACGATGTTTGCCACCGTTTTGGCCGAACCTGGGAGGAGGGGATTCGGGTTACGAAAGTGTGGGAGGTCTACTACACGGCTGCATACATATAACGTACGCAGGCGCGGTTCGGTACGGTTTTGGTAGCGACTTCTGTAAATAAACATTAACTAAGTCCCAAGCAGAGATGACAGAGAATGGCGGGTGGCGGTGAGGTGCTACCTTCCACTTACATGCTGGCTCGGCTCTTGCAAACCGCTGCCGGAAGGGCCACGGCAGAGCACGGGCGACAGCACATAAAGCAAAGCCATGATTGTTTACGGCGACCCACAGTACGAAGAGCACCTCCATACGCTGGTAGAGCGGTTGCGGCAGTGTGTCACACTCCTCCTGGAACGCCCGGGCGACGGAGAGACACTGCAACACCTGCGGGCGGCGCTCGTCCTTGCCGGGCAGGTGGAACAAGCGGCGTGCGATGCTTCGGACGAGCCGTGGCAACAGGGCTACAATTACAACAGCCACCTGCACGAAGCCACCGAACACATAGCCCTGGCGTTCTACGCAGCCTGGGCGTGGCAGAGTGGAGACGGCGCGGCAGGCCTCGATCAAGGCGCAAGTCTCTCCCTGGCACTTACCTGTCTCGCACGCCTACCGGGACCGGAGGACGCGAGGGTGCGGGTCAAGATACCGGAGGGCTTCGCGTTCTATACCCTCTACCCCGAGCAATACTGCGCTGCCGCCCTGCGCTGGCTGGCCGACCACTACGCCTCCGAGAGCAAGAGAGTGGTAGTGGTTGGCATACGTAGCATAGGCACCGCCCTGGCTGCGGCCGTGGCGACTACACTGCGCGCGCATGGCTGCGATGTGGCGAGTCTCACCGTCCGTCCCACGGGGCACCCCTTCCAGCGGGAAGCTTACATTCGGCCGGAGCAGGTAACGGGCGCTGAATGGGGCCTGGTGGTGGACGAGGGGCCGGGACTTTCAGGTTCCTCTATGTCGGCTGTGGGGCAGGCGCTGGTCGAGGCCGGGCTGGCTCATGAGAAGATCAGCTTCTTCCCCGGGCATGCCAACGAGCCGGGCAACGCCGCTTCCGAGGAGGTGCGGGCCTGGTGGTCGGGTACTCCCCGGTACGTGGTGCCGCTGGAAGAGATGCGCTTTGGGGGGCTTGCTCTGCCAGAGGCGCTGGGGGCATGGCTTACCTCTCAGGACGAGTCAGACCCGGCGGTCGATATTGAGGATGTAAGCGGGGGCCAATGGCGGAGGGTGCTTTACCGGGACAGCAGCACGTGGCCGACCGTCTGCGCGCCTTTCGAGCGGGCCAAGTACCTTTGCACGACACGGAGCGGCAGACGCGTGCTGTTTAAGTTTGAGGGGCTTTGTGGCGCGCCGGGCAACATGGCGACCACAGCCGAGTTGGTGGAGTCGCGGTTAGGGGAACGTTCGGCTCAGGGGTGGACGCCTCAATCGCTGGGAGTTATAAATGGCTTCGTTGCGACCGAGTGGGCAGCGGGTAGGCCACTCAGCACCGAAGATTGCAGTCCGCCGTTACTCCGGCATATCGGGCGGTATATCGCGGCTGTGGCTGGCCCATCATTGAGCGCAGAGCAATGCAAGGCAAGCACGGAGAGGCTGGCCGAGATGCTCTACTGGAACACCTGGGAGGCACTAGGGGAGGAAGTGGCCGAACGCACCCGCACGTGCGCCGGCGCCCTGCGTGCGTCGGGATATGGCTCCGGCAGCTACGGCGATGGACGCATGGCACCCCACGAGTGGATACACACACGTGAGGTCCGCATACTGAAGTCGGACAGCGCGGGGCACGCCTGGGACCACACCTGCATAGGCGCGCAGCCGGTGGCCTGGGATATAGCAGGGGCGATAGTGGAGTGGCGGCTTGATGAGGAAGGCAGCCGGACCCTATTGGAAGCCTTCTACTCGGCGGGGGGAGAATCCATACCGATTTCTGCCCTCGCCTTTTACCAAATGGCCTACGCCGCCTTTCGTGCGGGGCAGTGCCACATGTGCGCGAATATGGCCGCACACGACCCCGCCGAACAGGAGCGACTCTGGTCGGCGTATGACCTCTACAAGAAGCAGTTGGGCGCGTTGCTTAGAGGGTCAGCAACAGTATAGTCTCGCTGCTCCGAGGGGACGAACCAAACACCCCCTGTCATCCTGAACGCAGTGAAGGATCTCAGATGCTCCTATTGCCGCTACGTCGAACCTTCAGCACCCTGCCTTTGTTGCTCATCGCTCAACAGCATCCCTCCTCACCTTCTTGAGATCCTTCGCTGCGCTCAGGATGACAAGGGGTGTTTGGTCCTGTAAAAGGTTCGTAGGGGTTACTCACCGGGATGTAGCTGCGGCATTCGCAGGTCAGGGGAGTTGAGGCAGGTCACCCAGGTGGTTCACCAGCAGGATGTGCGGACCCCAGTCTTGCAGTTCGAGGAGGCTTACCGAGGCGGGGCTGACTTCTAGGCGGCGGAAGAGGTCGAGGGAGGCCCCCAGGTAGTAGTTGAGGACCGCGCGAATCACGTCGCCATGCGACACTATAGCGATGAGGGAGTTGGGGTACTCTGCGTGCAAGCGCTGAAGGCCGACCACGGCACGGGCCTGCACTTCAAGCATTAGCTCGCCACCTGAAGGGCGAGTGCCGCTGCGATAGGAGTTGAAATACTCCCATTGTTGCAAGTCGTTGAGGTCGCTGAAATCGCGGCCCGCCCACTCTCCGAAGTCTATCTCGGAGAACTCTTCCGCGACCTGCACCGGCAGGCCCCACCGCTCGGACAGGGGTGCCGCCGTTTCCATAGCGCGTTGCACCGGGCTACTGTAAAGGGCCAGTGGCTTGATGTCCGCCAGGCGGTCCGCGAGGCGGGCGGCCTGCTCCCTGCCCAGTTCGTCCAGGGGCACGCCTGGAGTGCGGCCTACCAGGGTGCGCTTCAGCAGGGCGTGGGTGGCGTGGCGGACGAGCAGGAAGGTGGTCATGGCTGCCTAGCGGGGCACCGGCAGGTGGTTCAGGGCGTATCGCTCGACCACCTGCGCCGCGAAATAGGCGAACTCACCCAGGTCTACCGGCGGGCTGGTGTGGTGCGGACGCTTGCCACGAGAGGGCGGGGTGAAGCAGAGCGTCACGGTGGTGTCGAACTCCTCCAGGGCGCGCATCTGGCGGTCGAACCACTCCACCGCGTTGGGGCGGTGCCAGTCGGCCCAGCTTATGCCGGTGCGCAGCCTCTTCACACCCATGCGCCTGAGCCAGTCCACCGCCAGGTCGAGCCTGTGATCATCGAAATGGAACCACTGGCAGATGCCCATCTCCGGGTTGAAGTGGTCGAGCGCGGGCTTGGGCGTGCCGTCGGCGCGGATGAGGCCCATGTAGAAGTGGCGGTAATAGGAGCTACCTTCGCTTTCTTTATGTCTAGTTGTCGCCTCCCAGGCAGCAGGCAGGTCGAACAGGCTGTACCAGAAGACGCGGGGCACCCGGCTCAGGAGCAACTCGGCGGTGCGTTGCAGGCCGAACACCTGCACCTCGTCCGCCCCGAACGTGGACACGCCCACCTCGGTCACCCACACCGGCAGGCGGCTCACCGCCTCTATCTCGGCCACCTTGCCGGGCCAGTCGGTTATCTGCCAGTGGTTCCAGTCTAGCGGGAAGCCATGCACGGCCACGGCATCGAGCACTTCCAGCACGCCCTGTTTCTCCAGCGTGCGGATGAACTCCGGGTCTATAGGGGATATGCCGCCCAGCACCAGGCACAGGTCGGGGCACACCTCCCTCACCGCGCGGGCTGCCATGACCGTCATCTGAGAGAAGTCACGCCAGCCGGGGTCCACGTCGAAGTCCCAGTGGGACATGTTGTTCGGCTCGTTCCAGAACTTGATGGCTTCGATCATAGTGCCTCCCTGTTACCCATGCGCTCTCACCGCGACCGCGAGGTCCCGCCCGAAGTCCGGCAGCGGCAACCTCATGTTACCATCCATCGCAACTACCCGCGCTTCCCCTACCCTGTTGCCGTCGTACGTCTCCCAAAACTCCACCACATACTCGCCGCTTGCCATGCCGGGGAGAAGCAAGTCGAGGGACACACCCGCCACCGCGTCATCCGTAACCCGCGTATCCCGCAACAGCCAGACGAGCGCCTGCCTGCCGTCGGAGCAGCCGAACGGTAGAACATGGTGCTCTAAGCTAGCTCCGGCAGCATCGCGGGGCACCACCTGTAGAGCGTCATCCAACGGCTGCGGGGAGAAGTCGAGCCAGAGTACAGGATTGGCCTCGATGAAGCGGGACATGCCAAGCATCACATCGTGCATGCCGGGCGAGAGGGTGTGAGGGTCGCGGAAGGGCCAGCGCATGCCACTTCCGGCCCCACCCGTAGCCAGGTGCGCCCAGGTCATGTTGTGGTAGTACTCGTTCTCAAACTCGGCGGTAGGGCGCTTGCGGGTGTGCATGTAGCCGAAGATAGGGCCGCTCTCAGTGTCCATGTAGGGGCGTGCGTCGGCCATGTTGGCGTAGGCGAAGCGGACCGCGTCGCGCATGGTGATGGCCCCACTGGTGGTGTCCTTCGGGTTGTCCTTGGCGTCGTTCTGGTAGACGTGGGTGGTGGCGAAGTCGAGTTCCGGGTGGCGGTATATGAGGTCGATGTAACCGCCTTCGGGGAACGCGCCGAACACCGACACCGTGAGCAGGTGCCGCTTGCCCCACTTCTCCAGCTCGTAGCCTTTGACGAACCGCGCCATCTGGGTTATCCAGCGGTGCTGGTCTTCGGGGGTGCCGCCCCAGTGAGGGTGTATCTCGTTGAAGAGGTCGTAGCCGAAGATGGCGGGCGAGTTGCCCCAGTGGTCGATGAAGAAGCGGATGCGGGCCTTCTCGTGCTCCATGCCTTGCGGGCTGGTGCACATGCTCCACTGGCCGTCGAAACCGGTGCCTTTGCGGCTGTAGGGGTGGTACTTCCACCGGCGTGAGAGGAAGAAGGTGTCCCAGAACAGGACCAGCAGCCGCATGCCGTACCGCTCGCACAGCCCAACCAGGTCGTCCCAGTAGAGCACCGCCTCCGGCAGGTAGTTGCCAACGGGCCGCTCGAAGAACCAGTGCCGGTCCTGCACGTATTCAAGCATGACACGCATGACCGTGACACCGTGCGCTGCCAGGTCTTTGATGTAGTTCTCGGTGGTAGAGATGTCCTGCTCGTAGTGCAGGTTGTGCATGCCGGGCCAAGGCATGGCGTCGTTGTGCCCCACCACCAGGAACGGCTCGCCGCCCTCGGTCATGAAGTACCGACCGCACGGCGCGACCCGGACGTAGGGCATGCTGTCAGGGCTGCGCGGGATGGCGGCTTGCTTGAATTGTGGTGCGGTATTGGGCATGGGTGGGGGACTCGTGAGGCGTAACTCGTAACTCGTAACTCGTAACGCTGTCTATCGTGCTGAGTGCAAGACGTTGCGATGATGTGACCGGGCGATTAACGGGACCAAACATCCCCCTGCCATCCTGAGCGCAGCGAAGGATCTCAGATGTTACTTCTACCGCTACGCTGAACCTTCAGGACCTTGTTCCACAGCGTTTGACAGCATCCCTCTCCACCTTCTTTAGATCCTTCGCTACGCTCAGGATGACAGGGGGCACTTTTGGGTGCTAACATCAATCATTGTGAGGCTGTAGAGGATGCATTGGGCCTTACCGTCATTGCCAGGTCTATACCGAACGCGGGCAGTGGTATTCGAATCTGTGGCTCGGCATCGCCCGTTTCGGACTCCGTCCGCGCGGGAGTAACTACCTCGAACCTGTACTCTCCCAGTCGCTCGCCGGAATAGGTCTCCCAAAACTCGGCTACGTAGCTGCCTTCGCGCAGGCATGACAGCATGAAGTCGGCGGGGGCTATGGGTGTGTCGTCCGCGGTCACGCGCTTGTCGCGCAGGAGCCACATGAGGGCCTGCTTGGCGTCGGAACAGCCGAAGGGGAGCACCGGCAGCGGCCCCTCGGCCTCCGACAGGCGGCTCACCACTTGCATAGCCTCGTCTACCGGCTGCGGCGAGAAGTTGAGCCAGTCGAAACCACACTCAGACGTGGCGGTTACGAAGCGCGACATGCCCCGCTGTACCTCGTGCATCTCCTGGGTCAGGTAGTGGGGGTCGCGGAAAGGCCAGCGTATGCCGCTACCCGCTCCGCCCGTCGCCAGGTGCGCCCAGCTCATGTTGTGGTAGTACTCGCTCTCGAACGGCTCCTCCAGGAACAGCTTCAGGTCCATAAAGAGGTGTATGGGGCCGCTCTCGCTGTCGGTGTAGGGGCGGGTGTCCGGCATCTGGCTGAAGGCGTACTTCACCGCGTCCCGCATGACCACGGCACAGTCAATTGTGTTCTCCGGGTTGTCCACCAGGCCCAATTCGTAGACGTGGGTGCTGGCGAAATCTAGCTCAGCATGCCGGAACACTAGGTGGCCGTAGCCTTCTTCGGGCTTGGCCCCGAATATGGACACGGTGAGCAGGTGCCGCTTGCCCCACCGCTCAAGCTCGCAGTTGCGGGTGAACCGGGCTATCTCGGTCAGCCAACGGTGCTGGTCGTCGGGGGTGCCGCCCCAGTAGGGGTGTATCTCGTTGAGCAGGTCGTAGGCAAATATGGCGGGCGAGTCGCCCCAGCGGTTGATGAAGAAGGCGATGCGGCGCTTCTGGGCCTCCAGCGCGGTGGGCGAAGTGCAGAAGCTGCCGGGGCCGTCGAAGCCGCTGCCGGGCGCGCTGTAGGGGTGGTACTCCCAGCGGCGCGACAGGAAGAAGGTGTCCCAGAACTGCACCAGCAGCCGTATCTTGTACCGCTCGCACAAGCCGATCAGGTTGTCCCAATACTGCACCGTGCTGGGTACGGGCATACCTTGCGCGTCCTCGAAGAACCACTGCTCGTCCTCGCAATACTCCAGCATGATGCGCACGACCGTGACACCGTGCTCCGCCATCAGCTTGACGTAGCTCTCCACGGTGGCTATGTCGCGCTCGTCTTGCATGTGGTACATGCGGGGCCAGGGCAGCGCCTCGTTGTGCCCTATCACCAGGAACGGCTCGCCGTCCTCGGTCATGAAGTACCGCCCGCCTGGGGCCAGCCCCACGTAGGGCATGCTGCTTGGGTCGCGTGGGATAGCTGCCTTCCTGAACGGAGAGGCGTGTTCCTGCGCTTGCGTAAACATACCTTGGTCTCTCTCTGTGTCTAAGATGAGTCTTGCCTTAGTTGCCCCGTCGCGGATAGGAGCTCGTCCTTGTTCCAGGTAGTCATACTCGAAGGGTGTTCCGGGTCGGGTTCGGCCAGGTAAATCTCGTGCCCCAGCCGCTCGGTGACGCGCATACCGCTCGCCCGCAGCATCGCTTCCACCCCGGCGTGGTTGGGCGCCCACCAGTTGGTTGGGTCGTTCGCCAGGCGGTGCTCGATGAAGGCCAGCTTAGGCCAGCCCGGCTCCAGCATCGGCGTGCGGTCTTCGATGCCGAGTTGGTCAGTCTGCTCGTAGACCTCCATGCCGGGCATGGTCAGCGTCTGGAAGACCATCAGCCGCTTCACCTTCTGGGTCACTATGTCCAGTCCCAGCATCGGGTAGCGCAGGTGATAGAGCACGCCCATGAAGATCACCAGGTCGTACTGTTCGCCGGTATGCGCCAGGTCGTACACCTGCATCCGCTTCCACGTGACGCGGTCCTCAAGGCCGAACTGCCGCGTCGCCCACTCAGCCTGCATCAGGTAGTGCTGGTCCACGTCTATGCCGGTGACGTGCGCACCACGTTTGGCTAGCTCGAAGGTGTAGAAGCCAGCGTTGCAGCCGATGTCGAGCGCGGTCCAGCCGGTCAGGTCGGCGGGTAAGTGAGGGGCCAGTATGTCCCACTTGTACGAGGGGAAGTCACCCAGTGGGTGTTCGGGTGCGGTCTGCGTGCCGTCCGGCAGGTGCAGGTTGTGGAACCACGGGCCGAGAGCTTCAATCTCGCTCTGCAAGCCGTCTGCCGAATGTTTTACATGCTGGTCTACTGCCATAATGCTCACCATGTTAGAGTAGGATTGTGTGTAGGAACAGCCGCCCCCTGGCTGATGGCTTCATTTAGCAATATCTAGTCCCGATATGCCCGCGGCTTATTGTGCGTTGGGCACAAGTTGCTTGCCGAGTAATTCCAGGGCGTACCCCTCAAGCTCCGCCGCCCGGTGCGCCGAAGTGTGATGCTGCAACACTCGCTGCCGCGCACGCTCACCGATAGCCTGGCGTTCCTCCTCGGAAAGGTCGCGCAGGTAAGACAGAGTGTCCTCCGGCGAGCGCGCCACCAGTATCTCGGTACCGAACTCGAAGACGGTGTCCAGGCCGTCCCAGTAATCGCTGATAATGGGCACCCCGCAAGCCGCCGCCTCGAACAGCCGTACGCTGGGCGAGTAGCCCGCCTTCACCATGTCGGCCCGCGTGATGTTGAGGGTAAATCGCTGGGCGTTGTAGAACTCGCGGTGCTCGGCAGGCGGCAGGTGCTCAACACGCCGAACGTTAGGCGGCCAAACAATATGTTCAGGGTACTGCGGCCCCGCCACGATGAATTTGCCCTCCGCCCACCTGCGCGCAGGCTCCAACATCAGCAAATCGAGCGGAGGCTGGCGGTCGTCGCTATAAGTGCCCATGTAACCGAGGTCGTGGGATTTGGGAATTCGGATTTCGGATTTCGGATTTGTTTGGGTATCTTCTAAATCCGAAATCCGAATTCCTAATTCTGAAATCGGGTAATACAACTCGGGGTCTACCGAGCAGTAGAGGGCGCGGGCCATTGGGGAGCCGTATTGGCGCTGTATGAGGTCCAGGGTGGGGCCGCCGGTGAAGGAGAGATACATGCCGTAGCGCGGGATGAGGTGCGGGGCCAGGTACTCGGTGTCGCCGCGCTCCAGCTTTGCCAGGGTCACTGGGGTGTCTATGTCGTAGAAGGCGGTGCCCCCCCTGGCGGTCTGCGTCACCCACTCGCCCACAGCCACGCCATCGGGCACGTAGGAGCCGACTATCACCAGGTCGGCCTCGCGCACCTCTTCGGTGAAACGGACCTTGAGGTCGTCCAGGCTGCTGTATAGCGCGGTGCGGCCCCAGGGTGGGTCGGGCATGTCTCGATTGGAGGCGTACCAGGGCTTATCGCGTTCGAGAAAGAGCACGCTGTGTCCCCGCCGGGTGAGTTCGCGCACCAGGCCCCTGAACGTGGTGGCGTGGCCGTTGCCCCATGAGGAGGTGATAGACAGGCCCAGTATGACGATGTCCAGGCTCTGGGGCATTAGCGGGCCGCTCCGGTAGTCTGAGGGTTGGAAGAGGCACCCGCAGGGGTAAGCCGCGCGCCGGTGAGCAAAGCCTCCAACTGCGCCGCTCGGTGAGCATAGGTGTGCTCGGCCAGCACCCGCCGGTACGCCGCTTCCCCTATCCGCCGGGCCTGTTCGTGGCCGACGCTCTTTACGTGCTCGGCCACTTCCGCGCCGTCTCGCGCCACCAGCACCTCGGTGCCCGGCTCGAAGAAGAGGTCGATGCCCTCCCAGTGGTCGGTTATGAGGCAGGCAGCGGCCCCGGCAGCCTCGAACACGCGGGTGGCGGGGGAGAAGCCGAAGCGGGCCATGCTCTCCCGGCTGACGTTGAGCACCATGCGGGGGGTGCAGTTGAAGGCGTTGTGGTCGCGGGTGTAGACATGGCCCACGTTGTTGACGTTCGGCGGCATCCCCTTGCCGTCCCAACCACTACCCCCCAGGAGAAAGCTCCGGTCCGGCAGGAGAGCGGCGGCCCGCAAAAAGAACTCTTCCACGCGCGCCTCCCGGTCAGGCAGACGATTGCCCAGGAAGCCTAAGTCGGCCTCGAAGCGCGGGTCGGGTGGCACGGGGTAATGCGTGGACGGGTCGAGCGCGTTGTAGATGGGCACGCAGTCGCGAGCGCCCAGGGCCTTATAGGCGTTTACCACCGGGTCGCCGCCACCGTAGGTAAAGACCAGGTCGTAGCGAGGGATGAGCGATAGGAACGGGTCATTGGGATCGTTGTGCACGCGCTCTAATGTGGCGGGCGCGTCCACGTCGCAATAGGCCACGAGAGTGCCGGGCCGCTGAAGCGAAAGCACCTCGCGCTCAAGCAACTCATCGAACACACCGACGCCACTGGCCTTGACGACCACATCCGCTCCGCGAGCGGTCTCAAGCACCCGGTACGCGCCGTCCTCGCCCTCACCCGGATAGACCACCACGGTCGCCCACTCGGGGTCGGGGATGTCACGGTGCTGCTGGCGCTCGTAGGCGTCAGGCTCGTAGAAGGTGACGTTATGCCCGCGCTTGTGCAGCGCCCTGATGAGGCCCCGGTAATATGTGGCCGCGCCGTTCCAGTAGGCCGAAACGAGGCTGGAGCCGAAAAAAGCTATGTTTAGTCCGTTCGCCATGTTATCGTTACTCTCCTGTCTCGTAACACGTAACGCGTAACACGTAATTCGTAAGTCTATTACCAGTTACGTGTTACGTGTTACGTGTTACCCCAGCCATCTCTTGTGTTGCGCCGGATAACTGTGCGTAAATGTCGAGCAATTCGGTCACCCGGTGGGCGCAGGTGTGCCTCTCCAGTATGGTGCGGAGACCCTGGGCGGCAAGCGCGGTGGCTAAGTCCGGGTCCGAAAGCATCTGGCGCAAGTGGTCCCGCATCTCGCGTCCATCGCGGGCTACAAGGAAGTCCTTGCCGGGTGTGAATAGCCCTTCAACGTCGTCCCACGGTGAGGAGATCATGGGGATGCCGCATGCCAGCGCCTCGAACGGCCTGATCGTGGGGATGCCGGGTAGCGCCTGCGTGTAGGGGCGGCGGGGTACATGCACCGTCACCCGGTAGCGGGCGAATACGTGCGGCACCTCGAAATTGGGCAGCCAGCCGCCGTACTCTATATTAGCCGCCGCCAGGGCTGCTTTGGCGTGGCCGGGGTAGCGCACGCCGTACACTCGCGCCTTCAGCCCAAGCGACTTTACCGGCTCAAGCAGGAACTCGTGCAGCTCGGCTGTGCGTTCATCGTCGCCCCAGTTGCCGATCCAGACGAGATCGCCCGCCTGCTCCGTTCCCTCGATGGGGTGGAACAGGCGCGTGTCGGCGGCCTCATGCCAGGTCCAGGCGTGTTGCGTCCAACCTTCCGCCAGGTACAATTCACGCAGCACGCGCCCGTAGGCCAGCACGCCGTCGTAATGCCGCAGGTCGTAGGCGGCCATGCTTTCGCGCTCGGTGACGGCGCGGTGGTGGGTGTCGTGGAACAGCAATTTGTAGGAGTTGGTGCGGGCACGGTGCTCACCCAATCGACTCACCAGGCCACGATCGTTCCATTCGTGCACCAGCACCAGATCAGCGCCATCCAGGGTCTCGTCCAGGTCCAGCCTTTCGGGGTTGTAGCGGGTGCTGCGTAGTGTGGGGTAAGCCTGGTGGAAGCGGGCGATTGGCTCCGCGCCGTGCTCCTCTAGCAGGTTCCGCACGCTCCATGCGTCTTGTGGCTCGTAGACATCGACATCGTGGCCGCGCGATTGTAGCTCCGTCGCCACACCACGCAAGAAGTGCGCGTTGCCGTGGTTCCAGTCCGACACGAGTGAGTGGTAGAACATCACGACACGCAAGCGGCGGACTCCTTCCAGTCGGCGGCAAGTTCCCCGGCTGCCAGCGCGTTGTAAGCCGCGATGTACCCCTGCAACATGCGCCCGACGCTATACCCCATCGCCCGGCGGCGAGCGCGTTGGGACATCTCGGTACGTAAGGCGGGGTTTTGTATGAGAGCATCCAGGGCCAACCGCAAAGTCGCGGGATCATCCGGCGGCACGAACAACGCCGCCTCGCCCCAAATCTCCCGCAGGCTCGGTATGTCGCCCAGCACGAGCGCGCACCCGGCAAGCCCCGCCTCCAGCGCTGATAAGCCAAAGGGCTCGTAGCGGGCGGGCAGCGCGTAAATGGCGGCCCTGCCGTACCAGTCCGCTAGCTCGCGTGGAGAGAGCCTACCCAGTGGGTGCAGGTCACCGAGGCTCACACGCCCGCCTTCAGGGTGCTGCTCCTCCCCACCCACGTACACCGGCCATTCTAGCCCTGTAGCGGCATCGCGCAAAGCAGCCACGTTCTTCCCCTCGTCCCATAGTCTGCCAACGGTCAGCACCAAAGACTCTTTAGGGGCAGGTGGGAAGAGAGAAGCGTCGCGCCCGTTGTAGATGACGGTGGGGTTAGGAAGCGGACCGTAATGCCGTTCAAGGGCGGCAAGCATGGCACCTGAGGGTGCTACGACCATGCTGGCGGCCTGCAAGCCCCGGCGCACCTCGTCGCGGTAGCGGTCCCAGGCGGGAGGCGCGGCCTCCCCATGCACCGCCTCCCACCACGACAGGCTGCACGAATGCCCCACGACGAGCACCGGCACCCCCCAGGGCAGCGCGCCGTGTGCGTAGCCGTTCAGGTGCACCAGGTCGGGCTGTATGTCCCGCGTCAGGTCGAGCAACCATGCGCCCGCCGCCGCAACGTCGTTCCAGGGGTCGTCCATCCATTCCAGTTTGTAGGTGCTTTCATGGACGGTGAGATTGGGGATGTCGAGGGCTTCAGTGCGTTGCGCGAGCGTCAGGGGCGCGCCCATCGTAGCCAGGTGCACTTCCACATCGTAGGGTGCGAGCGCGTCCGTCAGTTGCAGCGAGTAGTTCCAGACGCCGCCGACCGTGTCCGCCGTCATGAGCACCTTCATCGCCCGTAAATCCTATCCAGCGTAGCCGCCACGTCCACGATATGCTCTATCGAAGGGTCGTACAGCTCCCCGGCGGCCAGGCGTTTCGCCCAGTCCACCGCCGCGCGCCCGCCCCACTCGTCGGGGGGGCTGCTCAATACCTCGCTGGAGGTGCCCCGGTACCGCTCCACTGTGAAGTCGTAGAACGAGCCTTTCACGTTGCGCAGCGCCGCGCCGCCCTGCGTGCCGTAGAACGAAGCCTCGATTATAGCCTCGCGCCCGGCCTGCAACCGCCAGGAACAGGCAAGCTGCACGCTCGCCCCGTTGCTCAATTCCATACCGGCGACGGCATAGTCTTCCACAATGCCAGCCCTGCCGTTGAGAGGCTTGCCACCCGCGTAGAGGTTGCTCCGCACGCTCACCACCTCGGGGAAGTCGAGCATCCAGAGGGCCAGGTCAACCAGGTGGATGCCGAGGTCTATGACGCAGCCGCCGCCCGAAAGCTGGGGGTTGTAGAACCAGGCTTTGTCGGGGCCGTAGGCGTTGTGGAAGACCAGGTTGGCGGCAAATACGTCGCCTAGCTCGCCGCTGCGGATTAAATCACGCACGTGGTCCATGCCCGCTACGTAGCGGTAGGAGAGGTCCACCAATAGGAGGCGGTCGGCGGCGCGGGCTTCGTCCACCACCCGGCGCGTTTCATCGGCGTTGCGGGCTAGGGGCTTCTGGCAAAAGACGGCGATACCACGTTCGAGAGCCGCAATTGCCTGCTCGGCGTGCATAGCGCTGGGGGTGGCGATTACTATGCCGTCGAGGTCCGCCGACAGCAGGTCGTCCAGGCCGCCCATGAGGATAGCTTCGGGGGCGATTGCGGCGGCCTGCTCCTGCGTCTCAATAGCGGGGTCGGCAATGGCGGCCACCTCTATGCAGCCGCTGGCGTGCATGGCCTCCATGCGGTGCCTGCCTATCCAGCCAAGCCCCAGGAACCCGACCCTCGGCTTGCGATGCCCGGTGTGCTGGCTAACCGCACCTGCCGCGCCCACAGTTGTGACGGCGGCAAGGTCGCTCATTCCGCGCCCTCTCCAACTCCCACCGGGGCGGGGAACACCGGGGCGGTCCACGGGCTGCTCATGCGGGGCTGAGGGGAGGGTATTGCTATGCGGTTCTCGTGCAGCCAGTTGTAGAGCCGCTCGATGCCTTCCCGCACGCCCACCTGGGGCTTCCAACCCGTTTCAGCCTGGAACTTGGCGGTGTCCGAGACGTAGTAACGCTGGTCGCCCGGCCGCCAGGCATCCAGGTGCACCCTGGGCCGCTTGCCATGCACCACGCCTATGATGTCCAGCACCTCAAGCAGGCTGACCGAGTTGGAGGGGCCGCCGCCCATGTTGAAAGCCTGTCCCGACACCGTGTCGATGTTCTTGAGGGCCAGCATAAAGGCATTCACCAGGTCGTCCACGAAGAGGATATCGCGCACCTGGAGGCCGTCGCCGTACAGGGTGATAGGCTCGCCGTGCAGCGCCCGCAGGAGGAAGTGGGCCACCCAGCCCTGGTCCTCGGTGCCGAACTGGTGCATGCCGTAGATACAGCTCATCCTGAAGACCACCGACTTCAACCCGAACGTGCGGGCGTAGTCGATCACGTACTGGTCGGCAGCGCCCTTGGAGCAACCGTAGGGGCTGTGGAAGTCGAGGCGGCGGCGTTCGTTGATGCCGTACATCTTGATGAAGGGGTCGGCGGGTTCGTAGCGCCTCTCGGAGGCCCGGAACTCCAGGTCTTCGAGGCCGCCGTACACCTTGTTGGTGGAGGTGAATATCAGGGGAGGCGGGTTGTCCAGGGCGCGTAACGCTTCGAGCAGGTTGATTGTGCCTCGAGCGTTCACCGTGAAGTCCTCGATGGGGTCTTCCAGGCTGGTGGTCACCGCCACCTGCGCGGCGAAATGGAACACGGCGGAGACCCCGGACACGGCGGCCCGCAGACTGGCCGCGTCGCGAATGTCGGCTATCTCGGCCTGCACCTTATCGCCGTGCGTCGCCTTGAGCCAGTCCAGGTTCTGCTCGACCCCGGCGCGGGAGAGGTTGTCGTAGACGAGCACCTTGCGCCCCTCGGAGAGGAAGCGGTGGGCCACGTTAGTGCCGATGAACCCGGCACCGCCGGTAATCAGGACCGGGCGGTCATCGGTGCCGCTGTCAATGGCGCGGCGTAGCTCAGGCGAGATTAGGCTCTCGTGTAAGCCGTGACCGTTACTGGCCGCCTTGTGCGCACCATTTGCCCCGTTAGTAGTCTGCCCCTGGTGCTTGACTGCGGGCTTTTCGTTGTCATGTTGCGTCATACTGTCAATCCTCGTGTGGCGAGTTCTGCATAGGCCTGGGGTACGTAGTCCACCACGATCTGCTTTTCAAGCCAACCCGCTAGCTCGGTCAGGCCATCTTCAAGCGTGACTTGAGGCTCGTAACCGAGCACACGGCGCGCATGTGTAATGTCAGCGAAGCAGTGCCTTATGTCGCCCATGCGGTATTTGCCCGTGATTTCGGGCTGCAAATGCTCTTTGTGGAGCAGGGGGGCCATGCGGGCGGCTATCTCGCGCACCGTGTAGCGCTGCCCGCTGCCCACGTTGAAGACCTGCCCCGCCGCTTCCGGCACTTCCAGCGCCAGACGGCAGGCCCGCGCCACGTCGTATACGCTCACGAAGTCGCGCTGCTGGTAGCCGTCCTCGTTGATGAGAGGTGGCTGGCCGCTGAGGAAGCGAGAGGCGAAAATCGCCAGCACCCCGGTGTAGGGGTTGGAGAGCGCCTGGCGGGTGCCGTACACGTTGAAGAAGCGCAGGGCCACGGTGGGGATGTTATAGGCCCGGCCCACCACCAGGCACAATCGCTCCTGGTCGTACTTCGAGAGCGCGTACACTGAGGCGAGTGAGGGGGTCTTCGACTCGGGGGTGGCTACCGGGGTGAGCACTTCGCCCTTAGCGTTGCGCACCTCCCACTGCCTGGCCTTTAGCTGCTCTATGTCGCGCTCCTGGCCTTCGGAGATGGAGCCGTCGGGGGCTTTATATAGCCCTTCACCGTAGATGCTCATGCTGGAGGCCACTATCAGGCGCTCGACCGGGTTTTCAACGAGGGCTTCCAGTAGCACAGCGGTCCCGATGTTGTTCACGTCGGCGTACCGCTCGATTTCGTACATGCTCTGGCCGACGCCGACAGCCGCCGCCAGGTGGTAGACCGCATCGACACCCATAAGGGCCTTGCGCACTGCCTCCGGGTCGCGCACGTCACCGACTACCAGCTCAACCTCGGGGTTGAGGTAATCGGGCCTGCCACGGTCGGGACCGTGCACCTGCTCGGTGAGGTTGTCCAGCGCCCGCACCCGGTAGCCGCGGGCCAGTAGCTCGTCGGCCAGGTGAGAGCCGATGAAACCGGCACCCCCCGTAATTAGAACCTGTTTGCTCACGTGCTCATCTTCCTCTCGTTCTCCCTACGCGTAATATCCCATCGGGACGTATGGAGTTGCCCATTCAAGAACGTGCTTAACAATTGCAACGTCCGCACCTTCACAAATGGAAGACACGGCAAATACACTGTTTGGTGGCTGCTCTGCCACGTGGCTGACCGTGCGAGCGCGTAAAATACGCGAAAATGCCTGAAAATGCAGCCTGCATACAGGCCTGAGATGCCGTCGTTCGGTGCCTGGAGAACTAGGCCATGCGGGAGATCTGGAACGAGAAGATACCGGCATCTATGACATCATGGCTTCTTTGTTCATGCCTTAGCATAGCAAGGTATGTGCCAGAAAGAAGTGAACGAGCATGAATAGTACTCGCTGGCATGGTAAAGAATTGTTAATGCTGCCTCTTCACTTTGCTTGGTGGTGTGTAAAGGTTTGATGACTGAGCAGTATAGCACATTGGAAGCAATAGGTGAAATCAGCAGGATCAAAGTGGACAAGGGAAGTACGGGCACGCTTAAGCAGCGTCCACCCAGGACCTGAGAGGACGGTATCTGCCCATGCACTATGCGCCCATGCTTTGTGGAAAACTATTGTGTCTTGTGCCCGAAGAACCCCAGGAGCATCAATACCCTTATGGTCCTGTAGGAACGGGCATTGGGGGCAGCTTGGACGGCTGAGTCGGTATGGCAGTTGGCAGCACAGGCGTCGGAGTAGAAGGCACCACCGGCACTTGCAGGTCAAAAGTGAACGGGCCAACTACCTCCAGGTCAGGCGGTGTGGGTTGGGGAGTTACGTTCCGCAACACCTCTATTATCGGATGCTCTGGTCATAGCGTACGTCTTCATCGTGGAGCCTCCTTTTGGGACGATGGACGATGGACGATGGACG
>DASVRN010000173.1:0-18958 GCA_036388595.1 Chloroflexia bacterium
ATCTCATGCTTACACGGTTGAGCGCTTCTAGTAACTCAACGAGCTTCCTGGCATCCATGCCACTAAACCTTAGAACCGTATAACGCAGAGCTATTCTACAGTAACGGACTTTGCCAGGTTCCGGGGCTGGTCCACGTCGGCACCCCTGCGCACCGCTACCTTGTACGCCAGCATTTGCAGTGGCATGCTCGCCAGTATTGGTGATAGCAGGTAGTCCACCTTCGGGATGTATATCACCTCGTCAGCCTTCTCGCGCATCGCCTCGTCACCCTCGGTGGCTATCGCGACCACTATGCCGTCGCGGGCCTTGACCTGCTCTATCGTGCTGAGCATCTTGCTGTAGACGTGGTCCTGCAAGGCGATGCACACCACCGGCAGCTTGTTGTCGATGAGGGCGTTGATGCCATGCTTCATCTCGCCGGCGGGGCAGCCCTCGGCGTGTATGTAGCTGATCTCCTTGATCTTGAGCGCACCCTCCAACGCCGTAGGGTAGTTCACTCCGCGCCCCAGGTAGAGCATGTCCTCGGCGTTGTGCAGCCGGCCCGCGAGGTCGTCGTAGAGCGACTCGTCGGCCAGGAGGTCGCCCGCCTGGTTGGGTAGCTTCATCAGGGCCTCGGCAAGCTCCCGCGAACGCGTCTCGTCCAGCGTGCCCCGCGCCTGCCCCAGCAACATGCCCAACAGCACCAGGTCCGCGATCATGCCGGTGAAGACCTTGGTGCTGGCGACGGCTATCTCCGGCCCCGCCTGCACGTGTATCTTGCTTTCGGACATGCGGTCGGCCTGGCTGCCTATCACGTTCACAATCGAAAGCACCCGCGCCCCATGCTTGCTGGCCTCCGACATGGCCTCGAGCGTGTCCACCGTTTCACCTGATTGCGAGATGATGACGGCCAGCGTGTCGGGTTCAACGACCGGGTTGCGATACCGGTACTCAGAGGCGTATTCGACGCTCACGGGTATGCGTGCCAGTTCCTCGATGATGTACTTGCCCGCCAACCCCGCGTGGAAGGCGGTGCCGCACGCCAGGATAACAACTTCCTTCAGGTTGCGTATCTCTTCAGTAGTGAGCTTGACGCTGGTAAGCTCGACCCGGCCGGACTCTACGTCCACGCGGCCCCGCAGGGTGTCCATCAGCGCGCGTGGCTGTTCGTGGATCTCCTTGAGCATGAAGTGCTTGTAGCCACCCTTGGCCGCGCTGATGGGGTCCCACGCTACCTGCTGAGGCTGCTTTTGCACCTCGCTACCGTCAATCTTGTAGTATCGCGCATCGTCGCTGGTGAGCACCACGTATTCGCCTGGCTCCAGGAAGGCCAATAGCCGCGTATGCTGGAGAATGGCGGGCTGGTCGGAGGCGACGAACATCTCACCTTCGCCGTAGCCGATAACTACACCGCCCGCGTTGCCCAGCCTGGCGGCCACCAGCAGGTCGGGCTCCTGGGCGCGCATGGCGACTATGGCGTGCGAGCCGCGTATGTCAAGCAGCATCTGCCGCATCGCTTCTTCCAGGCCGGGCGCGCCATCTTTCAGGCACTGCTCTAGAAGGTGAGGCAGCACCTCCGTGTCGGTCTCGGAGTGGAATTCGTGCCCCTGCGCCCGGAGCCGCTCTTTGAGTTCGATGTAGTTCTCAACGATACCGTTCTGGATAACCACAATATCGCCGGTGCAGTCGCGGTGCGGGTGCGCGTTGGCCTCGTTCACCTTGCCGTGGGTGGCCCAGCGGGTATGCCCGATGCCCCGGTGCCCCGTAACCGGATCGTCTCTCAACAGCGACCGGAGGTTGCTCAACTTGCCCGCGGCCCTGCGCCGCTCGATTGAGCCGTTGTTCTGCACCGCCAGGCCGGCGGAGTCGTAGCCCCGGTACTCCAGGTTGCACAGCCCCTCAACGATAATACCCGTAGCCTCCCTGGGGCCAACATAGCCGACTATTCCACACATCCGTTGTTACACTCCAAATCTGCCCTTGCATTGATATCTATTCACAGGAAATTCCGTTCTTCGGTACGGACCCGCGCCCCGCGCTTCCTAACCCCATGCGCCCACGGGGGATTATACCACAGCGCTTTGGAGCGCTCCCCTGCGTATGATACGCACGATGCGGCCCTATGGAACGGCAGGTGGAGCAGGTGGCTGCGGGGTTTCGGCTCCGTTGGTACCCGCGCCGGGCGTCGGTGAAGACGTCGGCAGGGGAGTATCGGCGGCCGTGGTTTGTGTTGGCACCACCTGCGAGGGCGTTGCCGTGGCCGCCGGTGTGCGGGTTGCTGGGGGTACGAGCGCTGTAGCCGTCGCTCCAGCAGCTGTGGCGGTAGCCGGTTGCACAACAACCGGTTGTGTCACAGTGGGTCCAACGGTCGGTTCGTCGGTGGCAGTAGGTGAGGGCTGCGTAGTGGCCGTCGGAGGCACTACAGTGGGCGTGGGGGCGACAAGTGTGACGGTGGCCTGTTGTGCGGAGATGCTTTGCAGTGTTACTCCCTCGGGCAGGATGGTTTGCAGGGTGACCTGGTGAGCGCCCGCCCCGAGGCCCGAAACGTTTGCCACCACACGCACGTTCTCCGGGGCGATCTGCTGCAAACGATTGATAGACCCCTGCAACGTTACGTCCACGCGCTCCGGCGACACAAAGGCACTGTAGCCCGCGGGGATTCCCTGCGCTACCGGGGCAATAGACAACGCGATGGCGCTTTGGAACTCCTCCACCTGCACCGTGACTGTGATCTCGCGGGACTCCGTAGGTAGCAGGTCTACTCCGGCCGGGAGGATGAGTTGGGTGGTGGTGATGATAGTGGAGGTTGTGCCCGTTATGGGCACCGGCACGACGTTCAGATTATCGACCGGGCCTAATGTTTCCTCGGTGCAACATATCTGCACGTTGTTAGGGTCCGCGGTGAGCAAAACCACCCGAAAGCCCGCCGCGGGTTGTCCAAGCACAGAGGGTAGGACGCCAACGGTCTTGCTGCGCACGTAAGTCTCTATGGGAACGAGTACCTGCACCGTGGCAGGCTCGAAAGTGACACCCGTCACGTCGCGTCCCTCGGCGTCCAGGGCACGAGGGTTGCGGCTGCCCTGGACGCGGGAAGTCTGGCCTTCGATATTCACCGGGACCAGCACGCTGCTGATGCGGTTGATCGCGTCCTGCGAGCCGGTGACGGACACGCTACGCGGTGTCACCTGGGCCGGGTCGAACTTGTAGCCGAGGGGGGGCGTGCCCTCGACATCGACCGCTATCGAAAAGACCCTGGTAACCTGCAACTGAAGCTGGACCTGTATCTCAGCAGGATTGATGTTCACCGTCAGGCTATCACTCGGCAAGCCGTTCGTCTCTATCACGATTGGCACGTCATGTACGCCCTCAGTCATCTCCGCCAGGTCGATATAGGGGTGTACGTCTTCCGGACTCAGGTTCCGCATGAGGTTTTCGGGGGCCTGGATGGTCACATCGACGGTGGGGAGGGGGCTGATAACCCTCAGGTTCGAGGAAGTGCCCCGCACATCGAGGGTCAGGTCGCGGAAGGAAGTGGTTTGTGCCGGGTTCTCCAGGTTCACCACGTAGAACCACAGCAGCACCGCGAGGATCAGCGCGAGACCCAGGCGGCCCAGGCGTTCGTCAAGCTCCCCGCCTGTTAGTCGCTCCCGCCAGGTAGTCACCCTGGTGGCTGCTATCATTGAAGGTGGGCTCGTGTCGATTATCCTGGTGACCCCGCCGGTGCTTTCAACCACGGCGGGTGGGAAAGCGCCAACAGCTTCCGGCCCTGAGACGGCCCCATTCGCAGGCACGCTCTGGGGGGTACTTTCTACGCGAGCTACATTCCCCTCAAGGTCCTGGGCATCTTCGCTCGCACTTACACCCGCCTGGGCATGAGCACGCGTAGACTCAACGGCGGCATCCATAATTGCTTCGTCGTCGGCGGGGGGCGTGTTTCGGCGCGCTGATCTGCGGAGTCTCTCGGCCTTCATCCTTCAGACATTATAACGCACGAAGGGGCCGCAGGACAGGTAAGATGGGCCGCATTGCTGAAGAATTGGGCGCGAATTCTCGCTACTTCGCGGCCAGTATGAAGCGTTCTATGGCCTCTGCCGCACCGTCGTCGGCCAATGGCAGGCACACCCCGTGCGCTATGGCGAGCACCGCCTGGGGAGCTGTAGGCATGGCAAGCCCGTAGCCCGCCCACTGTAGCATGTCCAGGTCGTTGTGCCCGTCGCCTATAGCCATGACTTCCTCGCGGGCTACACCCATCCGCGCCGCGAGGAAAGCCAGCGCCCGCCCCTTGGAGCACTCCTTGTTGGTGAACTCGGTGAAGCGCGGGTGAGACTTGGTCACCTGCAACAGGTCGCCATATCGCCGGGTGAACTCGTCCAGCACGGCGTCCGTCTGCTCCGGGGGTGTGACTATCACAAGCTTGGTAGGCTCCAGGCCGCCCTGAGCGTCCAGCCAGGCGTGCAGGTCACCGACTTCGTTGAGGGTAAGGCCATAGTTTATCTGTGAGTAGTAGAGCGCACCCTCGGTCATTCGTGACACGTAGAGCCTGTCGTCCAGGTAGATATTGAGGTGCAAACCGTGGTGCTCCGTGGCGCTGATTATCTCGTGGACGAGCGGCAATGGCACGGTCTGGTGGTACAGCACCTCCCCGGTCCCGTTATGCCGGACTAACGCCCCCTGGTAACAGATAAGGGGCGCAACAATCCCTATGTCATGGGCAATCTTAGCCGCCGTCGTGAACATGCGGCCCGTCGCTAGGGTGACGAGCACGCCCCGCTCCTGGGCTGCTGGGATTGCTTTACGGGTGCGCTCTGAGACGGTCAGGTCGTCGGTGAAGAGGGTACCATCGAGGTCGAGGGCCAGCAGCTTGATTGTCACTTGGTATTCACCACCACAATCCTATCGTAGCCTGCCAGGTCTTTGCGTACTTCTATCGACGCGCCCGGAAACGCTGCCCGCGCCAGTTCAGAAACAATCCACCCTTGTGAGTACGCAGTCTCCATGACCACCGTGCCTCCCGGCAATAGGTAATCCGGGGCCATTTGCAAGAAGCGGCGGATGGTACCCGTGCCGTCCTCACCCCCGCCGAATACCGCCACGTTCGGTTCCCACGTAGCGACATCCGGTGAGGCTTCGCCGGGCGACACATAAGGCAGGTTCGCCGCAATAACGTTGACTGGGCCATGTAGAGGCCGCAGGAGGTCTCCCAGCAAAAGGGTTGCACGGTCCGCCACTTCATGCCTGGCGCAGTTCTCCCGCGCGACCTCCAGTGCCTCGGGGGAGATTTCGGTCCCAAATCCGCGTGTAAATGGCCGGTTGACCAATACCGAAACCAGAATAGCGCCGCTTCCCGTGCCTATATCAGCCAATTGGCTCAATTCTTCTTTCGGCAACTGCTCCAAACAAGCCTCAACTGCACTCTCAGTTTCCGGCCTCGGAACGAGTACGTCCCTGGTGATTAGCAGATCCAGCCCGTAGAACTCCTTATGACCTGTTATGTAGGCAACAGGTTCGCCCTTTGTCCTCCGCGCCACCAATTCGTGGAACTTGCCGGCCCCGCCTGCATCAAGTGGGTCGTTGAGGCGGGCGAGCAGGCTTGCGCGGCTCATCCCCAGGACGTGAGATAGTATCACCTCAGCATCAAGTTGTGGGGTTGAAGAATTAGGCGAGAGGCGCTTCCTCGCCTGAAGAAGCGCCTCTCCTATCGTGCCGCCGTTCATAGCTCTATGTCACTCAGCCGCGAGACCGGCTGCTCGCAGCCTCTCGGCCTGGTCGGTCACTCTCAAGGTCTCAATAAGGTTATCGATCTCGCCTTGCAACACGCGGGGCACGCTCGATATCGTCATTTTGATTCGGTGGTCGGTCACGCGGTCGTCAGGGAAGTTGTACGTCCGAATCTTCTCCGAGCGGTCCCCGGTGCCCACCTGGGAGCGCCTTTCGTCGCCCATCTCCTGCTGCCGCTTTGCCAACTCCATGTCGTATAGTCGGCTGCGTAGCACGGTCATGGCCTTGATGCGGTTCTTTAGCTGGCTGCGCTCGTCCTGGCAGGTGACCACAATGCCGGTGGGGATGTGGGTGATGCGCACCGCCGAGTCGGTGGTGTTCACGCTTTGCCCGCCATGTCCACCGGAGCGGTACACGTCGATTTTAAGCTCCTCGTCCTTGATCTCCACGTCCACTTCTTCGGCTTCTGGCATCACCGTAACAGTGGCGGTCGAGGTGTGGATGCGGCCCTGCGACTCCGTTACAGGCACGCGCTGCACGCGGTGGGTGCCGCTTTCGTACTTGAAGTGGCTGTAGGCACCCTGGCCCCGCACCTCAAATATGACTTCCTTGACGCCGCCTACTTCGCTGGGGCTGAGTGACAGTATTTCGGTCTTCCAGCCATGTTTGTCGGCGTACCGGGTGTACATGCCGTACAACTCGTTGGCGAACAGCGCGGCTTCCTCGCCACCCGCCCCGCCCCGGATTTCGATAATCACGTTCTTGTCGTCGCTCGGGTCTTTGGGCAGCAGCAGCCGCTTGATTTCTGTTAGCTGAGCCTCTAACTCAGGCTCAAGCTGCGCGATCTCCTCGCGGGCCATCTCGGCCATATCCGGGTCGGAGCCCTCGCGCAAAATCTCCTGTGCTTCGGTTAGCTGCTGCTTGATGTGCTTGTATCGCCGGTAGGTCTCAACAAGGGGCGACAGGTCAGAGCGCTCGCGGCCAAGTTCCATCAGCCTCCTCGGGTCGGTGGCAACGTCAGGCTGGCCCATCAACTCTTCGAGTAGGGCGTATCGCTCCTCTATCGTATCCAGCTTCTGGTCTATGCTGCCGGTTTTTTCTGCTAACATTGCCTCTTATAACTCCATCGCGGCATGTGAATTGGTGCCGCACTCCCTAAAACTTGCTAACCCCCAAGTATAAGGACTCGGCATGCGCTCAGTCAAGCCTCAACCACCGCTTGCGCCTGCTTTTATCAACCGTTGAAACTACTCTGGCAACCAAAGGGTCTTTTAAGTATAATCACTGCAAAGCCTCCGGGTAACATGGCCTGGGCGCTTTGCTGTACCCGAACCTGGAAATTCAATGATGAATAGAAAGTGCAGGAGGTTCTAGCTGGCTTTATGAAACTCTACAATACCGCACAACTTCGAAACATCGGCCTTTTTTCACATGGTGGGGCAGGCAAGACGTCTTTGCTTGAGGCGATGCTCTATACCTCCAAGGCCACCACTCGCCTGGGCCGCGTTGAAGAGGGAAACACAGTTTCCGACTACGACCCCGACGAGGTCAAGCGCCACATCTCGGTGCAGCTCTCGATGGCCCCGGTCGAGTGGCAGGACGTCAAGATCAACGTGATCGATACGCCCGGTTATGCTGAGTTCGTGGGTGAGGTGAAGGCCGGGATACGGGTGGCCGATACCGCCGTGCTGCTCGTCGATGCCTCCGCGGGCGTGGAGGTCGGCACCGAGCAGATGTGGCGCTATGCCGAGGAGCGAGGCTGCCCCAGGTTCGTGGTCGTCAACAAGATGGACCGGGAAAACGCCAACTTCATGGACGCCTGGCACTCGACCCAGAACGTGCTGGGCAAGAAGTGCGCTCCATTGCAGGTGCCTATCGGCTCGCAGCAGTCGTTCCGCGGCGTGGTGGACCTGCTTCACCAGAAAGCTTACTTCTACGAAGGCAACACCGGCAAGTTCACCGTGGGGCCGGTCCCCGCCGATATGGAAGCCGAGGTGCAGCAACTTCGTGATGCCCTCATCGAACGGGTCTGCGAAACCGACGACGATCTCACGATGAAGTACCTTGAAGGCGAAGAGCTTTCGGTTGACGAGTTGGACTCCGCCCTCAAGAACGGTGTCAAGAACGGCGACATCGTGCCCGTGCTCGCGGCCTCCGGCATGATGAATATCGGTACCAGCCAGTTGCTCGACAATCTTGTGATTTACGCCCCGTCTCCCAGCGATATGGGTGTCACAACGGCCACCAACGTCGCGAACGGCCAAGAGGTAGAGTTGCAGCCCAGCGACGCCTCCCCTCTCACCGCCCTCGTCTTCAAGACGATACGCGACCAGTTTGGCAAGCAGACCTACTTCCGCGTGTTCACCGGCGTTTTCCGCTCCGACAGCCACGTGCTCAACTCCACCCGCAACGTAGACGAGCGCATCGGGCAGGTCTACGTCATGCGCGGCAAGGAGCAGCTTCCCGTACAGGAGCTACATGCCGGTGATATGGGCGTGGTGGTAAAGCTCGCCGAAACTCAGACCGGCGAAAGCCTCTGCTCGCCCGGCACTCCCCTGGTGCTGTCCGGCGTAGACTTCCCCTCGGCGCTCTTCTCGGCCTCGATTGCCCCGCGTACCAAGGCCGACCTCGACAAGATGGGTAGCGCGGTTCACCACATGGTGGAGGAGGACCCCACCATCCACGTCGGCAAGGACCCCATTACCGGGCAGACCGTGCTCTCCGCGATGGGCGAAAGTCACGTGCAAATCGTGGCCGACCGCATGAAGCGCAAGTTCGGCGTTGACGTTACCGTGGGCCTTCCGGTCGTGCCCTACCGCGAAACGATCACTTCCAAGGTGGACCGCGCTCACTACCGGCACAAGAAGCAGACAGGTGGGCACGGACAGTTCGCGGATGTAGTGCTTGAGCTTGAGCCGTGGCCCGATGCTGAGTTTGAGTTTGGCGACCGGATTGTGGGCGGCGCGGTACCCAAGAACTTCATCCCGGCGGTGGAGAAGGGCATCCGTGAGGCGCTCTCCGAAGGCGTGCTGGCCGGCTACCCGGTGGTCAACATCAGGGCCGTGCTGTACGACGGCAGCTTCCACCCGGTCGATAGCTCCGAAATGGCCTTCAAGCTGGCCTCCAACCAGGCGTTCAAAGAAGGCATGCACATCGGACGCCCGGTGCTGCTCGAACCCATCATGCTCCTGCACATCATCGTGCCCGACAACTATACGGGCGATATTATGTCGGACCTGAACGGGCGGCGGGGGCGCGTGCTCGGCATGAACCCGCAGGGCAACGGCTTCACCATCATCGACGCGCAGGCTCCCCTCTCCGAGGTGCAACGCTACGTGAGCGACCTGCGTTCCATCACCCAGGGCCGGGGCAGCTTCGACATGGAGTTCGACCACTACGACCAGGTACCCGCCCACGTGGCCGACCGCGTGATCGAAGAGGCCCGCAAGCACCGCGAAGAAGCCCACGCGTAGAAATATCTAAACGCCAAGACGCCAAGACGCCAAGCACCCCGCCAAGATTAAGGATTGTTTGCTACAGTAAAAGAAGGACCAGGGTACAACATCAGGTACTCTGGTCCTTCTTTTACTGTCTAAGCCTTAATTCCCTTGGCGGGTTCTTGGCGTCTTGGCGTCTTGGCGTTTCCGTCAAGCTAAAACTTTGTCGCAGTAGGGGCCAGTCTCTTCATCAGTACCAGTAATCCGAGCGTTAGCCAGAAGGTCAGGGCCAGGTCCATCGTGAAGTAGGCCATGTCGAGCAGGCCGTGAACGGCGAAGTCGACCATGGAAGCCATCAGACCGAGGGATAGCGCGCCCAGTGCCGTGCCTTTATGCTTGAGCCACAGCCCCTGGAACTGCCACGTCACGAATGCCAGGGTGCCCAGTATCCACAGGAGGCCGGGCACGCCCAGGCGCAGCCAGAAGTCGAGCAGGAAGTTGTGCGGGTGCGAGGTGGTGAAGAGGCGGGCGGTGGGCACCCCGTACGCCGGGTCCTGGTAGGCGAACTGGTCCTGTCCAATGCCGAGGATAGGGTGGTCCAGCAGTATCTTGCGACCCGCCTCCCAGATGCGGAAGCGGGCCACCCCGGTGTTGTCCTCGGTGCCGAGATTGACGATTGAGGTGAGCCGCTCCACGTTCCCGGCGAAAGCCAGCAGCATGGCGGCGATTCCAGCGGCCATCACCGCACCGACGGATATCAGCAACGGCCGGTACCGGGTAACGATTGCCACCACCGCCAGCGCCACAAATACGCCTATCCAGGCCCCACGCGCGAAGCTGAACAGCACCCCAAGGCCCATGATGCCCGAGAGCAGCCCGACACCTATGCGCCAGCGCCTCCACTCGCGGGGTAGGAAAAAGAAGAGCACGAGGCCCAGTGAGAGTGCCCGCCCTGCGTAGATGCCAAAGGCCGTGGCGCTGGGATAGACCGATGACACGCGGTTTACCCCCTCCATGTTCCAGGCCTCACCAAATAGGAACTGCTCCACACCTTCGTAGCCGACGGCAGCGGAAGCGATCAACCACGCGGCGACCATGCGCCAGATGTCCTTCTCCGTTCGTAGCCACCGCACCACCAGGAAGAAAAACAGCAGCGGCTCCAGGATAGTGACCCGGTACTCGCGTATCGCGAACTGGCGATTGTCGCCGCCCGGCACCAGCAACCACAAGGTTGCTATCGCCCCGAACACCAGCGCGAGCCAAACCAGGGGCTGCCGCAATGCCTCGGCTACGCCCACCAGCTTGCGGGTGCGTAGCAGCGTCAGCCCATCCCTTATGACCCACGCGCCCACCTGGCACAGGATAATCGCTTCAGCCAGCGAGAACTGGAATCGCCCCAATGGGTAGTAGTGGTAGAAGAGAGGTGCGGCGAGAGGCACCATCGCGAGGCTGAGGTCGATGCGGTAGAGAGTGAGGCCAAAGAAGGCGACCAGTCCCACGCCCCTGACAGGTAGGCTGGGCACGAAGTAGTAGAGCGCCAGCGACAGGAGCATCGCCACTAGCACAACAGGCTCCGACCGAAGTAGCGTCAGCCGCGGGCCCGCGACGGTGACGGGCGTGCGGTCGTACGTCGCGCTGGGTGACGGCGTGGGCGGTGTCGCTATGCCGCTCAAGCCCGCGCCTCGGAAGCGACCCTCTTGCGCCGGGGCATCAACAGCAATGCCACTCCGCCCGCCAGCACCAGGCCCACCACAATGTTTGCCCCGTATGCCAGCGTGCGGCGTGTGGCCGAGATATTGTTGGGGCCGTGGGCGTCGAGGTACTGCTGGAACTTGGTCTCGTAGGTTTGCAGGTGGTCGATGTACTTGGCGTGTTGCAAGCCGACCTGTTCGACCGAACGCCCGCTCTCCCAGATGTCGTTTACACTCTTAGCGAGGCCGCCGAGCGTGCCCTGCACCTGCACAGAACCATCCTGCGAATCGACGCTGGCCTGCACTTCGTCTATCTGTCGGACGATAGTAGCCAACTGCGATTTTATGACGTCCGACATCACCCAGGGCGGGTCGGGCATCAGGTCGCCTACGGGCGGCGGGTAGAGTCGCATGTGGTCGGCTAGCGGGAAGGTGAGGGCGCGTACCTCACCGGTCGGCGGCGTGAGCGAGCGGGTGTACTTCATCAGCTCTTCGTCGTAGTAGCGGAGCACCGGAAATACCTTGTCCCCGGCCTCTCCGTAGGCTGCCAGCACCGACGTGTAGTCCCGCACCTGGATGCCCCAGTGAAGCACCTGCGCCCTCGCATCGAGGCTTTGTGGGTCCGCCGTTGCTTGCTGTAGAGCAGTGCGCAGCGACGTAGAGATGACCGCCATGTCGTGGCCTGTCACGAAATCGTAGTAGTCCTGCCTGGCCCTGAAGAATTCACCTATTGCCTCGTTTGCCGCGCGCCGCGTCTCAGGCATGCGCTCGGCCGACACCTGCTCCTGCCCGAACATCGCGCCAGGCAAAGGCAACAGCCAGAGGCCCAGCAACACGGCAAGCGCGGCGGCCCACGGGAGTAGCGATTGGAGGGAGAAGTTAGGTCTCACGTTGGTGGGGTGTGGGGTGGCTCATCGCATGTCAGTATAACCGCGCCACCCTCGAAGGGTCGCGCCGGGGCGTGTCAGGCCGCTTTCTCGCTGCGAGCGGTCAGGTGCACGCCTATGGCCGCGCCGTTGCGCTTCAGCAGGGTGTCCTCGAAGTACGCCAGCCGCCACGTCGGGATGAACACGGCCCGGCTGATGGCTTTGACCGCTACCTGCTGCCACTTCGGGAGGTCTTCACGCGACAGCATCTCCCTGCGCCAGTAGTCGAATACGTCGTGTATCTGCCCCAGGATGTGGAACGAGAACGTGGTATCGGTCACCCGCAGCTTGCGGCGGAGCAATATCTGCTTCATCTGCTTCGTGGTCAGCACCTGGATATGGCCGATGTGCACGCGCTTCCACATGTGGATCGGCACGCGCTTGCTATGCCGCAACAGGGCGAATATAGTGCGCCGGTTCCCCTCGCACGGCACGAAGCAGTGGAACACCCCGCCGGGCTTGAGCACCCTTGCTACTTCGTCCGCCGCCTTGCCCACGTCGGTGACGTGCTCGAACACGTCAAAGAGCAGCACCATGTCGAAGGAATTGTCGGCGTAGGGCAGGTCGAGGGCGTCACCCAGCTTGTAGTCGATCTTGCCCGTACGGTCGGCCCGCCGCGCCTCTTCGAGTGCTACCTGGGAGATGTCGCAGCCGTACACGTCGAGGTCGGGGCGGTAGTGCAGAAAGGCCCGCGTGTAGCGGCCAGCGCCGCAGCCGATCTCAAGCAGGCTGCCAGAGTGCCCGCTGATTGCCTCCAGGCACCTTTCGAGCCGGAGTGCCGCGAGGTCGCGCGTGCCCATCCGTAGCTCGCCCCGGCCCTCGACCGTCGTGGCGTCCTCGTAGTCGAACCTGAACGGCTCTTCTTCCCACTTCTCCGAAGCCGCGAGCCTGCTTCCAACAGTTGCCATCAGTCTCCTTCTAAGCCCGCGGTCTACTCGGAATCAAGCGCGGCTACGCATTCAATCTCTACCAGGGCGTTACGCGGGAGGCCCGCCGCCGCTACGGTCGTGCGCGCCGGAGGCTGGTCCCCAAAGTACTCCTTGTAAACCCCGTTCATCGCCTCGAAAAGCGACATATCGCTCAAGAACACGGTAGTCTTGACCGCCTGCTTGAGCGACGTGCCCGCCGCTTCCAGCACGGCGCTGAGGTTTTCCAGGGCGCGGCGGGTCTGTTCCTCCACCCCACCCTCCACGAGTTGGCCCGTGGCCGCGTCTAAGCCTACCTGACCTGCGGTAAATACCAGCCCACCGTACTTGATGCCTTGCGAGTACGGGCCGATAGCCCCAGGCGCACGTTCCGTCTTAACTACTTCCTTCATACTTGTTCGCTCTCCCATTCCCGCTTATCCTATGCCGAGTGCCGACGTAAACTCGGGCAGGTCTTCATAAATATAGTCAGGGACGATGCCCGTCCGTTCTATGTCGGGACGCTGCGACACCCCCGTCAACAGCAGGGCAGTAGGCATACCCGCGTCACGGCCCATGACGATATCGGTATCCAGCCGGTCGCCCACGCAAAGCACCTGCGCCGCCGGTAGCTGCATCTTCGCCAGGGCCATTTCACCGCCGTGTACGCTCGGCTTGCCGATGACGGTTGGAGCCACACCCGAACACGCCTGTATAGCTGCCACCAGGCTGCCCGCGCCGGGCCAGAAATCGCCACCCTCTACCGGTAGGGTCGTGTCCACGTTGGTGGCTATGAACCGCGCGCCCCGCCTGATCGCGGTACACGCACGCCGGAGGGCACTATAGTCGAACCCGAAGAACAGCCCCGCCACCACGAAATCGGGCCGCTCAAGCTCTCGCCGGAAGTTCGGCACCGCCTCAATCGTGCGGACCAACGCTGCCTCACCCAGCACGTACACACCGCCACCCTGCGAGAAGTTAGCGCCGAGGTACGTAGCCGTCGCGCCTGCCGAAGTGAGGATGTCGGCTGCCTCCACGCTGATGCCCATCCGCGCCAGCTTGTCCGAGAAATCGGAGGCTGCCAGGGTAGCGTTGTTGGTGAGAAGTATAAAGGAAATACCGGCCTCGCGCAAAGCCGGGAACAGCTTCTTCGCCCCTTCCAGCGGCTGTTCGCCCCGGTAGAGCACGCCGTCCATATCGAGGACCAGCCCCGCGTATTTGCCCGATAGCTCGCCTGCCATATGCCTCCTGTTGTGTGCGCAACCGCCTCATTATCGGGCAATTAGCCTGCCGGCAACAAGCGCCGAGGCTGACCCCATCCGTCCACGCCCACTCTGCCGTAGCCCTTGCCGTATAATGCGCTTTGCAATACTTAAAGCAGAGCATTACACTGCCAGTGTAAGGGCCCGCGCATTTCGGCATTTTGGGGGTTGCTTGGCACGCACCATCATACGAGGTACTCCTATCTACGTGGCTCAGGGCAGTGAGAGAATTGCCCTTGTGCCCGAAGTTCGGCTGGTCCGCAGGAGGTTCCGCGCCCGCTCGTCGTCCCTCACTCTAACAGCACTCGGCCCCGCCGCCGTCTACGTCATCGATGGTGCCGGAGTCAGGCGACTGGCCCTAGGATCGTCTCTCAAGCACTGGCCCAAGATAGTTCCTCTGTCGTTCCTAGTGGGTCCGGTACTATATTTGCTGGCACGCTGGAGCAAACGGAATGGCTGACGGCACAGTTCGGCCAACCAACGAGACTCTCAGGAGTGCCGGGCTTCTACCCGGAGAACTGCCTCGCCATCTTATCGCCAGGGGTGAAAGTGTACCCGCCCAGCCCCAACTTGTGTCAATGGTGTTCGGCCCGGCAGAGGTAGAAGGCGACAGAACCTCGTTCCGCGTAGCTAGGGTGCGTTACCTGAGCGGACCCGCCATTGGTACGCTGCCAGGCTCAGACGGCACACAGGCTAGGCCTAGAGGCACACCAGAACGCCCCGAACGCGATGAGGTGGCATTAATTGAAGTTGATGCCAGCGGCGTTCGCTTTAACGTCTTGCCTCGTAAGGTCCCGCTGCTCTTAGCGGGCATTCTACTCACAGCTTGGAACATCTACTGGATCGTGCGTGCGCTTCGCAAATGGGATGCTGGAACCATGTAGATAACAAGAGACCCGCCGAGTTGTGGCGGGTCTCTTGTTATCTACATGCGAAGTATGCCTAGAAAAGCTTCCCCTGCTCCACGTCAATTTCCTCCATGCCCATGCGAAGCGGGTAGGGCACGCCCATGTGCTCGTACCCCTTGCGGGTGGCTATACGGCCTCGTGGAGTGCGGGCCAGGAAGCCCAGTTGCAACAGGTACGGCTCGTACACGTCCATGATCGTATCGGACTCCTCGCTGATGGCGGCGGCTATGGTGTCCAGGCCGACAGGACCACCGTCGAATTTGTCTATAATCGCGTGGAGGATGCGGCGGTCGGTCTCGTCACAGCCCAGGTTGTCTATCTCAAGGCGGCGAAGCGCTTCCTCAGCTACGGGGGCAGTAATCACGCCGTCCGCGCGTACTTGAGCGTAGTCACGAACGCGGCGCAGGAGGCGGTTTGCGATACGGGGCGTGCCACGGCTTCTACGGGCGATTTCCTTGGAACCCTCCTCCTCAATCGCCACTCCCAGGATGCGAGCCGAGCGGGTGATTATCATCTCCATCGCCTCACGCGAGTAGTATTCGAGGCGGAAGGTCACGCCAAAGCGGTCGCGCAGAGGCGACGAGAGCATGGCAAGGCGAGTTGTGGCCCCGATGATAGTAAAGGGCGGGAGGGACAGCCGCAGGGAACGGGCGCTTGGCCCCTTGCCGATCATCACGTCGAGCGCGAAGTCCTCCATCGCCGGGTAAAGCACTTCCTCCACCACGCGGTTGAGGCGGTGGATCTCGTCGATGAACAGGATTTCGTTCGCCTTCAGGTTGGTAAGGACGGACGCCAGGTCGCCCGGACGCTCGATAGCCGGGCCTGAGGTCGTCTTGATAGGCACGCCCATCTCGTTGGCAATCACCTGGCTGATGGTCGTTTTGCCCAGGCCCGGGGGGCCGTAGAAGAGCAGGTGGTCCAGCACCTCGGAGCGCGCCTGCGCCGCCTCGAGCATGATCTGGACGTGGTCCTTCAGCTTCTCCTGGCCGATGTACTCGGCTATCCGGCGGGGCCGTAGCGTCTGCTCTATCTCTTCTTCGTTCTCTCGCGTCTTCGCTGAAATCAGTCGCTCTACCATCTCACAATCTCCACTCACGCACACAACAATAGAACATATTTGCTACATTATACCACAAAATTGAGCAGATTCATCAACTTTGCCGCGAGAGAATCGCGGAATTATGGCGGCGAGATCAGGGAGCAGCTACCGGCACCATGAAAGCCTACTTTCCGCCGGGTAGCGGGATGATACCAAGCAACTTTCGCTTCTTGGAGCGGGGGCCGTAAGCGCCATAAGCCTGGGCTGCTACTTCTTTAGTCTCGCTCCGTTCCAACTGGTCCCAGTAGCGATCCTGAAGCGCCTTCTCCCGGTCATAGGTCAGCAACGCATTTAGCACGACGAACGGCAACACGACGTTCTGCCATTTGCCGAGTCTGCGCCACTCGAACTGCACCCACTTGTATAGCTGCACGGGATTTGTGCCTGCGTAGGGCGGCAGCGGATACGCCAGCTTCTTCGACGCCTTCTTGGCCTGCGACATAGCCTTACGCGGCGGGACCGGGAAGCCCCTGTTCTCTCGCAAAGCCTCCATTGCCGCGAACTTCGACTCCTGCCGAGCTTGCTTGACCTTATCTTTTCCGGCCATGTTTGCCTCCGCTGATGATGTTGGTGACACGTGACTCGTAACACGTAAAACGTAACTCGTAATGCCGAAGCGGGCGAATGATTACGTTTCACGTTTCACGTGTTACGTTTCACTATGGCGCTTCCTTGAACTGCACATCCTTGTAGCCCAACCCGGTGACTAGCGTGCGCAGCACCGTGCGGGCGTTTTCGGTAGCCTTGTCGAGGATGCCGTCTTCCAGGGCGGCGTCGAGGATTTCCTTCTCGGCCACGCGGCGCATTTCGGTCTCCAGGTTGGGGTCGGGCTTGCTGAATATGCCGGTCTGACGGTCGTACACGTAGGTCTTGTCGTTGTCCAGGCGCGTGTAAAGTACCTCGGCGTCCGGCATGTTTATCGTCACCGTGCCGCTCAGGACCGTCACGTCTTCCGGCTTGAGTCTGCTCAAATCAATACCGGCGACCACTTCGCCGTGGGCCACGAGCAGTATCTTGTCGCTGGTTAGCAGGTCGGGCAGAGGGCCGCTGCTCTTGCCGGTCACGACCTTCTCTAGCTGGTAGTTGACAGTTTCTAGTCTGCTCAGGCCGCGTATCTGGTTGATGATGGCGGGCTGCGTGTTGATGGTTACCGTAGGGGTGACCGCGAACGAAAAGTTGGGGAAGACGCCGCCAAGCTTACCCAGGCCGTCCAGTCCCCCCTGGAACGTGGCGAAGGCGAGTAGGGCACACGACACTGCCAATACCGCGAAGGTGCTAGCCAGGATGGCGCAGGCGGTAGGTCCACGCTTAACCTGCACGATGGCGGGCGGGGATGGGGCTGCGGGAGTAGCTTGATAAGGTGCGGCCGTTCGGGCCTGGGGCTTGGTCCCTATGTTGCGCATCCCGGCGCTGGCTGCTGAAGGCTCGTAGGGTTCCAGTCTGCCGGAGCCTGGACCGGCATGGGGGTCGCCCGGAAGTATGCGAACGGGGTCTCCAGGGCGCACGGCTTTACCATTTACGTATTGCCACTCACCCCGGTCCTCTGAGCCACCTTGCGTTTCGTCCATCCCACACTCCCCCGCTCAATTCTCGCTCCACTCCACCTCTACAACGATTATAACAGCGTGACGTTACCCGCGCACATGGTTGCACCTGGAGGGAACCATGTGTGCGGCAACGCCGTTACTTATGTAGGTGGCACCGCGAAGGCGTGTGGCAGGCTGTGGATTGTCTGTGCGGTACCTGGGGCGTGTGTTAGAATGGTCGTGTGGCACTTCGATTGCCATAGGCATGTTGAAGTCGATTTTGGGGGACCTGATTATTGAGCACCGGCGACGCTCCTGGCGCCCGCAACGAACCGCTAGAGCCGCTTCTACCTGAGATTAGAGTAACGCCCCGGCAGCGCGCCCGCCTGATACTGGTGGGCCTCGCCCTGTTTGTGGTCTGGTGGCTGCTCAACCAGTCCTGGGATGCCCTGGGGCCATTTGTCATCGCCCTGGTGCTCGCCTACCTGATGCTGCCCCTGGTGGACCGCCTGGCCCGCTTCATGCCCAGGGTGGTAGCGATCCTTGCGGTCTACGCGGTGTTCATCGGCATCGTGTGGGGCTTTATCGCGTGGCTCGCGCCTGTGGTGTCGCACCAGGTGGGAGAGCTGCTCAAGCAAGGCCCGCGCTATTCAGAACAGGCCCAGGAGTGGGGCCGGGACTTCATGTCCTGGTACCAGGGCCTGCCCATTTCGGCTGATATGCGGCAGTCCATAGAGAACGGGCTGCGCAACTCGGCCGGCGCGCTCGGCACCGCGGTGCAAGAGGGTGCGTTGGGCACGTTGCGCGGAGTCACTCGCGCTATGGGCTTCATAGTCGGCTTGCTGATCATCCCGTTCTGGCTATTCTACACGCTCAAGGACAAAGACCGGGGCATCAGCGCCTTCAACAACATGCTGCCCCCCGCGTGGCGCACCGATGTATGGCGCATCGTCCGCATCATCAACGGCGTACTGAGCAGCTACATTCGCGGACAACTGCTGCTTGGCCTTATCGTGGGCGTGGCGACGTTCGTAGGTATGCTGATCGTCGGCGCGCCATACCCGATCGTGTTGGCTATCATTTCCGGCCTGACTGAGATCATCCCGGTGGTCGGTCCCGTGCTGGGTGCGATACCGGGCTTGATACTGGCCGCGTTCCACCCGGAAGGCTGGGTGATGGTGCTCAAGGTGCTGGTCGTGTACGTGATCGTGCAGCAACTTGAGAACAACTTGCTCGTTCCAAAAGTACAGGGCGACAGCGTCAAGCTGCACCCCTCGATAATCATGGTGGCGCTGGTGGTCGGCAGCCAGGTCGGCGGGCTGTTCGGATTGATTATTGCGGTGCCGGTGGCGGCTATACTGCGCGATATCTACCTGTACCTTTACAGGCGGTTCAGCGAAGGGCTTTCGCCTCGTGAGGCTGAGGCCAGCGTGCCGTCGAGACACGATGAAGGCACCGAGCCGGTGCAGACACGGGAGCAACGCGAGCTAGCAGAGGAAGCCAGGC
>DASVRN010000174.1:0-15005 GCA_036388595.1 Chloroflexia bacterium
CGGGCGACCTCCTTTCGGTTTGGGTGGCTCCGCTGGTAGCAGTGGCTCTACAATCTCCCAGAGTTCATCTGGTACAAGTGGCTTGCTCATAGTGCCTACTTCTACCGCAAGTCACGGGCCAGGTTTTGAAAGGCGTACTTAATCGTCCTCCTAGCGAACGGGGGGCTTGAGCGGTGGGACCCGCACCACTCGCTCGTTGCGAAACGTCACAAAGCCGGGCGGGGAGTTAGGCACCTTGCGGACGTGCTTCTTCTCGGTGTAGATCACGTCCACCTGGGCTTCGTTCCTGGCGCGGCTGTAGGCAGCTGCATAGGAAGCCGCCTCGCGCAGGTCGGCCTCGGTGAAGCCCGGGCCGGTGCGCAGGATGACGTGAGAACCGGGCACGCCCCGTGCGTGGAGCCACAGGTCGTCCGGGTCCGCCAGGCGGAAGGTAGCCACGTCGTTCTGCCCCGCCGTCCTGCCGATGAGCACGTTCGCGCCGTACCGGGTGCGCACCCGCAACGGCTGCGGTAACTTCTCCTGTTGCTTGCGGCCTTTGCCACCTTTCTGCTTCGTCTCGGGGATTACCTGGGCAGGGGTCCCCGGTGAGCGCACCCCACGCAGTTCGGTCTGCACGGCGCGAATCTCGTCATAGTTTGCAGCTAGTTCGAGGCTGGTTTGTAGCTCGTCCAGGTAGGCAACCTGCCTTTCGGACTGCTCCACCAGCGCGGGAAGCTCCTCCTGTGCCGAGCGGGCTTTGCGATACTCCCTGAAAATCGCCTGCGCCTGCTCCACCGGGGTCATACCTGGGTCCAGGTCGATGGTTAGGTCCTCGCCGGGAATGGAAAGCTGCGTCTGGCCCGGTTGTATTGAGTGCATGTAGGCCAGGAGCATCTCTCCCCTGCGGCGCAGCTCCTCAAGGGCCTCGGCGCGCTGTAGCTCCTCGTGCAGGGAGCGCAGCCTTCGTTCGTCCCGCTTGCGAAGTTCGTCAAGCTCTGCCTGAACCTGTCCCTTGAGGGCGCTATGGCCTGTTAGGCTCGATACGGCAGAGAAATACGCAGTCGCTGCTTCCGAGATGCTGTTCAGCGTTTCCAGCGAGCCGGCCGCGGTATCGAGGTGCGTGAGCAGGTACGGGGCGAAGTCCAGCGGCTGACTTTCGTTGGGGGCACCCTTCCAGGCAACGCACGGCTGCCATTGGCCGCTCTCGTCCAGCAACAGCAAGTCCTGTAGCTCCTTTAGCATGGCAGCCAGACCCTGTGGATTGCTTGCTACTTCTACAGCAGGCAGCCGTACGTCTCCAAGCGCGCGGTAGGTAGCTTCACGGGCGAGGGTGGGGCTGACAGCAAGGTAGCCCGCTACCAGGGCTTTCCAGGCGGGGGCTTTCGCGTCCTCCTCGGCAACGTCGTACAGCATAGCAGCGAGGGGGTGCACGCTGGTACGCAACGGGTCGCGCTTGTCCTGGGGCGGTGGGGCTACGTAGGCGTGGCGCGGCAGGGTCACCCGGTAGCGGTTGATGCTCGCCGGAACCCTCTTGACGCTGTCCAGCACGGTACCGTCGTCATCCACGAGCACAATGTTGCTGACCTTGCCCATGACTTCCACTACCAACTCAACCACTTTAACGGGCGCCGAGGGGTCTTCCTGGTCCTCGTCCTGCTCGCTTTCGAGCGCGTCCCCCTGCCTAAAGTCATCCCTGGAATGGTACTCTTGGTGCTTGTCAGCGTGAATACGTTTAGCTATACTAAGTGCAATGACACGCTCGAAGCGGGGCTGGGAAACTTCTACCAGGGTGCCGCCTCTCACGTATTTACGCAGCAGCAGCAACAAAGGCGGGTGCTGCTCCGGGTCGCGGGTGGGAGAAGAGGCCGACAGGTGGAGCCGGGCGTGCTGAGGGTGGGCCGACATGACGAGGTGCGAGCGTCCACTTCCGGAGCGGTAAAGCTCAAGGCTCAAAGTGAACGGACCCGGCATCAGCAGACCCTGGACCCGCCCGCCGAGGTACTTACTTTCGAGTTCCTGCCGCACGGCGGCGAGGGTGAGTGCGTCAAAGGGCATGGCAGGAAAGTATAACACGTGATTCTGAAACGTGAAACGTGAAACGTGAAACGTGATGTCGCTAGGGCACCAGGTTGCATGTTTCGGGACCGGGCGGCGCACGCACCATCACGTTTCACGTTTCACGTTTCAGACCCAGGTGAGTGCTATCGCGGAGCAGGACGACAAGGCCGAGGAAAACAAGGCTATTGAAGAGCGGCTTGCCGAAATGGTGGCTGCGGGCGAGCAGGTGCCGGAGTTCGAGCAGTACGTCACTCGACCCGCCCCCGCGTTGCTGGTGGTGCTTACCGGGCCTTCGGGCGTCGGCAAGGACGTAACGCTGCAACGCATGCGCCAGCTTGAGGTGCCGTTCCACTATGTGGTGACGGTCACTACGCGAGATATCAGGCCAGGAGAGGTAGAAGGCGTCCACTACTTCTTCAAGACGCGGGACGAGTACATGCAGATGCTCGAAGCCGGGGAGTTGCTGGAGAACGCGAACGTGTACGGCAACTACTACGGCATACCGCGCAGCCAGGTAGTTGAGCCGCTGAAGCAGGGCATGGACGTGATAATGAAGCCGGACGTGCAGGGCGCGGCGAAGATACGAGAGTTGGAGCCGGACGCGATATTTATTTTTCTGGCCCCGGACAGCATGAAGGAACTGGCTATCCGGTTGTTCCACCGCAAGACAGAGGACCCCCAGGAGCTTGAGACCAGGCTAAAGGTAGCCCGGCAGGAGATGCAGGAGATTAGCAACTTCGACTACGTGGTGGTAAACAGGCACAAGAGACTGGATGAAACGGTAGACGCGATCAAGGGGATAATCGAGGCTGAGAAGGCGAGGGTACACCCACGCCGCATCAGGATGCTCGAACAACCCTGACGCATCTACGTTACGTAACGTAGCGAGTTGTTGGTTTGAACTGCGTGCCGCCGTGCGGTAAGCAGAGCCTGACCTGTAAGCATTGGGGGTTTTTCTATGTCGATGAATACGATGGACGCCGAGGTAGGTCGGCTGCTGGAAGCGGGCAAGAATTCGGCGCGTAACGGCGACACGGCCGCGGCGCGTTCTTACCTGACCCAGGTGGTCGAGCGCGATCCTCATAACGAGCAAGCCTGGATGTGGCTCAGTGGCGTTGCCACCGAGCCGGAAGAGCAGCAAATCTGCCTCGAAAACGTGCTCGTTATCAACCCGTACAACGCCAAGGCAAGGCAGGGGCTGGAGTTTTTGAGCGCGCGGACCGGCATCCCCACGCAGGCCCCACCCACTCCGAGCGAGTACACTTCGCCCCTCTCCGACCTTACCGCCCAGGGCGCGATTCAATCGCCTTTTGGCGGCACCCAGGCACCAGCGATTGATTTCAGCGCGTCCCCGGTGGCTCCCCCGGCGGACGGGCTGCCCGACTTCAGCGGCGACTTCGCGCTTCCTCCGTGGATGGAGAACGGCGCGGTGCCCGATCCACTGGCCGGTGCGGGTAGCGGCCCGACCCACGAAGGTCTATTGCCGGGTGGTAGCTCCGAGTCCCTCGCGTTCGATATGTTCGCATCTACACCCGCATCGGCTCCTCCGGCCGCGCAGCCCGCACAGGACGACCCGTGGGGCGGTATGAACATGTCAGGCGACAGTCTGAACATTGACTGGTCGCGGGGCATGGACTCTTCTCCTGCGGAAAACGGCGCTCATGCCAGCTTCGACCAGCAACAGGCCTGGGGTGGCATGGACCCGTACCAGCCAGCCAGCTCCGACAACGGCCACGGCAACGGCAACGGCACAGACGCCAATAGCCTCGCCAGTTGGTCTATGGATAACGTGCCGGGTTTCGAGCCTCTAGAGCAGGGTAGCATGGGCTTCGGGCAGGCCGCTGCCGCTCCCGCCTCGGATACAGGATGGGGCGAGTACGGACAAGGGCAGGTGGATGCCTTGCCCGGTGATTGGCAGAACGGCCAATACAACTCCGGGGCCTATGGACCGATGGGTCCGGCGGGTGACTTCCAGTTGCCCACGCCCAGCGACCTACCCGGCTTCGATATGTCCTCGCAGAGCGAGGCCAAGCCCTGGTACGCCCTGTCCAGCCAGCTTTCACCCGGCATGCTGCCCGACCCCGCGAGCGGTCACTCGTTTGGAAACGAGAACCCCGACGAGATGACGCAGCACCTTGCTTCGCCCAGGAAGGACCAGGTGCTGGTTACCTGCCCCCATTGTACGGAGCAGGTACCCGACACGTCCCTCTCGTGCACGCGGTGCGGCTTCAGCTTCTTCGTCAACTGCCCTCACTGCCACGAGCTTGTGGACGTGATTGACGCCAAAGCTGACGTAACCGAGCCTTGCCCGTACTGCAACACCTCCATCGAAAAGATGAAGTTGGGCATGACCAGCGCCGACCCGACCATGAACTACTCCAGCGAGCGCCCCGTAAAGCCAGAGGCTGTCGCGCCCGCGATGAAGCAGTATATGAGAGATGCTACGCGCCGAAAGGGCGGCTTCACGTGGTCCTGGGTGGTTGATGTGATGTGGCTAGCGGCTATAGTGATGATGGTGTGGGTGCTCACCCAGCTTCCCGCCTGGTGGCACCTTTCCGGGCAATACTAGCCGGTTTGAGTAAAATCGAAGCGTGATGCGGTATAATGAACAGACCGCATCACGCTTTTTTGTGCTTGCACGTTTGTTACTTTATTCATACTTTGCATTGAGGTCTTGGCGTGCCACACAGCCGCGATACGGACAGCGAAACTTCTCGCCCTCCCAAAGTAGGGAAAGTAATAGACTTGCAGGGCTACCTGGCGGCCGAACGCGCCCTCGACAGGTTCCTCGCCACCGCCTCCTCGCACCCCCAGTACCAGGCAAGGCTCAACGAGGTCGCGGGCTACGGGCCTTCTCTCCTGGCGGTCGTTACGCGCAGGCTCGATGCTTTCCGGCCCGACGACATTGAGGAGCTAGGTCGCGCGGCCACGGCTTTCCCGGACCGCGACATGGCGGTGACCCACCTGCGTAAAGCGGCCGACGACAAGCGTAACTCCGACGCGCGGCGCCTGGGCGCGATGCTGGTGCTGGAGTACTGCCTGGGCGAACCCCCTGACGAAGACTTCGTCGGCACCCTCAACGACCCGCTTGGTTCGCTTGCCTACTCTTTGCGAGGGGCGCTACAGGGCGCGTTCAAGTCGCCAATCCTGCGGTCCTACGTTCACACGTTGCTGGCGCAGTCCTCGGACTTGCTCTTCGGCATATTCAGCCGCCTCACCGCACTTGAGCGCGACACTCCGGCGGAAGTGGCCCGCCTCTTCGCGTTGCACCCCGACCTGGAACTTTCGATGGCGGTCGTGGAGGCGCTGACGGCGCAGGGTAGCCGTAGCTCGGTGCATACGCTGGCACTGTTGGAACCGAGCCTCGCGCCCGAAGTGTCGCACGCCGCTAACAGGTCGTTGCAGAAGCTGCGGCTGTCAGGCTACAGCCCCCGCGTGCTGCGAGCGCCCGTAGATGGTTGCCGTGCCCTGATTAGCCCCATCGACGGCAGCGGGAATCGCCTGCTCATGCTGATCGCCCCGGCTGGGGAGGGAAGCAACGTTTCCGCCGTGCTGGAACTCTTTGTCAACGAAGCGGTGGGGGTGGTCGAAGCAAGCGGCGCGCCCGAGGCGAAGCCCTCCGACCTTCCGGTGGTGGCCCGCCCTGGCTTTGTGCACCGGCAGAGCCTCCGTACCTGGATGGGCATGCCGCTGGGCGAAGAAGGGCAGACCGGGGCCCGCGACTCGTCTAACACCCCTATCCACGTGCCCCTGCTTGAAGCGGACTTTCTCTATGGCCTGGAAATCCTCAGGGAGGCCGTGCATAACAACTGGGCCGCCTCGGCCCCGCTCCCGCTCGATTACTGTCTGCTGGGGCACCTTTGTTGGTCGTATGCCGGTGGGCTGAGCGAGGCGGATTTCAGGTCGGCGTGGGAGGCTGAGGGGGAGGGCCACCTCGTAGCAAGAGAAGCCGACTTGCTGACCAACCCCGTGTTCGACAGTTGGTACCTGGCGAGCGAGTCGGCCAGGCACGTGGCCCAGGATATCAGCACGCTGAGCGGCGGTCCACCGAGGGAGTTGAACGACGATAGCTGGCGCTTCTTGCTGCCCGCTCTCATCCGGCTGGCTCATGACGAGTATGGACCCGAGGCGCGGCAAAGGTACTCGGAGCGGTTGCGGCGCATGTCTGAGTGGCTGCACATGTCGGGAGAGGCCCACGATGCCGAGTGCGCGCGGTCGGCGGCCCAGACCATCCTGAAGGCGCCGCCTGAGACGAATCTGCTGGTGCTCAGGCTGGTGCAACGTGGCATACTGGTTGCGCTGAACAGGTTGGCCGCCGACACGAGGCACCACGACAAGCCGCACTAAATTGGCGGTCGGGGTGTATGGCGAGCTAAGGTCAGGAAGCACACAGAGAGCTACTAGATACTAGAGGGAGTGGAAAAGAGACAATATGCCAGTTTATGAATACCAGTGCAAGAACTGCGGACAGCGGTTCGAGCGGATACAGCCCGTTACCTCCGACCCGCTGAGCGTGTGTGAGCTTTGCGGCCAGGGGCCTATCCGGCGCGTTTTGCATCCGGTGGGGGTTATCTTCAAGGGCAGCGGCTGGTACGTAACCGACAACCGCAGCTCTGGCAAATCGGGGGGTTCAAGCTCCTCGAAAGGCGGCGATGATAGCAAGCCCGACGTAGCGGCTTCCACGGACGACAAACCGAAGGCGGACAGCAGTACAAGCACATCCAGCACCCCCGCGGCGTCCTCGGACGACTAGGGGCTTCAGAAGAGTTGGTACTGGCGGGCGACCATGAGGTCGCCTGTTGTTTTGCGGGGAGGAAGGCACATGTCTGAGTGGGTCTATGGCAGGCATGCGGTCGCGGAGGTGCTACGTGCCGCCCGCCGCAAGGTATTGCGCATCCTGCTCAGCGAGTCGGGAAGAGGGGCCAAGGGGTCGCCCGACGATCCCCTCATGAGAATCGAAGGTGAGGCGCGGCGGCTACGCGTATCTGTCGAACGGGTGCCCCCTGCCAGGCTCGACACCCTTACGCGGGTGGGCCAGCACCACCAGGGTGTGGCCGCCGAGGTGTCGGGATACCCTTACAGCAGCATGGCCGAGGTAGTGGCGCTGTGCCGTGAGGCAGGCCCCGGCGCGCTGGTGCTGTTGCTCGACTCGATTCAGGACCCGCAGAACTTCGGTACGTTGCTGCGCACGGCGGAAGCAGTGGGTGTGACGGCAGTTGTCATGCTGGAGAGGCGGCAGGTAGAGGTAACGGCAGCCGTGGTGAATGCCTCGGCGGGCGCGGTGGAGCACCTGACCGTCTGCCAGACCAACAATCTCCCACGTGCAATCGAGGCATTGCAGGAGGCGGGACTGTGGGTGTACGCCCTGCAAGCCGAGCCGGGTGCCGCGCTCTACGCAACGTCCGACCTGAAGGGGCCGCTGGGTCTCGTGGTAGGCTCCGAGGGCAGCGGAGTCGGGCGGCTGGTGCGGGAGCGGTGCGACGGTGCCTTACAGCTACCCATGCGTGGCAAGATAGAGTCCCTCAACGCCGCCGTCGCAGGATCGATTGTGCTCTACGAGGCGCTAAGGCAGCGTACAACGGTCTAGGTCCCTCAATCCGTGACGTATCAGGGCTGCAACCTTATCTCCATGATGCACACGTGGTTCGCCTCTCCCGCCGAGGGGTCGCCACTCTCCACAGGGTCCAGCCTCATGCCCCCGACCGACCCCATGCTCTGCCAACCAGGACCGAGGGGCACGTCATAGCTGCGAATGCCCGGCTCGACCTGGAACTGCGCCGAAAACGCTTCGCTGTACGGCTCATCGGGTCTCTGCCTGAAGAAGAATTGCCCTCGACCGGGCACTGCGGTGCTCATGACGACGTGCACGGCGCTGTACTCAGAGGTTTCCAGCCGCAGGGGCGGACTGTACAGGCCGGGGTCCTTGCTCGGTGAAAAGCACCAACCATGCTCGCTAACAATTTCGCCTTCAACATTTGCGGCACTCCAACCCTGTTCGTCGGCCGTGAAGGTCCAACCGCGTGCTTTGCTGTACACCTCTTGCGGGGAGATATGAGTAAAATTTGCGGGTCCCACGTCCACCGGGTCTCCCGCCACGCGCTCGCCATAAGGGGATAGCAGCGCGTCTATCTCTTCCCTGGAAAAAACGTAGTGGTCGCTAATCCGCACTCCTGGGGTGAGCACCCTGTCCTCGATCCACACGGACGAGCCTTTCGCCAGTGCGTGCCATGACCTGCGCCGGATCGCCGCAACTGCTTCGTCTTGCCCGGACGCACCGCCCTGGTACCAAAGCTCCCGCGCCGATATGACGTTGATACGGTCGTACATGAAGGGTAGGTAGTGCTCGGCGCTGCCGGACTGCAAAATGATGAGGTCCTCGCGCCCGGATATGCGGGACAACTCGGCGCTGGTTCTACGTCCGGGGTCGGACATAGGGTCGCGCTTGGCCCATATGCTGGGTGCGTTGGTCGCCGTCAGGAGCAGCAGAACGGCTGCGGCCGCTCCCCAGGCCACGCTGCGGCTTCGCGCGCCAAGCTCACCCCAATGAAAGCCCAGCACAACCAGGAGCAGCGCGGGCGGCAGCACCAGCACCCAAAATTTAAGCACTTCCGGCTGCCACCAGACGAAGAAGAGCGTGTAGGTGCCCGTCCACGTCCACAATACCCAGGCAAGAGGTCCACCTCGCCGTGTGGCTGGCCTCGCCCTCGCCGCAAGCACCACGATGAGAGCCAGCAGGAGCGCTCTGCCTATCCAGTAGTCCGCGCTGACCGCTGCCGATATGCCACTGATCGTACTCGCGGGTGTACTGGGCGTGAAGGCTCCCCAGGTACCGAGTTGCCCAAAGTTGTTGGCCCATCGCAGGAATTTGTCGGGCGTATCCTGGCCCGCGATGAGCACTCCCCCGATAAAGTACGCGGGCACGAGCACCAGGCCGAGCGTTGCTCCGTAGGCCGCCACACGCCGGACTTTGTCACCTATTTTGCCCGGCAGCAGGTAGATGCCTAACGCGAATGCGGGCACGGTGAAAAGCGCCGCCTGGTGGTAGAGCGCCCCCAGAGCATGCAGCAGCCCCATGAGCATGAACATGTATGCGCGGGGTGCCATGTTTCGCAGGGCGTGGAGATAGAGGCAAGTCGTCGCAAGCAAGAAGAAGAGGGGCTGCACGTAAATATCCACTTCGACGCTGTAGAACCAGTAGCCATACGTTACTCCAAGTACTAGCGTGGCGACCAGGGCTACGATCCTGGACCCACTACTTTGACGTACGATGGCAAAAAACAGACCAAGCCCGCCAGCGCCTGCGAGGCTGCTGAACATCGAGCCTGGGAGGTCCGCGCACCCTGTATACCCGAAGGCTCGCCACAAGTTGAGCATTAGCAACACGCTCGGTTCGTAGATCAGGTGGTGCGGTAGAAAGAGTGCGGCTAACGGCTTGCCCATGTCGCGGATGTAGGAAATGCCGTCGTAAGTGTGGAAGCCGGTCGCCGTCAGCATGAATACCACGAACGCAACAAAGGAGATGAGCCACGGCAAGGCTCTATTCATGCCGGACGTGCCGGTGGCGTGCCCAGCGATGGCCGCTTCACCCCAGCCTGTTTGATCCTGGGTGGGCGCGGGCATCGAGCTGGTCATAGGGCAGGGTCTAAGGGTAGTGGGTTTTCAGGAGTGGCGGGCGGGGGCGAGTGTTAGATTAGCTGAATTCGTCGTCAACGGGCTGGCGGCCAGCGAACCCGGTGTCCATACCGTGCCAGAAGGCGATCTCAGGCTCGCCTAGCATCCAACATAAGTAGACCTCGCGGCCTCCTCTAATGGCGGGAAAATCGACCAGGCCGGTTTGAAGATCTTTTAGCTCGATGCCCCAGTCCTGCAACTGCTTAATCGCGGCGTCCAGGGCTTCCTCCACCTGGCTGGTGGCCTGGGCGAGGGCTACGTCTTCGCCGGGGTTGTGGTTGCCGTTGCCGCGCGTCTTCTGGGCGACTACCTTGGAGCGGCCCTGAAGGAGGTCCAACTGCCGCCTCTGAGCCTGCATCAGCTCGAGGAGTTGCGATAGCTGAGGCAGCATCCCATTGGCTTCGCTTAGAGTGTAGTAGCGCGGCATGTGCTCTCAGTTCCGCCCTTCACGGCAGGTCCGTTGCCGGGACCCGCCCGGTCATCCCTTCCGCTCGATGCTGGCACGTACCTTTTGCAGGCGGTCCGTGGCGATATCTACCACCTTGCGCACCCTGTCATATTGCACCGGGTCGAGTGCGTCAATCCAGGTGGAGATGTCCTGGTCCGTTATCTCGGCCCAGCGTGAAGTCTGGCTCAATCGCGTGCCAATCAGCTTTACGGGGTCGCGCCGTCGTGCGCGGGTGGGTGCTCCCCCCTCGCCAGCCTGCTCGACCTCCGTCGCCGCCGGCGCAGCCGTTGCGCCCACTTCAGCGACTAGCCGTTCAACATCACTGGCGCGGAATACGCTCTGCTGGCCTTTGCCACTGAACGGGCTGATGCGTCCTTCGTCTACCCACGCGAGCAGTTCGGTGCGCGTAATCCCCAGCCTCTCGGCGGCGGTGGGTAAATCTATGAACTTGAAACCTGTTGTGGGCATATTGGTAAGTGGATAGCTTGCTGCTGAGGTGTGCGGTGGAGCTTTGTTAATCTTCGGTAACGAGCACAAAGTTCTCTTTGGGCGCTCCGCAGTCGGGGCACTGTTCGGGAAGTTGCTCGGCCCTGGTGAGCAGGTAGCCACAGTCGGTGCAACGCCAAACAAGCTGCATCGACTCGGTGCGGCCCGACACGACCTGGCCCGACTGCACCTTAGCCATATCCATCGCGAGGTGAGGCCGCGTGATAAGTCCCACCACTTTCCTGCCGTCGTCCACAACCACGATAGGACGCCTGCCCATGAGGCCGCTCGTGCCGCCCGCGGAGCCTAAGATGGAATCGGTCCCGGTGCCGGAACCCATGTCTCCCTTGGGGGCGTCAACATTTTCGGGCACTTCGACGAGGGCCGTTTCAACATCCTGGTCGACGCGCACCGTTTCGTACGTCTTTCCCATGTAGTCCTTGACGTAGGAGGTCTGGGGATTCTCGCCCGAGGCGGTGCAGCGCATTACTTCCTTGTCGGTGATGACGCCCACCACGTGCCTGTCTTCCTGGTTGTTCACCACGGGCACAAGCGACGTGTGCAACTCGTCAATCAAACGCGCGGCCTGAGAGATTGTGTCGTCAGGCGTGACCACCGGAGGCTTGTCAATCATTACTTCGCTAACCTTCATTTCGGCCTCCTAATGAGAAACTATGGGATGCGTTACGACGCCACAAAGCAACGAGAAGCAATAGAGGGCGAGAATCAGCGTGCCGCGCCTGCCGGGCACTCGGGGGCGCTTACTGCGGCATTATATCACAGGGGTTAAGGCCGGGCAAGCATCAATTGCCGCTATAAAGCCGAGGCCGAACCCCGCGCTACCTGTGCTCCCTAGCTTGAGCGACGCGCTCCATCAATGTGGGACTCAGCCGAGCCTCCCGTAGCGCCTCCTGTGTGTAATAACCAAGGGCCTGTAATGCCACACCCACCACGAAGGGATCGCTGTCCTCGAGGGCCTGCACCAGGGACGGTATTGCCTCCACGACTTGCAGGCGGCCAAGCTCGTAGGCCGCGCTCGCCCGCGACTCGGCATCCGGGGCCTCCTGCAAGGCGTGCAGCAGGATGTTGGGCACCGCGCGGTCGGTGCGACCCGGGTCGCGGGCTGGCACGTTCAGCGACATCTCCTGCATAGCCATGCTGAGGCGGTCGCGGCCAAGCGACCAGAGGAGGGCCTTTGCCTCGCCGGAGACAGCCCCTACCCCGTTGGGTTCGAGGCCGATGCCGGGAAACTCCTCACCCAATCGCTCGCGTACTACCTCAAGGCGCTCTTCGACGGCGGCCGCTACTCTGGCGCGGTCGGGTTCCACTCTGCCTAGCTGGTGGAGCTTTTCGAGCGTGGCAATCTCGTCCCGCAGCATTTCAAGGTCTACCTGGAGGCGGTCGGCCCGCTCGGGTGAAAGCCCCGGTCGGGTAAGCTGCTTGGTGAAGCCGTCGTAGCTCAGCCGTAACTCGTCCAACTTGCTCTTGATAACTGCCTGCTCGACAATCATATTCGGCTCCTCAAGAAGCAAAGGTGCACCGGGTCCTGTGTTGACTTGCTTCGGAGATCGTTTGACGGTGCCTATCGGCTGTGCAATAATAGTTGAGCAATTATACACTCAGGGAGGCTAAACTTGTCCCAAGACCTTGGCAGGCGCTCTTCGCGGCGGCCCATCTCCATCGCCATCGCCATAATCGGGCTGGGCGCCGTATTGCTGCTGCTTGTGCCCCTCTACCTGCTCTTCAACTCGCTGTCGGGCAGCGCGAACGCCCCACTTGAAGGCACCTGGCTCATAATCTCGGTGGTGAGCGGTATGGCACTCGTGGCTGTAGGCGCTGCCCTGGGTGACTGAGCTTGCGTAGCCGCATGCGGAAAGGCGGTCTCCGTGCCCGATAACCCCGTAACGCCTCCCGTGGTTGGCCTGGTTATTGCCATCATCGTGCTGACAATCTTTGTCTGGAGGTGGGCGGTGCGAACGCCGGTGCCCGTCACGCCCGACGCAGTAGCCGAGGGCGCGGCGGAGCAAGAGCAGGAGCAGGAACAGGTGGAGAAACCGTTCGTGTATGCGGCGATAGGGGCTTCGGACGTGGTGGGTGTGGGTGCCCGCGACCCCTACTCGGAAAGCTGGGTGGCGTTGCTGGCGCGTAACCTGCCCGCCAACACGCAACTGCTAAGACTGGGGCGCAACGGCATCACGCTGAATGAAGCCAACAAGGTTGAGGTGCCGCAGGCTGTGGCAGCGAAGCCCGACCTCGTGACAATGTGGAACTGCGTGAACGATGCGACGCGCGGCATCCCCCTGGCTATCTACACCCGCGACCTGCGTTCGGCCCTGGACCGCCTGACGCAAGACACTGAGGCGCACGTCGTACTGCTGAATCTTCCCGATCTCTCCTTATTGCTCCCAGGGGCCGACTCGCCGCGCCACGAGCTAATACGCGGAGGTATTCGCCAGTGGAACGCCGCCATGTCCCAGGCCGCCGCTGACTATGGCGACCGCGTCACCCTGGTAGACCTCTTTCCCGGGAGCGCCCAGGTGCTCACGCAGCCAGACCTTGTCTCGGCAGACAGCTTCCATCCCAGCAGCGCCGGTTACAGGTGGCTGGCGGACCATGTCTGGTCGGTCATGCAGCGTGACAATCTACCCGGTGCCGCCGCCTGAGTACGCACGGGCGCGGCAAAGGACCAGAGGCCGCTAGCCACTAACCCCAAGCTTTAAGTCAAAAAACGATAGATTTGCGGACGATAAGTAAATCTACGCATTGATTAAAGTCAACTTATCGTTTATACTAACGCCAACTCCCATTCTGTCCTGGAGGCGCTCGCAAGAGGCCCTAACGGTACAGAAGGGCGCTTGTCGCGCAAATCAGCCCGGTTCGGCCCGTCTTTCGACTGCCGGAACCTGCTCCCTAGAGACATTACCGGACCGGAGGCTCCTCTGTGGGGCTGTGACTCTGTTGCGGGTGATTTGGCCTGTATTTGCCCTGAAATGAGCAATTCTACTCGTGCTCGTTGCGCAGCACCGGCGTGAAATCACCGGAGCAACGGTCCTTTGATCGCGACCAGGCTGTGGTAAACGGCTGGTACCCTGAGGACCGGCATGGGGATGCGTAGGAGTTGTCAGCAAGCGCCTAACCAGAGAAGCATTTGCACTTCGAGAGGCTACCCTTGGCTGACCATACGCAGAGTGACCTCAACATTACAGCCGACACAAGCGACTTGGGCTGGCGGATAAAGCAGCTACGCCTGCGCCGCGGTCTGCAACAGAAGGAGCTTGCCCGGCTTGCGAGCGTCGATGCGGCCTTCCTGAACAGGTTGGAACGTGGTGGCCCGCGCCGGTCTAAACCCAAGCCTGAGACTATCCACCGCCTGCTGGACGCCCTCCAGGCCACCCCCGCCGAACGCGAGGCTGTGTTCCACGTCGAGGTGCCACCCCTCTCCGAAGAGGAGATGGAGGCGTTCGTGGCGGAGGTCGCGCCCGAACTAGAGCGGTTGCCAGGCCCAGCAGTACTCGTGGACGACCGGTGGTTCCGACGTTACATCAACGGCATTGGCCGGAGGATGTACGGGTTGACGGATGATGAGTACGGGCGCAGTGTCAACGTGCATACGCTGCTGGCGTACGCTGACCCCGAACAGCCAATTTATTCCCGGTACCTAGAGGCGGAACGCTTGTATCACTTTGCGCGACGTGTGCTCACCTTCCGAGTCGCCTTCGCTCACCGCCAATTCGATAGCTGGTACCTGGGGGTGGAACACGCCCTGACGAGATTCGAGGTCGGCGCGTCCGTGTGGGAGAACACAGAGTTTGTGGTGCCGCCTACGTTCATGCTCAGCCAGGAAGTTACTTACCGGGACTCCCAACAGCGTACATACCGGCTCATGGGTCGTGTGGACATAATGCTCAAGAACCCCAGGTTCATGCTGCTACAACTGTGGCCCCAGGATGATGAGACCCGGCATCTACTCGACTCCCTGCGCGCCCCGAAAGAGTAGCGTCCCAATTCAACCTGACTCCACCGGGTGACGGGCTTGCATTTGCCTTCCCTCCTGCCGCGTTATATAATCGCGCTGTAAGCCTCCTTAGGCTTCTGATTATTATTCCCAGGAGTTCCCACCCGTTATGACTATGCCTTTCGGCACGCTCGCGGCCTCGCTTGAAGCGCTTGAGCCGGTGAGCGGGCGCACCCAGATGATTGGTATGCTGGCCGAGTTGCTAGGGCAAGCCGGACCGGAGGATATCGCCCAGCTAGTCTACTTGAGTCAGGGCAGGCTGCTGCCCGACTTCATACAAAAAGAATTCGGTATGAACGAGCGGCTGGTGTTTCGTTCCATTGCCCAGGCATGCGGCGCTCAGCCCGA
>DASVRN010000175.1:0-3274 GCA_036388595.1 Chloroflexia bacterium
AACGCATCTGAAAAGCCCTAAGAGGATGTATCAGTCCCGTAGGGACTTTGCAAGGTGTAGCCCTCGATTTCAATCGACGGGCGTCCCCTGGCGACCTTCTCTGCCTCTTCAACCATCCATCACAGCTAGCCCACCTCGACCCCATGCGGTACAATGGGGGGATTACTGTCAGCATGGGAGTTGCAAAAGATGGCTTTGAACCTCGGCATAGTGGGCCTGCCCAAGAGCGGCAAGACTACCCTTTTCAACGCGATTACCGGCAGCAACGCTGCTACCTCGGCTTACGCAGGCGACCAGCCAAACGTAGCGGTGGTGAAGGTGCCCGACGAGCGGCTGGACGTGCTGGCCGATATGTTCCACCCGCGCAAGCTCACGCCCGCCGACGTGCAGTTCACCGACGTGGTGGGCATGACGGGCGGCAAGGATACCGGCAACAAGGAGCCTATCAGCAGGCAGGTGCTGGGCTTCATCAGCACCGTTGACGCGCTGGTGCTGGTGGTGAGGGCCTTCGAGAACGCGGCTGTGCCCCTGCCGGAAGGCACCGAGGGAGTCGATCCGATGCGTGATGCCGAGAGCGTGATGCTCGAGTTGGCCTTCTCGGACCTGGGCATCATCGAGCGCCGCCTGGAACGTCTCAAGGGCGAGATCCAGAAGACGAAGGGGCCTGAGCGGGAGTTGCGGGAGCGCGAGCAAGTGGTGCTGACGCGCATCGGCCCGGCATTGGAAGAAGGCAAGCACATACGCGACCTGGGCCTCAGCGAGGACGACGAGAAGTTGATCCGTAACTTCGGGTTCCTCACCGCCAAGCCGATGCTCATCGTCGCTAATCTGGGCGAGGAGAGCCTGGGCAACGCCGCTGAGATAGAGGCACGGCTGGGCAAGCAGTGGAGCAGCGCCTCGACGCAGTTGGTCGCCATCCCCGCGCAGTTGGAGATGGAGGTGTCGCAGCTAACGCCGGAGGATGCCGCCGAGTTCCGCGAGAGCCTGGGCATGGGGCCTTCGCGCCTGGGTGAGGTGGTGGGACTCTCCTATACGCTGCTGGGTCTGATTAGCTTCCTTACCGCCGGGGAGGACGAGGTGCGCGCCTGGACCATACGCCGGGGCACCGTCGCCCAGCGGGCCGCCGGGGCAATCCACTCGGACCTGGAGAGGGGCTTCATCCGCGCCGAAGTGGTCCACTACGACGACCTGATTGCGGCCGGGAACATGGTGGAAGCGAAGAAGCGGGGCGTGTTGAGGAGCGAAGGCAAGACCTACATCGTCAAGGACGGGGATATTATAAACGTGCTCTTCAACGTCTAACGAAAGGTGCTACACCGGCTCTAATTCAGCGTCCCTCGACGGCCCGGGCGTGTGCATAGGAAAGTCTTCCACCGCGCTTCAAGTGACCTCTACACGCTGAGATACTTGGTGGCGGCCATGAGGGCTTCGTTTGCACGCAAAGGCCGCTTTCCTTATACTGTCCCAACGAACGGGTCCCGGTCTGCGCTCGCGGCCCCTGGCGAGCGCCACATTACATCCCCCGCCTCCATATTGTATCCCGAAACGTTGCTATTCTATGTCTTCAGCAAGCGCGCGTGGGCTAACACACGAAGAAGGGCCGCCACCGGCAACAAGCGGCCACCAGCTAGACCCTCTACTGTCGTCGGTCTTTCTCGCGGCGGCAGCCGTGATACTGGCACTTCAGAACCCCATCTACATCGAGCTGCACCCAAGGCCGGTAGAGACCCTGGTGCTATGTGGCCTTGGAATGGTTATGCTCGTCGCGGCGAACATCCGGCGACATGCGGCCTTGCTCGCGGCCGGTTCGGCTATCTTGCTGCTCGTGGTGCTGGCAGGCACCATGTCGCAGCCGGCCCAGTTATCCGTGTCGCTCATCAGCGTGTGGCCGTTGCGAGTGGGCGTAGTCATGCTGGTCGCCGCCGCGTGGGCGTTCCTTCTACAGCCGCCGTGGTGGGTGCGCCGCGCCCTGGTGGCCTTCCTGGTGCCAAGTGGCTTGCTCCTGCTCTACTGGATACTGCCTCCCGTGCTCTACCCCATGCTCGGATTTCGCCTGCTACCCGTGGTGGACAACAAGGTGCCACCTTTGTGGCTGGCCGTAGATAGGCACGGGAACGTGTACGCGACCCAGTATAACGGCCAGCTGGTGTGGGCCTACGACGCGCAGGGGCTGCCCAGGGGCACGCTGAACCCCACCAAGGCCCCGCCTGTTCCCGGGGCTGGGGCTGGCCCCGGTTTCGCGCCGGTAGCATTCGGCAACGAGCTTGATGCTATAGGGTCGCAAATCTTTCGCGGCACGCCGACTCCCGTGGTGCTGGACCCCGCGCAGGTGCCACGTAGCGCCATCACCGCTTTCGACTTCTGCGGCATAGCCACCGACGAGCGCGACCACTTCTACCTTGCCGACGTGTTCGACCCCGGCGGCTACAAGCTGTTGCGCTTCGACCTGGACGGCAATCTCACGGCCCGCTGGGACATACCCACAGAACAACTACCTTACAACGACTGTCTCGCGGTCGACTCGGACTACATATACGTTAGCGTGTTGGAGCGCGGGCAACAAGGCCGCATCCTGGTGTACAACCACAGCGGCAACATCGTGCACCAAATAGACCTCGATTTCCTCCCGCTGTCGGTTTCCGTGCGCGACGATTTCCCTCTGCGCATAGCCGAGGGCAACACGCTTGTCGTCCTGGGACAGGGTTCCGTGCAGCGTGTCGATCTCGGTCCGGAGGGCGCTTCCGTGAGGCCGCTGTTCACCCCCCCGGCCGAGTTCCAGGTGCCGATGCTCCTCACCTCTCAAGGGGAGCTATTGCTGACCGACCGCCAGTCGTTGCGGATAGGGCGCTTCGACCCGGCCACCGGGACGCTGCTGGGCACCTGGGGCGAACAGGGTATCATGCCGGGCCAGTTCGGGGATATCGGCGCGCTAGCCGAAGATAGCAGGGGCCGCATCTACGTGTCGGACCCTGTGAACGGCGTCATCCAGCGTTTTGAAACCGACGGCACAATAACGGCGGTAATGTGGGCACCTATGTTCGGCATCCCCCCGGTGCCCGTGGAGATAGACTAGAACCGTGGACCCCCAGCATGACAACCTGGACGCCGAAAGCGCGACAGGCCCCGTAGCCTCGCTGCCCACGGCGAACGAGTCTCCCGGTCCGCCCCCACCACTCCCTACCCGGCGGGCAGGTCGCACCAGCCCGCTCTTGGAGATGCCTCCACAGGCTGAAGCTGATGTCGATGCGAGCATAATAGAAACTGATAGGGTGGG
>DASVRN010000176.1:0-11785 GCA_036388595.1 Chloroflexia bacterium
AGCCCCGCCTCGCGGCGTCCTACCTCGTACTCCCACCAGCCGTTCATGTGGGCGATCAGGTCCTTGAAAGTCCACTCTCCCATAGCGCCGGGCTGGTTCATTCGGTCCCGCCCAACCTCTTGCAGTAGGCTTTCCCAATGGGTGCGTTCCCGGCGTATTTGCTCGACTAGGTGCTGCTTGTTCGCTGGTGTGTCCATGAGCTCTCCTTTCCTAGAACTATGTTTCGCGTGTGATGAGACCTCATACTTCTCGATGTGGGGACGGCAGGGTACGAACCTGCTCCTCCTCCCGCGGGTCTCCCCACGAAAGGCGCTCTGACCGATAACCATCTACCTACGGCCCATAAGGCAAGGAAGCGGAGATGAAGTTAATGAGCTACGTCCCCATGTATTTAGAAACAATTCCGGGACCCTATTCCCAGGGTTCGATTTCATCCTCATTTAGCGTGAGCAGATCTAGAGTGTTACCCTCACTGTCGAAGAACTCGACCTCATAACCCGGACGTTCAACATCGTGAACATCAACGATTATCCCTACGTCCCGCGTGGTAACGGCTCTAGGTGCCTCCAGCGCCGTGAATGGGTGCTCCGAGACTGAAGGTCGATCCTGCTTCAATCTTACTTGCTGATACTCATCAAATTGTGCGAACTTTGGCATCTAGATAACACCCCACAGAAAGGTAATAAAAGGTCTAGAAAGCATCGCTTAGTCATTAGCAGTCCGTGTCTTACAACACAACTGCCTGGTGGGGGCGGCAGGACTCGAACCTGCACCTGCCGATCCAAATTGGTAACCATCAGCCCTCGGCCCGTCAGGCAAATCGCGGTTGATGAAAGTCGGCTGTCCTTCCAGTTAGACTACGCCCCCAGGTATTTAGTTGTCAGCCGCTCGTGCCATAGACACAACCGGCCTGGTGGGAACGGCAGGACTCGAACCTGCAACCTATTCGTTATGAGCGATAACCATCTTCCTACGGCCCATAAGGCAAAAAGCGGCTGACGGTGTTAATTGCTCTACCAATTGAGCTACGTTCCCAGGCTTGTATTCGGTTGTAAAGTCTTAAGAGAGTTGCCCCTGCCCCCCGACCTTCTTGTTTACATAACTAGCAGATTGTTATTTCAGCACCCGCCTCTCGGCTACCGACCTAGCCCAAGCCAGCACTCGTTCGCTATGTCCCGGCGGGGCTGCTGGGTCGATGTCGGCTATCGTCATCTCGCCCGCGACGGGCTGGGTGACTATCTCAGGTGGCATCTCCGGCCCTATCGTGGCTTTCCAGCGGGTCACGTCGGCCTGCCTCTTCTTCATGCCACCCTCAGTTATTATCGCCTCCCAGTCCCGCCCCTCGCGCCCTTCTTCGAAGATACGACGCAGGAACCCGTAGCAGGCTACCTGGTACCAGGGCTTGGTGAGGCTAGGGTGCTGCACGTGGTAGGTCAGCACCGTCAGGCCGTGCATGTCCGCCGCTTCCTGGCTGTGACTCTCCGCCACGAGCAGCGCGTGGAATCTATCCATGCAGGTCTCATCGCCCATATCGGCACCACACTCCTCGCATCTCATCTAATTATCCCTCTGGTCCCTGTTGCTACACCACTATGCCGGTTATATAATGGTTCTAAGTTAATGAGCATGTTTCGTGGGCCGGAGGTAAGGTCTCCGGCGTATTTCCATGAGACGTTCGTGGAGGTATACCACTGTGGTTACTACCACACATACAACTCCCGGTGCGCTTGTCTTCGCACCCAGGCCGTCTAACGGCGGCATGCACATGGCGGTCCTTGCAGGCATCATACTCTCGCTGGCGCTGATGCCTACGATGTTAGCCTTTTTCTTCCTGCCAGAGTATTGGTACATCTTCCTGGCTGTCGCGCTTCTCGATGTCGCGTTCAGCTGGCTGATATTCCGGTACGCTATCTACTTCCCCCACATGGTCTATGAGCTTGCACCCGATGGATTGCACCTCCGCTACGGCCCCCTCCTTCACTATCACATCTCCTACAATAGAATCGAGAGGGTTTGGATTCATCACTTTGAGTACCGGGCGCACGCCCGCCGAGTCAGTTCTCCCGGCCTGCAACTCTACGGTGCCCTCTTCCACGGTATGGGTAAGGTCTTCATGTGCGCCACCGCCAACAAAGGCCGCGTTATGCTCATAAAGACCGCCACCCAGACCTACGGCATCACCCCCCAGGACGAAGAAGGCTTCCTCAACGCCCTCAGGTCATACACTGGCGAACGCGCCACCTACGTGCAGCCTGGTGAGTAGTTGTTAGTTGTTAGTTGTTAGTGAAGAGCCTCTAACAACTAACAACTAACAACTAGTCCGTCCCCTTCAGCGAAGCCAGCGGCCACAGTCGATACTGTATCTCCGCCAGGCCGGCCTGCACTACCGTGTCTGCCACCTCCTGCGAGGACTTATAGCAGGCGTCCGACTCGTCCAGCGGCACGTCCGCGTTGGCGTTCACCACCACCCCGCTCTCGCGGTAAATGCGGTTGACTTCCTTCTGGTCCAAGCCCCTCCTGGCCGAGCCTCTCGACAGCCGCCTGCCCGCCCCGTGGTTCACCGAGAAGCCGCTCTTCACGGCCCCCGGCAGCGGCCGGAGTATGAAGCTATAGTCGCGGTTGCTGCCCGGTATCAGCACCGGGTGGCCCGTCTCTTCCCAGATTGTGCCATCGAGGTTCGGGTGCCCCGCCGGGAAAGCGCGTGTGGCCCCCTTGCGGTGTACCCACACTTCGCCAAGCTCCGCGTGCGGCTCCCTCTGCACCAGGTTGTGGCTGATCTCGTAGATCAACTCAAGCTCCTCTCCGAACACCTCCTCGAACGCCTCGGATATCTGCTCGTACAGCACCAGGCGGTTGACTATCGCGAAGTTGCCACCAGCCGCCACCGCGTTCAGGTACGACCTGTGGTACGGCGAGTCGGGCGTGAAGTAGCCCATGTCGAGGTGCTTGATCTTGTCCGGCTTCTCGGCCTTTGCAAGGTCGAAGTAGTTGGTCGCCAGCCCGTGCCCGAAGCCTCGGCTGCCGCTGTGCACCTGCACAAACAGGGTGCCGGTCTCCTCGCAACGCTGCAACTCCATGAAGTGATTTCCACCCCCGAGAGAACCCAACTGCGACCTGCCTCTCTCCGGCCTGCCACGCCCGCCCCACGGTATGCTCCAGTCGTCGTCCACCGGGATGCGATTGCGCTCGGCCCGGCTGCGGTCCAGGCGCACCCCGTACTTGCTGATGTAGTACTCGGCACCGCCCCGCACGATCTCGTTGAACTCCTTCTCGGAGATCCTGGAGAGAGGCGTCTTGCTGGAATGCCCCGCACCCATCGCCACGCGCCTCATCACCGCCTTGTTGAACTCCAGCCGCTTCTCTGGCGTGGCAGACGGCCAGGGCACGTTGGAGCGGGCGCTAACCATCCCGCAGTTATGCACGAACACGCCCGCATCGAGTGCGAAGTTGCCGTAGCCAGGCACCGTCAAACAGTACACATCCTCTCTGCGGTCCACCGGCTCCACCGACACAACCTTGTGGTTGTCAGCATAGGCGTACTCCCGTACAGGCTGATCGTTCTCTGAGCCGGGGTGCCGCACTACCGTGTAGCCGTCCCTGTCGGTGTGGCTCCTGAAGGGCATTAGCGATGTGCCCGCTTTCAAGTCCCGAGCCTGTCTGTAGGAACCATCCCGCAGCATGAACTCGTGGTCAGGGGTGCAGAAGATTTCGCGCTCATTATCCAGAGTAACCTTTACCAGACCGGCGTTCTCCCGCGTCCTACGAGCTGTAGCCCTTGCGACAACAATCTTCTTCTCGGTCGATAGAGCGTAGACTAGCACCTCTTCTCCAGAAGCCGCCAGTTCCTCCATCGGATACGAGCGGCCGTCCACGGTGGGCACAAGTGTGTCGCCCGTAAAGCACCCGATGTCGTAGCCCACCGGCCCCATCGCCAGAGTTCCATCCGTCAGGATTACCGAGCCGACCGGCACGCCGTAGCCATAATGCACGTCCGGCGTGATGACCACCATCTTCACACCGGGGAACTGCGTGGCGTTGACGATCTGTGCGTACAGGATGTCCTCGGCCTCGGCCAGCAGCTTGGGTGTGAGGAAGAGGCGCACCGGCACCTCGCCCGTATCCTCCGTACGAAGGTCGTAGTAGCCCTCTTCGTTGGCGACGGCGTACTGCTTCCAACCGACGAGGGTCACGGTTCTCTCAGGCTTGTCCTTCCTCGCCTGCCGCTCCTCCTGGGCCTTGCGCTGTGCCGACATGGCCTGCGCTAACTGTGTCTTCTCCTTCTTCTTCACCAGGCAAACTCCTTTGTTGGACGATGGACGATAGTTGTTACGACTGCGATGAACGCTGCTATCGTCCATCGTCCTCCGTGGTGGCGACGGTGGGACTTGAACCCACAACCTGCTCGTCCCTAACGATAACCATCACCCTGCGGCCCCTTGAGGCGAATATTGGCTGACGGATTTTTGCTGCTCTGCCGTTGAGCTACGTCCCCACATTGTGTTTCATATGGAAGCAAATCTTGCGCCTTTGCTAGTTGCATGCCGGGTGGATGTGGGCAGAATTGAACCACCAACCTGCGGCTCACAAGACCGAAACCGGCCGGCACAACCAAAAAGGGTGCGGGCCCGCAGCCCCACACCCTTTCAATTGCGTTCTATGCGTGCAAGATGGTGTAAGTGCCTGCTAAGTCCTCCGGGGCATGCTGCTTGTATTCGACTGATCGAACATGGGCATGCTCCAACCTTCCGATATACCGGCTTGGCTATCTAGCTTTCGATATTCGGCTGGTTTGGTAATGGACGAACTGCGGGTCACTGTCCTGCTCTCTTTCTGTGTAGATTGTGCCGGACGAGTCATTGGCTGAGGAAGGGGATTTACAGTCTCGATAACCCTCAACGTTCGGCCCGGCGGCTACCATCATAAAGGGAGGGGCAGGAGAGCGTCAATAGGTCTGCGGTAGTAGATTGATAGGTCTGGGGTCGTCTGGAAATCGGGCTGGTTACGTCCCATGCCTCTACCTGGAGCGGTCCGTCGTATGGATGGCGAAAAGTGGGCCTACGCTACCAGGCTTTATACTAGGTTGTTTACTATGACGCGTCTGTGCCTGGCGTGGTCTTGCGCGCTACGATATCTTCTATGACCTAATGGCAAGTACCCGTGCCCGCATCACGGAAGTCCTCGCCCTCCACCGGTATGAACTCCCAGCTATATCCACCTTCCCGCAGGCTGAGCTTCAACACCCCATCGGTGTCGTCGTTGCTCACTTCCAGGTTAGGTACGTCATTCTCGATATCGTAATTGCTCTTGCCGCCGGTGCCCACGATAAACTGCCGGATGCCGCGCTCAGGGTCGCTGTCGCCCGAGGGGTCCTGGGGAGCATAACGCTGGTAGTTGTGGTCGTGGCCGGAGAGCACTACTTCCGCGTCCGCCTCGTACAGAGCTTGCCACAGGGGCCGCACATCGTCGTCGTTCCCATGCTTGCCTGCGTTGAACAACGGGTGGTGCCAGTACGCCAGCGTGCACCTCGCCGGGTTCTCGGCAAGGTCGTCAACCAGCCAGCGCACCTGTGGGGAATCCTCATCGCAGCCCTCGACGTACTGGCAGTTGCTGTTCAGCACCACGATGTGCCAGCTACCGAGATCGTAACTATAGTAACCCTTGCCCTCTTCGCCCGCCGCCTCTCCAAAGTACTCGAAGTAGGGCTTTGCCTCGTCAGTGCGGTAGTCGTGGTTGCCCGCCGAGGGACGCGTGCGTTCCTTATGCCGGCCCCAGTTTTCCTCGTAGCACTCCCTGAACTCTTCGGCGGTCCCTCTGTCGTACACGTTGTCGCCTAGGGTGAACACAGTACCTTCTATGTCGTCCAGCAACTCGGCGGTGCGCTCATCGCCTTCTTCGTCGCAGTGCGCTATGTCTCCGGCACCTACTAATACGGCTTCTATCTCTCCCTCGCCCTCGCTCTCGTCCGGGATGGGGGGTAGCTTCGCTGTGTCCGTGGGGCGGGTACGGGTCGGGCGGCGTTCGGGGGTCTCAGTCTCAGTGGCCGCCTCCCCGGCGGTAGGTGACGTAGCCTCCGCTGAAGGTTTCTCTACAGAACCATTTATCGGAGTTGCCACCTGCTGGGGGAGGCCTTGTATGGTTTCTTGCGAGCACCCACCGACCGTAAACACCGCCAGCACTATAAGCAGCCAAAGCGTTATCCAGGACTTCCGTACCTTCATTCCGGTCTATACGCTCCCTTCCTGCAACACCAACTGGGCGGGCAGCTCTACACGGGTGTGACTGAGTGGGGCAAGCGATGCCAATCTCTGTTCGCTCAACTCAAGCAGGGCCTCGGTAATGTGCTGCCTGTCGGGGAACCGGGTGCTGATATGTATGTGGCGCACCAGGGTGAGGGCCGCGTACACCTGTATTGAGCGGCGTACCTGCTCTCCCGAAAGCTCCACAAACCGCTCCTCCAACGCCTCCTCTACCGTCGAGAGGGCATCAGAGTCGCCCATGCTACGCAACGCCTGTTCCTCGACGTGCCCCAGGAAGTTGCCTATGTCGAGACCTGGATCGCCCTGGCAGTACAGGTCGAAATCGAGCAGGTAGAGACGCTCGCCATCGACCAGCACCTGGTCGGCGTAGAAATCGCGGTGAATGCCTGTAGGACGCGGCTTAGGCAACGTCGCACCAACGCGGTCGCAAGCCTCTAGCAGCCTCTGGATGCGCCCCACCCACTCCGGCCTGATTTCGGCCACCAGGGGCAGCCGCTCGTGCAGTATGCGCAGTTCATCCGACATGGTATGTTGCTTTGGTGCCCGGACCCACGCCCGGTGCAGCTTATGCGCTGCCTCAGCTATCCGCCCGGCTATATCGGCTCCACGCTCCGACGCCAGCAATTTAGTGGCGGGTACGCCCGGCACCTTGCGGTGCAGCCACATCTGGAACTTGGGAACAGCCCCTACCGGCTCAGGCACGCTAATGCCATCCTCCGCTTCGCCGCCAAACCCCGAACGCCACAGTGCGCTTACCGTCTCATACGTTACTTTGTCGAGGCCGCGCGCGCGTGCCTTTCCTACCAGCGTCATCACCTGGGGAGGCTCGCCCGGCCTCTCCACGGCGACATCGTATTCGATCAGGCAGCGGCGGCCCGTTTTATGCCGCACTGCCCGTATGCCCAGTAGGTCTAGCTGCCCGTCTCCACCTGTCAAGCCTGATAGCTGCCGCCGGAACTGCTGGAGAACGTCGTCCGGGTTGAGCGCCTGCGCCAGGAAGGGCATCGCCGGGTCGTTGGCAACCCCGAATGGGTCGCTGACAGCTATGGAGGTGGCTTGTGCCGCCCCGGACGTGGGCACAACGGCCTCGTCCCTCGTGTGGCTACTCGGCAAGCTACTACGGACTGGAGCCAGCACGCTGTTTAACACCGCTTCGGCCCGGTCTATGATGGCTTCCATTCCCTGCGGCCAGTTCTGCTCGCGGTTGCGGAACTGGTGAGGGGCCAGCTTCAACAGGCCTGCGGCCGCGTACACCCTCACCCGCTCGCGGAAGGCCTGCCCGCTCTCCTGCTCGTACCCTTTCAGCAGGGCGTCGGCTACGGCACTGATTCTCCCCTCGTGGACGGTGTGCCGGATAGCGCCCCGTTCCAGGTGGGCCACGAAAAGGCCCAGGTCGTAGGCGGGGTCGCCAGCCGCCGCGCTGTCGAAGTCGAGGATGACCACGCGGTCGCCCGCGAGAAGCACCTGCTTCGCGTAGAAGTCGCCATGCACACTCCCGTACATGGCGGGCTGTTGCATAAGGTACGTAGCCAGCCGCCGCGCCAGCCCGTGTAGCTTCTCCGACAGGTGCGGCACCAGGAAGGCCAACCCGGCAGCCGCCGACAGCAAAGTGGATGCCTCTGCTACGCGGTTCAACGGTGCTAACTTGTTGGATGGACGCCTGTGGCCCTCGGCAAGAGCCACGCCGACACGCTCTATGTCTCGAAGATCGAGGCCGTCACCCGCAAGTGCCTCGCTCAAAAGCTGCCCCTCCATCCACTCGAAGGCGAGCAAGTGGTGGCGGTCGGAATGTCCCAACCTGCGGGGCACCTGCAACACCTGGCAGCCTGCCTTGCGGCGGTTGAACACCCTGGCGCTCTGCTTCGCCTCGGGGTAGCCGGTGCCGGTGTAGAACTTCAGCACGGCCTGGGGTGCCCCTTCTACCAGCAGTTGGGCCACCATGCGGCGCTCCGGTTTGTACCTGATGCTTCTTATCTCGGCTTCCCACAGGTCGGGCCGGTCCGAAAATACCCTGCGAAACAGGCGCGTCTTTTCCTCCGGCAGCCCCAGGCGGCCAAGCTGTTCGAGTTTGCTGTCGTTCGGGAAGACTGACACCACTATTCCGAGGTCTTTCATTGCGAGGCGGCCCGGCCCCAGCGGACCGGGAATGCCCGGCTGCTCGACGGCTTCCCTCAGCGGGTCGGCGGCCCCGGCCCCGTGCGCCTTGGCGTATATATCAATCTGCCCGCCGGGCAGTTGCACCTTGTACGCCACCAGGCAGTTCATCCCTGGCTTGTACCTGACGTAGAAGGGGCGCACCCCGCCTATCTCGGCCTGTGGGGCCTGCTGCCGGAGGCGGGCGGCGAAAGCCTCGGCGTCGAGCAGGGTTGCCAGGCCGGGTATGGCCCTGTCGCGCCGCACTACTTCCGCGTCGTAAGGTGAAAGCACGCCTCTCCTCCTACTCCTACTCCTACGCCAGCTTCCAGAGCCACACCGTGCCATCCTTGAGCACCGCCGCCAGGCTCTTGCCGTCCGGCGACCCTGCTACGGCCAGCACTCCGGAGTCCATTGCCAGGGTGCTGAGTTGGGTCCCATCGGTGTTCCAGACCCGCACCGTGTTGTCGAAGGCCCCGGACGCCAGCTTTTTGCCATCTGGGGACCACACCACGCCGTTGATGAAGTCCGTGTGCCCCCTGAGGGTAGCGAGTGCCTTACCGTCGGCGCTCCACAGGCGCACCGTGTCATCATTCGCCCCGGTAGCCAGCATCTTGCCATCCGGCGACCAGGCAGCGCAGTAGATTTCGTCCGTGTGCCCGCGCATGGTGGAGAGCAGCTTGCCATCGCGGCTCCACACCCTCACGGTCTTGTCGGCATGGCCCGCCGCCAGGGTGCTGCCGTCCGGCGACCATTTGACGTTGTAGAGCAACTCGCCCTCGCCCTTCGCCGCGAACACCTGCGAACCCGTTTCAGCATCCCACTGGATGATCTGCATGTTCGTGGAGACCGAGGCCAGGGTGCGCCCGTCTTGCAGCCAGGTGAGTCCGGCTATGATACCGAAGTGGTCGCTGTGCGTGGACAGCAGATGCCCTTCCGCGTTCCACACGCGCACCCGGTTGTCGAACCCACCCGTGGCGAGGCGAGAGCCATCGGGCGACCAGGCTACCGCGTACACGTCCTTGGTGTGCCCTTTCAGCAGCGATACCTTGCCGGTCTGCGTGTCGAGCAGGCGGGCCATGTCATCGGTTGAGCCGAGCGCGAGCGTCCTGTTATCGGGAGACCAGGCCAGCGAGGCTACCCCCGTCAGGTACCCTGAATATGTGACCACGTTAGTCGTCTCGATGCCCGTGCCGCCGGCGCGCGCTTCGATGTGCGTCAGCATGGCGGTCATGGCGGTCGGTACCGGCGGGCGCACGGGCAACGTAGTAGCGGTCTCGACCTGCGCTGCCTGGGCCGCTATGCGTGTGTCGCTAGCGTCGCCACTCGTGGCATTGGCGTTCACGGCCGCGGCAGCTATGGCGATTATCAGTATTGCCAACCCCAACATCAGAGCGCGAGGGACGCTCAACAGGCGAGATTTACGCGGCTCTCTGGAGCTAACAGGATTGTATGCTTGAGTTTTCAACTTGTTTGCACTCTCCACTCGGCTTTCATGTGTCTGTTCGACTTCGGTGTGCAAACGATCCGTTGAATTAACCTCCGCCCCGGAAACCACCAGGTGAACGGGAGCGGACGCCGGTGCCGGTTCTGCCGCGGGAGTCGCGGCGGGTAGCTCTTTGCCGTACCCCACCAGCGACTCGCCCGTGTAAAGCTTCCGGTACACCCCGCCCGCGCTCATTAGTTCGGGGTGGGTGCCTTGCTCAACGATTCGTCCATCCTCCAGTACGACGATGGTTTCAGCGTTGCGGGCCTGGCTCAATTTGTGGGTGACCAGGAAGGTGGTGCGGCCCCGCCCCAGCCGGTCCAGGGCTTCCATCACGGCGCGCTCGTTTTCTTCGTCCAGCCCGGTGGTCGGCTCGTCCAGTATCACTATGGGCGCTCTGCGTATGGCGGCCCTGGCAATGGAGATGCGCTGTCGCTGGCCGTTGGAGAGGGTAGCCCCACGCTCCCCTATCTCCGTATCGTAGCCCTCCGGCAGCGACATTATGAAGTCGTGAGCGTTGGCAAGCCGTGCCGCCGCCTCGATCTGCTCGTCGGTGGCGTCGGGAGTGCCGTAGGCTATGTTGTCCCGCACGCTCGCCGCGAACAGGATCGTATCCTGCATAACCACGCTGATCTGCGAGCGCACCGACTCGATTGTGTACTCGCGCACGTCCCGCCCATCCAGCATGACACGCCCGGTTGTCGGGTCGTACAGCCGCAGGATGAGACTGAGCATCGTGGACTTGCCGTTGCCGGACGCCCCTATCACCGCCACGTGCTGCCCCGGACGCACGTCCAGGTTGATGTCGCGTAGCACCGGGTGCCCAGGCTCGTACTCGAAGCCCACGTTGTCGAAGCGTACGGCACCTCGCAACACGGGCGCGGGCCTGGAACCCGGCATGTTGCGCACGTCCGGCTCCCTCTCCAGCACGTCCATCACCCGCTCCCCCGCCGCCGTGGCCTTGGCAAGTCGCCCGGTGTACTTGGCGAAATCGCGCACCGGCTTGAAGCCGTTCTTCAGGTAGGTGAGGAAGACCAGCAGGTCGCCCGCGGTCAGCACCCCCTGTAGCACCAGGTTGGCCCCCTGCCACAGCACCAGGCCCGTAGCCACCGCGATCAGCACGTCCACCGTGCGTTCTAGGCTGGCCGACAGCTTGCTGGTTTTCACGTCCTGCTTGAGGCTTTTCTTGTTCTGGCTGAAGAAGCTCTCGGCCAGCTTGTCTTCGAGCGACAGGGCCTGCACGACCTTGATGGCGCTGATAGACTCGGACGCGGTAGCCGCCATCGCGCCTTCCCGCTTGCGCTGGGTGCGCGCGGCCTCCCGTATGCGGCGGCTGAGTCTGACCGTCGAAAGCGCGAACAAAGGGACGGTGACCAGGGCCAGCAGCGTGAGTTGCCATTGCAGCAACAGCATCAGGGCGAGCATGCCGATGAGAATGAGCACGTTCGCCAGCATCGGCAGCATGGCGGTCACGGCCACGTCCTTTAGCTGGCTCACGTCCCCGATTATGCGCACCACCAGGTCGCCACTGCGCGCCTTCGTGTGGAACGATAGCGACAGGCGCTGGACGCTGTTGTAGACCTCGCTACGCACCTGCGACAGCACGCTGTTGCCGAGCATGGCGAAGCCCACGGTGTTGAAATAGGCCGCGAGCGCCCGCAGTCCCGTGATAATCACGATGCCCACCGCGCAGACCAGTAGCAGTGTGCTCACGTCCAGCGAGTCGAGCAGGGGGATGCCCGAAGATGGGACAGCAGTGCCCGTTGGGATTACCCTGTCGAACACAAACTTTAGAGGCCACGGCTCGAGTAGCCGGAACCCCACTTCAGCGAACAGAGCCACGAACGACCCCGCCACCAACGGCTTCTGCTTGCGCAAGTAGGGCGTGAACCGTCGCAATATGCGCCAG
>DASVRN010000177.1:0-20716 GCA_036388595.1 Chloroflexia bacterium
CGGAGCGGCGGGGAACGCCTGCGACGGCACCAGCGTCAGGCTAACTTCTCCGGCGGCGTTTGCCTGGTACTGCCCGCTGTTGGAGTTGGCGGGGTACACCATAGCCCCTGTTGGGTCGGTGAACCTCACCGTGACAGCTTCGTTGGGGGTGAGGTCTTTCGCTGAGAAGGTGAACTGCGTGTCCGGGGAGCCATAGCCGGGCTTGACCGATAGCAGCAGCCCCTCCGGCTGTTCGCTGGGCACGGCAGGGAAAGTAGCCGTGGGCGTTACGCTGCCTCGTGGTACGGGGGTACGTGTGGGGGCAGCGGGGCGAGTGGAGGTCGCGGCGGAGGTGGAGGCGCTGGTAGGAGTGCGGGTGGCCGGGACCCTGGTGGGTAGAGGTGTGCAAGCGGGGTTGCAGGTGAACAGGTAGAAGTAGGCCACCGACTCGTGGTTGCTAGCCTTGCCATGGAAGGTGATAGCCCACAAGCCTGTAGCGAATCCGTCCGTGGGCACTATGACGCTCTCCACCCTCCCGTCCGGCCCGGCCTTCAAGTTGATGCGGGCGTCGCGGGCCGTGCCGTCGGGTGCCGTGAACCACGAAACTATGTCTTCACCCGGCTGGAAATCGGACAGCGACACCTCTAGCTGCGTGCCCACGGGCGCGGAGTTGCGGTCGATGGTGGCATCGATTGGGTCTGGTATAACCGGGGGCGCCTGCGTCGGAGAGGCGAGCGCGATGACGGGCGCGGGCAGCGGGCCGCCGTACATCCAGCGGTGGTAGTGCTGGCCCACGTTGCCCATTTGCACCTGCCACCCCTTGTCGAGCGCGGGCACGTACACCAGGGTGCGCCTTTCGTATAGCTGGACCAGCGCGTCGTTGAACACCCCGCCAATCTTCACCCGCGCCCAGTACGGCTCGCTGATGGGGTAGCCCATGACGAACACCCAGTTGGCGAGGGTCTGGTTGGTGGCTAGCTTGCCATCCTGCTGGACCGTGCCCTTGAGGTTGAGGAAGTCCCACATCGCATGGGGGATGTTGTGCCCCAGCACCTCGCTGTACGCCGCCAGTTTGGCACCAGGATAGAGGCCCAGCGCGCTATTGCTCCCCACCTGCCCCGCCCTGTTGATAGTGGCCGTCACTGTCTGCCCGGTCAGGTTCGGTGCGCGATTGTTGCCCGGTCCGCCTAACGAGGCTACCAGGCGGAAAGAGGTGTAGGTCGGCGCATCGGGGTCGTCGGTAAGACCGTCGCCAGCCACCGCTATCTCGGCGGCCTGTTTGGGCACGAACTCCCTGTCCCCCACCTGCTGCTTGCCCGAGACCATCTCGACCACCAGCAGCCCGGTGGTGACAAACCACTCGCTCTTGCGGTCCGCGTTAGGGTTGTTGATCTCCATGCGGGCCTTGTCGAAATATTGCACCAGGCGCTTGCCGCCCTTCAGCCCGGTATACGGCTCCTCAAGCGCCAGCCCAGGCGATGGCCCCCAGTACCAGCTACGCTGCGCGTTGCCATCCAGCACAGGGGCGTCGGTGCGCAGCCAGATGTCGAGGAAAGCCTTGTCCGCGAAGCCCTCGGGTGCCGCGCTGGACGTGCCCGAAGCCGCGAGCAGCACAACAGCGGCAGCCATAGAGGCGGCCAGGAGCAGCATACGCCAAAGCCTGTGGCGTGTAGAGAAACGAGCGGCAGGAGTGTCCACGCTCCGAGTTTAGCACGAGTGGGTATTCGTGTCAACGTAAAAATAGACGGAAACGCCAAGACGCCAAGACGCCAAGAACCACGCCAAGATTAAGGATTGTTTTGCTCTAAGCACGAGGACCAGAGTACATACGTCGTACCCTGGTCCTCTTCGCACTCTTCAAACCTCAATACTCTTGGCGTGGTTCTTGGCGTCTTGGCGTCTTGGCGTTTCCGTCTCTACTCAAACTACGGCTGTATCCAGCCCTTGCTCTTGACGATTTCGACGCCCAGCAGGCCCAGCAGCACCTCGTTGCGAGTGCCCCGGAACTCGGGGTGGTGCTCGAAGCGGTTGCGCTCGAAGTACTGTACGGTATAGGTCTTGCCATCTATGGGCGACACTTCCTGCATCTCCCCCGAGATGGGGAAGCCGAAGATGGGCAGGCCGCCGTTCTGCCGCCAGTACTGGTAGAACGCGCCACCAAGGCCGTGCTGCGTCTCGCGGAAGAAGACCCGGTTGTTATCGCTCTGGAACGGGGCCTCGGCGGGGAAGGTCTTCCCCCTGGTCATCTCGATCCCCAGCAAGCCCATCAGCACCTCGTTCCTGGTGCCCGCGAACTCGGGGTGTAGCTCGAAGCGATTACGCTCGAAGTACTGCACCGTGTAAGTCTTGCCATCCGTGGCCGATACTTCTTGGAACTCCTCGGAGAGCGGGTAACCGAAGATCGGCAGGCCGCCGTTCTGCTGCCAGAACCGCAGGAACGCGCCTCTCAACGTATGTCCGACCTCCGGGAAGTAGACCTGCGTTGCAGTGTTGCTCAACGGGGCCACACGCTCGAACGCGGGCGGACGCAGGGTCGCCGGGTTGCCCCCATCGCCCAGGACGGTGACTTCCACCGAGGCACGAGTCCCTGACAGCTTACCGTTGGCGGTCAACGCCGCTTTGCCGGTGAGCACGTTCTTCGGGAGGGCGAGTTCGGCCCGGAAGGTGCCTTGCGCGTTCGTCTGTGCGTTGCCGAGGGACTTGAGGTCGCCGTCGGAGGAGAGGAGCGACAGGTCCACCAACTCGGACTGGCCGAAGCCGCTACCCGACACGGCAAGCAGCACGCCGGGCAGCACGTCGCGCAGGTTCACCTGCAAGGTCGGTCCCAGGCCCGGCCCGGCCGTAGCGGTAGGCTGAGCTACCTGGGTCGCATCTCGCACCGGGGTAGCAGTACGGGCGGGCCGCGGACCCTCCTTCGCCAGCGTCACCGCGCGGAAGGCGTTCAGGCGGCCGTTGCCGTAGTGTACGTCGGGGCCGGGGTCGCCCAGGTCGTCCGACGAGTCCATGATTACGAAGCCCACCTGCTCGGCGGACAGCGACGGGTTGGAAGTCCACACCAGCGCGGCCACTCCCGCGACAAACGGGCCTGAGAACGACGTACCGTTGGCGTAGCTATAGGTAAGCTGCCCGTCTTCCCAGCCCGTGCTGAGGATGCCCACGCCGGGAGCCGATACGTCTACGAAGTCGCCGTAGGAGGAGAAGCCGGTGAAGGTGTCGCTGCGACCCGTCGCGCCCACCGACACGACTCCGGGGTAGGCGGCAGGGTAGCGAGCCTTGCCGTCGGCCTCGTTGCCCGCGGAAGCCACGACCACCACGTTGCGCTCGACGGCGTACTGCGTGGCGTCACGCATTATTTGAGTGTCTTCGTCGCCGCCCAGGCTCAGGTTGATGATACGAGCGCCACGGTCGGTAGCCCAGCGTATCGCGGCGGCTATATGCTCTTCCTCGCAGCGGCCTTCGAAGCTGCACACCTTGAGGGGCATGAGCCTCGCGCCCCACGAAGTGCCCGCTACACCCGTGCCGTTGTTGGTGGAGGCACCGATGATACCCGCGGTCTGGGTGCCGTGCCCCTCGTCGTCGTAGGGATTATTGTCGTTGTTGACGAAGTCCCAGCCCTGCACGATTTTGTCTTCGAGGTCGGGGTGGTTGGTCGCGGTGCCGGTGTCGAGCACGGCCACTATGATATCGTTGCCGGTGGTCACGTCCCAAGCCTGCTCAAGCTTGACCTGGGTGACGCCCCACTGCTGCCCCGCCTGGTACAGCGGGTCGTTGGGGGAGGCTTCGATATAGTAAGTGTGGTTGGCGTTGGCGTAGGAGACGCCCGGCACCTGCGCGAGGGCCGCGCTGGCCGACAGGACGTCCAGGCCGCTACCCGGCAGGGCCTTCAGCTTGTATACGCCAGGGTACACTTCGCTGGCCGAAGCGAGCGCGAAGCATTCGAGCAATTGCGCCACGTCACGTGAAGAAGGGGCAAGCTTGCCGCCGCTGATACCAAGGGCAGCAGGGTTGTCTACCTTTACAAGTATCTCGCCCGGCACGTAGCCCAGGGGGTTCTTTACCACGTTAGGGGTGTAAGACCGGGCTTCAACACCAATACCACCCAGGTCATCAGGGGTGGAAGCCTGCCCGTTAGCCTGTCCTACCGCCGGGGCAAACAGCGTCAGAGCTACGCCGAGGCTGAGAATGCCCGAAACGACCTTTAACTTAAGGCCTTTTACCATTGCCATCTTGAATTATTCCCTTTCAGTACAAAACTGCTCCTGCCCGAGTCGTTCGCGCAAGGATGGTTTGATTCATAACGGTTAAGTATACCAAAATTGAGGCCGGACTACATAGCAACGGACGGGAGTGGGTGGAAGTTGCGGATGGACGATGGGCGACGGCGGTGTAGTTGGCGTTCCCAGCTTTGCCGCTGTAGGAGATTAGAATCCCTGCTCCCCCCTGTCATCCTGAGCGTAGCGAAGGATCTGAGATGCTTCATTTACCTCTACGTTGAACCTTCAACAATTTACCGATAATATCCAACAGCATCCCTCTTCACCTTCTTGAGCTCCTTCGCTACGCTCAGGATGACAGGGGGAGCAGTGTCCTGCTGTCCTACTTGAATACCCAGCGTAATCTCCTATCGCCCATCGTCCATCGTCCATCGTCCATCGTCCATCGTCCACATCATATATTGCTGTTGTTCGTGTTGGCGTTCTGCAAAGCTATGTAGAGTCCTGTGACGACGAATCCGACGCCGACCACCACCCTCAGGAACTCATCGAAAATCAGCACCAGTATGCCAAGGACCACGAGCAGGATGCCCATGAGAAGTCTGGTATTCAAAGCCTTGTACCTCCGAAAAGCTAGTGTGTAGCGGTATGTTTATACGCCCGCCGGTCCGTTATCTACGACAGTCGCGCCCCCGGCGACTCTGCCGGCAGTCTGAGGCGTGGGTGCCTCTTGCGTTGTGCCTTGCGGTTCTATGGGCTGCCCGCTGACATGCTCCAGGCTGGCATCACCACTGCGGGGCGCTTTCAGGTCCTGCGTCTCAAGCTTGGGGCGCGCGGTGTAAATCGAATCTATCAGGATGTCCAGCACACCGGCCTGGCGGGCGGCCTGGATCGCGTGGTTAGTTACAATGTCGCCCATATTCAGGATGATATTGTCATTTGCATCCAGGATGACGCGGGTCACGGGGCGGCCCAGGGCATCCTTGACCCTGCGGTCCACGGCTTTCGTATCGGCCATGTCCACCTTGCGGTTGTAACCACCTGTAACCTGGCTCCACAGGGCGCGGGCCTCGTTCGGTATGTCGCGGAGGCTCTGCGCCGCCTGGTCACCAAGCGAGCTAAGGCTGTTCTGCGTTGGCCCCGCGCCCGCCGCCAGCATCAATTGGGGCATCCGCCCGGCGGCCTTGGCGGCATCTACGGTCTCCTGCGTGATAGTGTCACCCGAGACGATGAGGGCGTTACCCTCTTTGTCGCGCACTATCTGGTGTGCGGTGCGCCCGACTAGAGAGCCGCCGACCCGCGCCGGTACCGTATCGCGGACCTGCGTGCCTATCTGCTCTAGCTGGGTGTTTAGCTTGGCACCGGCGGACCGCAGCTTGTCGCCCGCGTTGTCGAGCGCGCCCGATATGCCGCCGCTCTGCTGCTCGAAAAGCTCGGCTACGTCGGCGGGCACGAACATGACGCGCTGCCCCATACTGACAATGCGCTCGGCGGGGAGCCAGCGCGTGCCCTGTCCCACGGTTAGCCCGAAGCCAAGCGACACGTAGTAGCCCTTGATCTCGCCCGTTTTCGAGTCGAGCGTCAAATCGGCCACGGTGCCCAGGCGGCGGCCGTCGTCGGTGAGCACCCGCAGGCCGCGTACGATCTGCTTATTGTAGAGGCGCTTCAATACGGGGTCGCGGTTCACGTCGATCACGGCGCGGCCGTCGGGTATGACTACCGCGTCCTGGCCGATGACGTTGATACGCCCGAACGGGATAGCCCGCGCCGAGTGAAGCCAGGCAGCTTCCTGCACCACCAACGCGAGCACCTGCCCCCGGTCCGGGTCGATAACCATGTCCTCGATGTCGTATATCTTGGTGCCTCGGTTCATCGTGACCACCGGCAGACCAATTATTTCTCTGGCCCTCTTGTCCATCAGGCTTGCTCCTGAAACGTGAAACTTGAACGCCGGCAGGGTTGCTAGCTGTCGGCATGATGTGCGGCGCTATTTTCTAGCGGTTGATATTGAATGCATCTGCGATGTTATCCCAGAAGATGCGGAAGCCGTTGGGGTCGTTGAAGTCCCAGAAGACGAAGGCGAGCACAACGAGCAGCGCCAGTACGAGCAAAGTAGCGGCCAGCCTGTCCGACCCTGCGTGAGTATTTCCCTGAAATCTTGCCAAGGCACACCCTCCCGGCGTGTAACAACTTATGACGCAACCCAGTAGGTAAGCGTCAAGTATTTTTCGCCCACGCTGTTATAGCTGCTTGCAAAAGGTGTGCCATGTGTTTGAGGGGACGATGGACGATGGACGACGGACGATGGTAGGAGACGGAACCGCCAAGACGCCAAGGACGCCAAGAATAGCGCCAAGAGGATGATAGTTCGATACTACCGGGTCACTCACAACTCGTCCATCGTCCATCGTCCATCGTCCATCGTCTAGCGTAGCTCAAACAGCCAGGCGTTGTCATAGTGGTAGATGGGGGTTACGCTGTCGGGGTTGTCGAAGAGGAACTGGGTGTCGAAGTGTTCGCCGCGAGAGCCTAAGTAGATGTGGGTGATACCAGCTTGCTTCAGGGCGTCCCAATCGGCTGTGGTTGGTGGAAGCTCGCCAGTTTCGGCATCTATTTCTGTCTTCTTGATAGGCTCGATGCCTGAAGTGACGAGAGTGCTCAGCTTGGTTATGTAGTCGGGGTCGATGGGACGCTCGTTGTAGGCCGTCATTGGTGGTACGGAGGAAGGCACGCCTGCTACGTAGGGCACCCAGGTGCCCGCGTCCGTGCCCAGCACATCATTGGACCACTCGAAGGCGAACGGCTCTGCCAGTACGTAGGAGCTACGCGGCAGGTTATCCCGCATCCAGGTCATCACGTTGACGTCGCCGGGGGTCAGGTAGGGCTTGTTGTCCTTCACCACCACGGGTGCCAACTGCATGCCCGAAGCAAAGCCACACAGCAGCACCACGGCCCCAATCAACCCGCCCGAAGCCAGTCGCCAGGCGCGCTGCCTTGCCCCCGATGTCCCATCGGATAGCGAAACCACCCACCCGGCAAAGCGCGCCAGGGGGTACCCGGCAAGGAGGCACAGCGGCAGCCAGGCACCGGAGAGCACCGTCACCAGGTCCACGTAACCCGCGCCCGGTATGCTGAACGGCAGCAAGCATGGGTTTGAGTAGGCCAGGACGAGCAGCCAGGTGAACGCAGGCAGGAGCGGCAGCAAGTCCCGCCGCTTGATAGCCCAGCCAATGCCGCCCAGTGACAGCGCGCACAGCAGGTACAGCGACGGGTGGTAGAGTATATCGGGTCCGAGCCGCTCTGCGATATCGTAATATGACGCTCGTTCGGGCGTGCACCCCCGGCTGACTTGCTTGATGGCAAAGTTGCTCCGGAGGTTCACCACCCAGGGCAGCAGCGTTGCCGCCGAGAGCACCCCTACCATCACCACCCGCCTGGCCGGGACGAGCACCTCAACCAATGAAGCTTTCTGCCTGACCGACCAGGCAATGCGCCACAGCACGTAAAGCGCTACGAACACCGCGTAGATAGCGGCCACGCGATAATGCGCCAGCGCAAGGCCACTCGCCCCAATCACCGCAAGCATGTAAGGTCCCGACTGGCGCAAGGCCGCCTGCCAGGTGATATCCCGGTTGTTGGCGTCGGCTGGTGAGGCAGAAGCAACCTGCTTGCCGTCAGTGGGCGCGGGTGCCGGGGTGCTGGCCGGAGTCTGCCGCCGCAACGGAGCGTGGTCGAGCACTTCCATGAGCAGTATCCAGGCGAGCGGGAGGAGCGCCAGTCCCAGCCCCTGCGTGAACCTGCTCCAGTTGACGTAGAAGGCGGGAATGATCGAGTAGACGCCCGCCAGCGCCCCCGCCGCCAGCCCCGCCCAGCGGTTGCCCAGCACCTTCCACGCAAAGAGGGTGAGCGTCAGCACAGGCAGCGTGTCGGCTAGCTGTCCCATCTGCGGCATGAGCAGCATCATATCGCCGGGGGAAGTGCGGCCCGAAAGCCAAGCCACCGAGGCAGCCAGCGAGTGGAAGCCGTAATGGTATGTGAACGACGCCAGTGGCGCGTACGGCTGGTAGTTGGCCGGGATGCCGCCCTGCTCCACGAAAAGCTGCGAGATCATGGTGTGATGGTAGGCGTCTATCCCTATCCCACCCACCTGGTCGCGCAACGCCACGAACCGGCTGATGATGGTCGCGGCCAGCACACCAACCAGCAGCGACCAGAAGGCTGCATCCTCCAGCTTGATGCCCTTCAAGCTCACCTTCCGCTTCAAGCGCCACAAGCCCGCGACCAGGAACCCCGCGCATACAATGAGGAGCAGCCACATCTGCACCTCGCCCATCTTGAGGCCGAGCGCCCGCGTGACCAGGAAGAACACCGGTAGAGCCAGCGCGGTCAGACCGGGCGCTGCAAGCAGCCTCTGCCCACCCGAAAGGCTGTTGGGCAGCCATACCAGCAAGGCCAGGCCGGGCAGCAACAGCAGCAGCAAAGGCGATAGCACCAACCGGCGTAACTCGCTCGTTACCTGCACGAGATCATCTAGGAGCGTGCCCAGGTCGTAGCGATAGTAGGTCACCAGGGACAGGTCGCCGTCGGTGGGCCTGCCGTTGCTCTCGTTGGTGTACATGCCCCCGGCCGTGAGCGCGTCGAAGGTGTTGTACCGCATCCCTACCGCATCACCTAACTGCCTGCCGGGGGTCTCAACGACGATAGTGTAGGTGCGGCCTTGAGAGTCCGCCTGCGGAGGTATATCCACCGTCAGGTACAAGCCCTGCGTGAACCGCGTTTGGTGGAGAGGCACCTCGTGCGCCACCCGCCCGCCCAGCCCCTCCCCTTCCAGCAAGCGGACCCGGCCCTCCGTCTCCAACGCCGGGACGAAGCTCATCTGGAGGTCTATACGCGACAGGTTGGGCCGGGTGACGTAGAAGCTCTGGCCGATCATAGAGGTCGGCAGGGTGTCGGTCTGGCTGTCGAAGTTGTTCTGGAGGAGCAGCCGCATCTCCACGCCACCGGCTAGGGATAGCGCACCCCACACGGAGGCGGCGAGCAGGCCCAGCACCAGGAGGAACATGAGCAATGGCCGGGCGTAGCGGGGCGGCGGGCCTGCCAGCACCTGCTGCACGCGGTTGAGATTGGCCTGGACCGGCGCGGGGGCGGTCCGGCTAACTGTGCGGGTGGGAACAGGCGGTGGAGAGGCTACCGACATTGGCGGCTATCAATCGACCACGAAAATCTGCGGCGACGATATGGTAAGAGGGCTTAGGCCCTGCTCGGTCAGCACGTAAGTGTCTTCCAGGCCCACAGCGCCACGATTGGGGTAAATCAGCTTGGGTTCGAGGGCCAGCACCATACCCGATTGGAGCACCGCATCGGTACCCCTCTGTAGCGGCGGCCATTCGTCCAGTTCCAACCCTACGCCATGACCGATGAAGGGCACTTTCTGCCCCGGCGACTCGGCTTCGGTCGGCCCCATGAAATAATCGCCGTGTCCCAGGTGCCGCGCCCGCTCCTCCGCGAGCGAGAACAGTTCGCCACTGGTCATGCCGGGGCGTGCGTTGGCGGCGACGTAGGCTTCCACGTCCACCATCGCCACGTACGACTCCTGCCAAAACTGCGACAGGGGGCCAATGGAGAGCATGCGCGTCTGGTCGGCTATATAGCCTCCCCACTCGCCCGTATAGTCGATGAACACAGGCTCCCCGCGGCGGATGGGGCGGCGACTCGCGCCATATGGTGCCCAGGGGCCCACGCCATACCCGCCGGTGGGCGAGTTCATAAAGGAGGCTACACCACCCGCGTTACCCGCCAGCAGGTGGCCCATGTGCATCTCCTGCCCGAAGAAGCGCATCCGCAAGATGCCGCTGTGCCCCGCCACGCGTGTGGCCGCTTCGATGATGGCCGCAAGCTCTATCTCGGTCATGCCCACGTGGGCGGCTTCGGCGGCGGCCCTGATGCCTACGTCGGCCACCCTGGCGGCGGTCCTGATTTGGTCAAGCTCATACTCGCTCTTTATGGCACGCACCTGCCGGAACAACATGCTGGCGTCCACCAGTTCGGCTTCGAGAGGTGCCAGCGCCTTCGCGTACGCCTGGTAGGTGTTGTACGGCAGGGTGTCAAGCTCCAGCCCCAGCCTGCGCGGCCTGCCACCGGCCCCTTCTACCAAGCCCGGCAACTCGCGTAACGACCTGACTGCAACCACCCGCAACTCGTCCAAAGCGGTAGTCATGCGGGCGCGGTCGAAGTGCTTGCGGACCATGAGGCAGGGCGGCCCTTCCACCGGCAGATAGACCTGCGCCTGCTGGACGACCCCTGACAGGTAGAACACGTCGGCGTTCTGCGTGGCGAGCACCCCGTCCAATCCGGCATCGCGCATGGCAGCCTGCAAACGGGCCGCGCGCTGCTCCAACTCGCTTAACGGTGTGCGCTCTACGGGCACCTCAAGAACGTCTATTTCGTCCATGTCCATCATACGGGCAGCATAGAGTAACTACAGTTGGGTGTCAAGTTGAATGCGGTAGCGAGGACGGATACAAAGTTAGATAGGAGGACCAAAGCCCCGACCTTGTCATTCTGAGCGCAGCGAAGAATCTCGTCCCCCAGCACCCGAATATCACCTTTCCTACAGCCACAGAGTCCCATGAGAACGAGGGCACACTCTCGTGTAGGACGAGATTCTTCGCTACATGCAGTGATGCATCTTGCAAGTAAGTTACCAAAAAGAGGAGCAAGCCCCCCTCTGTCATCCTGAGCGTAGCGAAGGATCTCAAGAAGGTGAGTTGAGGTTCTGTTGAACACTGAGTGAAGGGGTGCCGAAAGTTCAGATGGGTAGCAAAGGCAACATTTGAGATCCTTCTCTACGCTCAGGATGACAAGGCCTCTCCTACTCCTCTTTTTGGTAACTTAGTTGCAATTTGCACCACTCAGAATGACAAAGGGGAGCGGGGCTCTTGTAGCCGACTTTGCATCCGCGTGCTATAGCGGGTTTGCGGCACCTATGTGAAAGGGCGGCCTTTGACGCCCGTGTTATGCTATAATCGAGACCTACAAACGCTCACGCCGCTGCTTACATTATAGATGACACCCACTAACATATACGAAGACTTGGAAGTATAGGAGACATTGAGATGGCAAACGACCACGACAACCACACGCATCACCAGCACACCCCCGCGACCTCGGAAGACGACGGCGCGAGGAGGCAACTGGAAGCCTTCCGCAGGCAGAAGGACAAGTTCTTCAACGAGAACGCCGACTCCCCCATCCTCCCCGAGGAGAAGGACCAGTTCACCGGCCTGAAGTACTACCCGATTGACCTCGCCTATCGCGTGACCGCCCGCCTGGTGCCCGATGCTCACCCTGGCATATTCAGGGTGCAGACCACCACCGGCGGGCACAAAGAGTACACCCGCGCTGGGAGACTCGAGTTCGAGCTGAATGGGCAGCGCCTGAGCCTCACCGCGTTCTTGCCGCCCGCCGACGAGCCGCTGCACGGCAACCGCCTCTTCGTGCCCTTCCGCGACAAGACCTCCGGCAAGGAGACTTACGGCGCGGGCCGCTACATCGACCTCAACAAGAAGGCCACCGAGGAGTACGTGCTCGATTTCAACCGGGCCTACAACCCATACTGCGCCTACAGCCCCTACTATTCGTGCCCGCTGCCGCCCGGCGAGAACAACCTTCCCGTCGAGGTACGGGCGGGAGAAATGCTGTTCCACGAGGACGAGTAGGGGCACGTTTCGTGCTCAAAACTGCCGCGATTCTCCGTGCGAGTAACTTGCGGCGTATTGTTGTAAGGCTGGCGAACTGGAACAATCTCTCTCAGGAGGACAAGCGTGGACGAAAATCGGGTCACCGCCCCTGGCACTAGCACTAGCACCAACACCGGCACCGTCACCGTCACAACTACTGACGCCGACAAGGATAAGGATAAAGGCCGGGGCTGTGGGTGCTGGATTCTGTTGCTGCTGGTACTCCTCGGGGGCGGAGGCGCATCGGCCTACTTCGGCGGCATGATGATTTTGCGGCAGGAGACACCGCTTCCTCTTGAATCGGAGATTACCGACCTGGGTCTGCGCTGGGTAGCCATACCGGCCGAGTACTCAGACATACGCATGCCCGCCCGCAACCCTGAGATAACCAGGGAGAAGGGCCGCGACCTGTTCAGAGTGCAATGCGCGCTCTGTCACGGCAGCACCGGCGATGGCAACGGGGACTTCGGCAGGACCATGTACCCCAAGGCCGGCAACCTGCACGAGCAGCGCGTGCGTAGCAAGAGTGACGGGCAACTCTTCTGGATCATCGCCCACGGTATCAACCTGTCAGGTATGCCCGCCTTCGGCACTCAGTACGGGGGAGGCAACCCTGATAACGAAATCTGGAGCCTGGTCAAGTTCATCCGCGAAGAGTACCACGGCGAGACTCGGCCATAGAAGTGTTCTAAACACCAGGGCGACAAATTGAAGTACATTTCCTCCGGTGCGAGGTCAAGCACTGAGTAACTGGCAAGAGTGAAACAAGCTCTTGCCAGTTGTCTTAACAGCCGGTAGAGGGTCTATGAGACAGCCCATTCTAGCAACGGTCCTGGTGCTGGCAGCCCTGGGCACCCTGGCGGGATGTGACCTGAGCACCGCGCCCACTGCACCACTGGCAACTGCCGCCAATCCAACGCAGGCTGCCCTCCCATCGCCCACTGTTGTTACTCCCATTACAATGCCCACTCCGAGTGTTGTCTGGGTAAACGTCACAAGAGAGCAGTACGACCAGGCACTGGCTAAATGGCTGTCGCAAGGAATAGAGGAGTACGAGGCGCGGGTAGAGTACCATGCGTACAGTGCGTTCATGGGCATATGGACCCTGCGCGTGAAAACGGTAGGCGGCAACTATGAGGTGCTCGATTACACGAGAGAACCGGGCCTCGACGCACCTGTGGGAGATACAGGCTCTCAGGGCCAAATGCCCACAAATGAAGCAGGCAGGAAACACGTCAAAGAAGAACTCAAGTACCTGACCATCGAGGGCCAGTTCGAGGATCTAGGGACCATAGTCGCGGGTAGAGGGGTTGGATGCTTCACCACCGAGGCAACCTTCGACCCCCAATTGGGTCACCCCACCAACATTGAGGGTGATCCGACGGTTTGTTCGGAGCCAAGCAGTTGGGAGCTAAAGAGCCTCAAGATTCTAAAGCAGCATGAGCCTACCACGATTGTGCCGTGAGTTGAAGCTAAACCATCGCGGAGTCAGCGTGCCAGTTATGCCAGGTAAAACGCGGGCCAGGCACAAGAGACACCAGGGTTCAGGGATATGTACCCTGAACATCTAGCCATCCCCCAAACCCTAGTCTACTTAGCATAGTCCTCGTAGCCTCCCCGTGCACAACGCTACCCGTTCGAGTGCGCGGCCTTATAATGCCCTTCCTAAGAGGGCATTGATATGGAACATTTCTTCAACGAAGTTTTCGTCTTCCAGGATACCGACTTCATCACGATGGCGCGGGTGGCGTTAGCTTTCATACTGGGTGGCATCGTTGGCTACGAGCGCGAGAGGGTGCAACGCCCAGCCGGGCTGCGGACGCACATGCTCGTCTGCGCGGGGTCGGCCTGCTTTACGGTGGCCTCGGTCTTCGGCTTCGATGAGCTGGGCACCGTACGCGATCCTGCTCGCCTGGCCGCGCAGATAATCACCGGCATCGGCTTTTTGGGTGCGGGCACCATCTTCCGTACCGGCTCCACCGTTCGCGGCCTCACCACCGCTTCGAGCATCTGGATAACGGCAGCCATTGGTATCGTCGCGGGCCTGGGGCTGGTCCTGCTGGCGGTCTTTACCACCATTCTGACGTGGATAGCCCTGTTCATGCTGAAGGGCTTCGAGCCGAGGAAGGCCAAGGCGATCAGGATGGCGGGCGAGCCTTCATTGCTGGCGACGGCCCAAAAAGAGGAAGAGGAAGACGACTAGCCCTTCCCGGCCCGCCAGGTGCCGCTCAGCGGTTGAACAAACGCAGCACGATGTTTAGAATAATCGTGAGCACTACGCTCAGGAGAAGCATCGTCGCGATTGGTGCCACGCAGGTAAAGTTGCCGCTGGAGAAGTTTATGTCGCCGGGCAGCCTGCCGAGGAAGTTGTTGCGGCCCATCACAATGAACAGCAGGCCCAACACGAGCACCACGGCCCCGACCGCGATAAGGACCCTCCCCAGTTGATCGTATTGCATCTCAATATCCCTTCTAACGCCGCGTACCGGCTATTTGAGGTCCGCTATTTTGGCCCACACACTTTTATGAACCCTGGCAAGAACCCACGCTTCACTCGGCGAGTGGCCTTGCTAGTCGCCATACTACCCGCGCTGCTCGCACTGACTGGCTGCCTCGAACAGATGCAGACTACACGGATACCGAGCGGTGCGGTCAACAATTTCTATCTACACCTCTACGCCGGGGAGTTGGACGACGCCCGCGTCTACTTCGCGCCTGGCCTGGTAACACCCTCTCCCGAGCAAGACGAGTCGCTCAAAGAAGCCTCTAACCGCCTGCGACGTTACGAGATCGCCCGCGACAAACCGGCTACGGAGGAGCTATCCGATGGCGAGGTGCGCATCACCCTCAAAGGCCGCGTCCGCCCCCGACCTGAAGCCGGGCAACCCACCCCCACCCCCAACGAAGGCTGGCAGACCACCCACATCCTCACCGCCCGCCTGGTAGAGCGAGGCCCCGGCTGGCGCATCCTCGACTACGAGCTAAAGTGCTGCCCGTAGCTGGGTAGCGACGGAACCGCCAAGATGCTAAAGAGCAGGAATTGTATTCACCGCAGAGACGCAGAGAGCGCAGAGGTTACGCAGAGATTGTGGTTGTTCTTTAGGGAGGAATAAGGGCAACATCTTACGGTACAGTGTTGCACCAGTAAGAACACCCTCAACTATTCTCCGCGTAATCTCCGCGTCCTCTGCGTCTCTGCGGTGCAATTCTTTGTTCCTCTTAGCGCGCTCTTGGCGTCTCGGGGTACTGGCGGTTCCGTCTCCTCACTTCTCATTCCTGGTAATCTGTCGCCAGGAGCACCGCGAACGCGACCATCATGCCCGCTATTATGCCCAGGTCGCGTTTCTGCGAGCTGGTGACCTGGCCGTTGCGCCAGCGCCCGCCCATCTGCATCACGTAGAGCGACATGTAGGTGAACTGGGTCGCCATGTAGATGAAGTGGTAGTATCCCAGGGCGTTCCAGCGCCAGGGGCGGGTCATCGTCCAGTTCACCATGCCGTTGCGGCCCTGCCCCACATGGAACGCCAGGGAGATAAGGCTGCCACCGATGATAGAGGGCACAGCGGTGCGCCCCGTGAGCCTGGGCCGCCACTGCTTGAAAGCATTTATCATCAGGCAGTTCACCACCGGCAGAATCACCCCATCGCCCCAGATAGCGGAGCGGAAAGTGAGCGTGGGCCGGTGCCGCTTGATGAGCGGGTGGTCCACCAGCAGCATCGCCACGTTTGTGCCACCCGACACCCCAAGCGCCGCCGCGAATGTAATAGCCGCCGTCTTGGCCCACAGAGCGAGATCGGCATTCGTCACTCTTTCAGTAATCGACATCCCCGTTCTACCTCCCAAAGTAAGGAAGCACACCCTACCCCACTATCATCGTCCATCGTCCGTCGTCTATCGTCCAATACGCAACTCCCGTGCCCGCGTACCAAAGCCTTGTGTTATAATGTCTCACCCCAAGAGCAGGAGGCTACCGACGTGCTTTCCTCAGCCCGCCACTCCCCCAGCGATACCACGCGCATGGCAGCCCGCGTCCATTCCATAGGCGAGTCGGTCTTCTCCGAGATGAGCAGGCTCGCAATAGAGCACAACGCCGTCAATCTCTCCCAGGGCTTCCCCGACTTCCAGGCCGAAGAATGGCTCAAAGAAGCGGCCAGGGAAGCGGTGGCCCGCGACATCAACCAGTACGCCCCAAGCCAGGGCACGCTCCGGCTGCGCAAGGCCATCGCAGCCAAAGCCGAGAGCTTCATGGGGCTGAGCTTCGACCCCGCCCAGGAAATCACCGTCACCAACGGGGCGACCGAGGCCATCTACGACCTGATACAGGCGCTGGTGGGGCCGGGCGACGAAGTGATCGTGTTCGAGCCGTATTACGACTCCTACGTGCCGAGCATCGTCTTCGCGGGCGGCACTCCTCGCGTTGTGACCCTGGAGTCGCCCGACTGGAGCTTCGACCACGACCTGCTGGCCGCGCTGTTCAACGAACGCACGCGGGCGGTGATCCTGAACACGCCCCACAACCCCACGGGCAAGGTGTTCTCCCAGGACGAGATGGAGCTAATCGCGGACCTGTGCAAGCGGCACGATGCGCTGGTAATCACCGACGAGGTGTACGAGCACCTGGTATTCGACGGCAACAGGCACGTCTACATGGCCGCCCTGCCAGGCATGCGCGACCGCACGGTGACCATTAGCTCCGCCAGCAAGACCTTCTCGGTTACGGGGTGGAAGGTAGGCTACGTGCTCGCCCCGCCCGACCTGACCGAGGCGTTGCGCCGCATCCACCAGTTCGTCACGTTCTGTAGCTCGGCACCGATGCAGGAAGCGGTGGCCCTGGCTATCGAAACCGCGCCGGAGCGGGGTTATTACGAGCAGCTACACCAGGACTATACCGCCCGACTCGACAAGCTGTACGGATACTTGCAGCAGGCGGGACTAAACCCCATCAGGCCGCAAGGCACGTTCTTCATCATGTCGGATATATCACAGCTTGGCTTCGAGAATGACGTGGAGTTTGCCCGGTACATGACGACGGAGATAGGCGTGGCCTGCATCCCGCCCTCTGCCTTCTACGCGCACCCTCAATCGGGAGCGCACCTCGTCCGCTGGTGCTTCGCCAAGCGTGACAGCACCCTGGACGCGGCGGGGGATAGGCTGCTGGCATGGGCGGCTGGCAAAGGATAGCCCTGGGCTACACACGAGTAACAACTAATACAGAAGGATAGTATGGACTTCAACCTGACACCACGGCAGATAGAGCTTAGAAACAGGATACGAAACTTCGCGGAGAGAGAGCTTGCGCCCACCGTGTCGGAGCGCGACGAAGCCGGTAGGTTCGACAGGTGGGTGTTCGACAAGTGCGTCGAGGCTGGGCTGGCGGGACTACCCTTCCCAGAGACCTATTGCGGGGCGGGCGGCAGCATCCTCGACTACATCATCGCGTTGGAGGAAATCGGGCGGGTGGAGTCGGCGCAGGTGCTGGTGCTGGCTTCGCACGTGGCCCCGATGACCTGTCTGCTGCAACACGGCACGGAGGAGCAGAAGCTGCGATGGCTCGCCCCGATGTGCAAGGGTGAGACGCTTGCCTGCTTCAGCCTCACCGAGCCGGGTGCCGGTTCGGACCCCGCCTCCATGAAGTCGAGGGCGGTGCGCGACGGTGACAGCTACGTGCTCAACGGCCGCAAGACCTTCGCCACCAACTCCGGCGAAGCCGACGTGTACATACTGTTCGCGATGACCGACCCTGAGGCCGCGGGCCGGGGCATCAGTGCCTTCATCATCCCCCGAGACACGCCGGGCCTCTCCTTCGGCGAGCCGATACAGAAGATGGGTGTGCGGACCTCGGTGCAGCGCGAGATATACCTGGAAGACGTGCGCCTTCCCGCCGACCAACTGCTGGGGCAGGAAGGTGGTGGATTGCGCATCGCCCTGGCCGCACTGGACGTGGGGCGCATCGAAATCGCGGCGCAGGGTGTAGGTCTGTCGCAGGGGGCTTACGACTTCGCGCTGAACCACGCTAAGGGCAGGGTGCAGTTCGGGCAGGCCATTGGGCAGAACCAGGCGATCAGCTTTATGCTGGCCGACATGCACGTAGCGACCGAAGCGGCTCGCATGCTTACCTACCGCGCCGCTATGTCCTACGACGAGGGTAAACCGTTCGCCAAGGAAGCCGCAATGGCGAAGCTGCTAGCCACCGACACCGCCATGAAAGTCACCACCGACGCAGTGCAAATCCTGGGCGGCTTCGGCGTGACCAAGGCCAGCCCAGCCGAACGCTTCATGCGCGACGCCAAAGTCACGCAGATTTACGAGGGCACCAATCAGGTGCAGAGGATGGTAATTGCGGGGCACATAATGAAGTGATGAGTTTTGAGTGATGAGTTTTGAGTGATGAGTTTTGAGTTATGAGTTAGGAGCGCAAAGAAAAAAGTCCCGCAGGAATTTCCTTTAGCGGGATTTTTCCTTTCAGAGTCCAGTAGCGGTAATCAATAGCCGTCAGCGTAGAACAACCTGTTCCAAATACGTGTACTGGAGTCGGCCCTGTCATCCTGAACGCAGTGAAGGATCTCAAGAAGGTGGTCGAGGATGCTGTTGAACCACGGCAACCCGGCCCCGTCCTTGTGATTCTGAACGCAGTGAAGAATCTCGCCCCTCACCGGAATGGTACCTCTTTCTCCTGAGACACTGTTGCTGTAGGAAAGGTGCTACTTGGGTGCTATTGGACGAGATTCTTCACTGCATTCAGAATGACAAGGGCGGGACCATGTGCTCATCTCCAATCGCATCTGTTTTGCGCACACAGCCAAGTGCCTGTCAAATGTCCAGGTCCTCTACCCATATCCGCAGTATGCCTGTTGCTCGCTGCACGGCCCGGATGTTCTCCGGCTCGTTCAGCCAGCGACTGACGCCAGAGGGATGGGGCAAAGGCAGATAGCGTATTTCATCCTTGACTACTCCCGTGCCCACGACGGCGCTGAGGGAGGGCACGCGGCCCAGGAAAGTCTGTATCGCTAGCAGGCCCACCAGCAGCACGATGTCGGGCTTGAGGAGTTGCATCTGGCCGTCGAGCCAGGGGCGGCAGAGGACTTGCTCTTCGGGGGTGGGTACGCGGTCGCCTCTCGCGCCGGGCAGGCGGCCGGGGTAGCACTTGGTCACGGCGCTGAAGTGGATTTTGCGCCAGAAGTCCTCGCGGGGTATACCCCCGGCTTCCATCCAGGAGCGCAACTTGTCGCCCGTGATGCCCGCGAATGGCTTGTACTCGGTGGTGGCGCGGAGGCCGGGGGCCTGTCCCACCAGCAGCACGCGAGGCAGCGGCGCATCGGGGTCGGGGTCGCGGGCCAGCGGCACGGACTCCCGCTCGTCCAGGTAGCCCGCCGCGTGACACCGCCTACACGCCCGCAAGCGCACGTTTAGCTCCAACAGCCGGGCACGCCTGTCAGCCTCATCATCTAAATCAGCAGGGTGGTTTACCGGTGGCTCTCCTGCTTGGGTCATGGTATGAACTTTCTAGCTGGGCGATGCATGATAGAGGACGAAAACGCCAAGACGCAAAGACGCCAAGGACGCGCCAAGAGAATTATTGTTGGGAGGAGTGCTTGTCACTACTCAGTCCTCAGTCCTTAGTCCTCATAGCCCCCGTCGTCTACTTCACCAGGCTCTTGAGCGCCTCAAGGTTGATGGGGTCCATTTCGATGGGCTTGCCGTCAGGACCTTTGTCGCCTCCTTTGGGGGTCTCAAGTATCTTGGGTATGTTCTCGAAGCGGGGGTCGTTCATAATGAAGCGGAACGGCTCCAGGCCCAGCGCGCCCTTGCCTATGTGCTCGTGCCGGTCTACACGGCTGCCGAGGCCCTTCTTCGAGTCGTTCATGTGGATGGCGCGCAGGGTGTCGAGGCCCACGATGCGGTCGAACGACTCGACCATGCGCTCGTACTTGTATTCGTCGCTGTAGTCGAAGCCAGCCGCCAGCAAGTGGCAGGTGTCCCAGCAGACGCCAACCCGCTCGCGGGCCGAGGGGCTGAGGAAGTCGCGCACGCTCGCCAGGTGCTCGAAGGCGTAGCAGAGGGACGTGCCCTGCCCCGCCGTCGTTTCCAGCAGCACCATGACGTCCTGCCCCGGCCGTTCGCCTACCACACGCTCAATTGCAGCGGCAATCCGCTCAAGCCCCCGCTCCTCCCCTGAACCCATGTGCGCCCCCGCGTGCGTGACCAGGTTGGGGATGCCCAGGGCCTCACAGCGGTCCAGTTCGTGGGCAAAAGCGGCTATAGATTTCTCCCAGAGCACATCATCAGGGCTTGCGAGATTGATGAGGTACGAGTCGTGGGCGACGAGGTCGGCGTTGGCAAAGGGAACGGTGTCGCGGAACTGCATGAAGGTGCGGCAGTCGTCGTCGCTGAGGGGCTTCCCGGCCCACTGGCTGGCGTTCTTGGTGAACAGTTGGACGACGGTGCAGCAGTTCTTCTGCCCCAATTCGAGAGCCTTGTAGTAACCACCGGCGATGGACATATGCGCGCCAAGTTTCAATGGAGAGCCTCCAGGAGAAAGCAAAGTGATGGAGCGACAGCATAGGCCGCTGGGGAATTATAACTGATTAGCGGCTGATTTGCGGAGGGTTGGACATCTGGCCTCTGGGATGCTAGGTAGACAAGAGATGATAAATGGATGTAAGGACAGAGTGTAGAGGGAGTCGCTCGTCAATGAAGCAACTAATGCCGCTAGGGGACGCCCGTCGATTGAAATCGAGGGCTACACCTTGCGAAGTCTGCCCTGCGGCAGACTGATTCACTTTG
>DASVRN010000178.1:0-1524 GCA_036388595.1 Chloroflexia bacterium
CATCCCAACTAAACAATCTTAAACCTTGGCGTGGTTCTTGGCGTCTCCGCGTCTTGGCGTTTCCGTCTCCTATCGTCCATCGTCCATCGTCCATCGTCCAAATAGAAGAGCCGAGCTAGCTGCTTCACAGTCCTCCCAGAGTGCGAAGTAGCCCGCACGGCCTGTAAGTAGATACGGCTGCGGGTTACGCCGTGGCCTGGTCATACCAGGAGACGACCATCAATCGGAGTGCGATACCGTTCGAGCGGTGACCCCGGAGAAAATTGCTGGTGTGGTTATGCGCGGTGTGGAAGAGCCATGTGGCAAGATAATTGGTGTGTCGCTAGATTGGGGATAGAAGAATGGAGGGCGGCACGCGGAAGGGGCAGCATAACCTGTACGATGCTGCCCCTTCCGCGTGCCTGAACAACTGCTAGCCGGGTGTAATCTGTGCTCTCTCTGTGTCTCCGCGGTGCAATCATTCCTGTTGCCCTGGCGTGACGTGGTTTCGTCTCCTACTTGCTGATGCCGAGGAAGACGACTGTGTGGTTGCGGCTGAGATTGCCACTCTGCGGGGCTTCGCTGGACGAACCCATCACCAGGTACTTGAAGGGGCGGATGAAGGGCGCGCCGGTCGTCTCGTACTCTTCGTAGGCTGCGTCGTCCATCTGGCCCTCGGCAAGCTCGCGGATGCCGTTGAAGTCCACCCAGCCTATCATGTTGCTGTTGGCGGGCAGGTGCTTGGCGGTGTCCCTCCAGGCGTCAGTCGTGCCGATGCCGTTGCCCAGGCCGTCTGCCACGTCGGCGGCTGTCTGGTCGGCAGGCTCCCCGTTGAAGTTGACAGCAAGGATGAGGCGGTCGTTGGTGGTGCCCAGGAGCGTGGTGCCGTCGGGACCCATGGTATGGAACGTGTTGCCGCTGACGTCCACCACCTCGGTCTCACCACCGGTTGCCTGCTGAGCGAGCGACTCGATTACCTGCTGTGCCTTCTCCACGTCCTCCGGGGCAAGCTTCATCTGGAAGACCAGGCCACCCACCGGGAAGGCCGCATCCGGGTCCGCCGAGATGCTTATCGCCCAGTCGCGGCTCATCATGGGCAAGATATCATTCTCCAGGTCCATGCCGGTCGCGTCCTGTACCTGGAAAATCATGTCGTCAAGACCGGCGGCAGCATCCCCGCCCTGGTCCCGTAGAGCGTCAATACCGCCCTGGATGATGGTTTGAAGGTCGGTGCCCAACGCGAAGGCCAGCGAGCCGGTGGGTATATCCGACAGCGTGTTCACATCGGGCCTGGCGTTGGGGTTGAGCTGCACGTCCATCGAGGCACCAAGCATGTTGTTGGTGAAATCGGTCTCGGACGCGAAGTCCATGCGCATACCGTCGTTCTCGGCGCTGAGGGTAATGAGCATGGAACCCTCGGCACCCTGCACCGCCTCAGCGGCTGTGGGATCGATGAAGCCCACCTGCTTGTAGATCTCGGTCAGGTTCAGGTAGAGCGTGGCTATACGCGCCGCGGGCACCTTGCCCTGCAAGGCGGTAAAGCGG
>DASVRN010000179.1:0-5207 GCA_036388595.1 Chloroflexia bacterium
GCCCCTACATTGGTTTTGAAATACGCTCTAAGGGCGTCGGCAGCCTCAGAGGCCAGCCACTTAGACAGCTTTATGAGGAAAAGGGTAGCCGCTTGGACTCGTTACCCTTTCCCTCATCCGGCAGATGCGTTTCCTAGCGCCGGGGCACCCCGGTAGTACCCGTCGTGAACTGCCACGTGCGCTCGAAGGTGACGCTGCCGACTGCTCCCCGCGCGTGTACGGAATAGGTAGTGTTCGCCTTGAGGGGCGCGACCGGAATCATCATGTAGCAATTATATTGGGCTTCTCGGCAGTGGGCCGTGCTCGGGTGCACCGCCACTACCTGCCCGGCGTTGTCACGCATCTCCGCGTGGTCCACTCTAAGCGGGCCGTACGCTCCCTGCAAGGTGAATGGGTAACCGGCGGGCAGCGTGGCACCGGCGGGCAGAGGATTGGGGAACTCGAGGTAGTTCCAGCTTGCCGGCACGCCACTTTGCCTGTCAATCGGGTAAGCCATGACGTAGGGTGCGCGCACCGGCATGGTGTCGAGGGGGCCGGTGCCAAGGTCTACAACGCTGTAGGCAATCCTGTTGTTCCTGCCCCGTGCCGGGTCGGCGGCGAGAGCCGCGCGGCCATGTCCGACCTGGCGGAAGTCTGTGTTCAGGACTATCACCCGGTGCAACGGCAGGTCAATCAAAGCGTCTATGCTTGCCGAGGGGTCTTCTATGGGCACCAGCACGTTGGACACCCTGTAGCCGGAGGAATAGCTATAACCCGCCGCCTGTACCCGCTCCAGTATTCCCGCGCCCGTATAACCCTGCCGCCCGGCGACCTGGACGTGGGGATTGCTGCCCGCCCCGTTCAGGACGAGATAGTTCGCGTGGCTCTGGGCTGAGACCACCAACGAGGGGTGTTGTTCGACCGGCGGCGAGCCTACTTGCTGACGGTAGTAGTTGAGCCTGTCCAGCCCCTGCCGCGCCGAGGCCACCTTCATCTCGTTGCCCAGCAACCCGAGCAGCACTCGATGCGGCTCCGGGTTGTTCGGGTGGTGCTCGAAACGGGCGCGCTCGAACCACTGCGTCAGCACCTGCTGCCCGTTCGCGGCGGGTTCCATCTGCGCCTCAGTAATGGGATAGCCGAAGAGTGCCAGGCTCTCCCGCTGGCTGGTCCCGGCGTCGCCCATGTCAAGGCCGTGGTCCCGCCAGTAGTCCCAGAACTGCGCCGCGATAGCGTGCCCGGTTTCGGGGAAGTAATGTGGCATGGAGGAGGCCCTCGGCAACGTCAGCGGGTCTCGGCCTGTCTGCCTTAGTCTCACATCTCCCAGCCGCCCCAGGAGCACGCGGTACGGTGGCTGGTTCTCAGGGTGCAACTCGAAGCGGTTGCGCTCGAACCACTGGGTGAGGAAGATAGCGTTGCTGGCGGGGTCTATCTCCGGCCTCGCGGGCGTGACCGGGTAGCCAAAGACGGGCAGTCCGCCATTCTGCTCCCAGTACCGGCGAAACTCCCCCTCCAGGCACTCGCCGGTTTCCGAGAAGCACCGGCGTTCGCCCTGAGCCAACGCGAGACTGGCGGCGCTCATGTTGTGGAAGGACGGAGCTGCCGGTAACAGCACGAGACAAAGAGTAGCTATGAAGGCGGCGCGGGTCTTCATCAAGTCCCCTTTCTGGGGTTTTCCTAGCGGGCGCGGGTGCGGGCATGTGGCCTTGACTCTGTCTTGTTAGATAGCAGGCATCGTGCCTACCATATGCAAACAACCTTCAAGCCCGCGGATAGCATGCCTGTACCACAGGTCGTGAGGCCATTTCCGGGTGCTGCCTGGTGGTACAATGAGAAAGCTTGAGGAGGTGATTCGTTGATCGAGCATGACAACCTGGAGGAGTTCTCCGACCCCCACAACTACGACGTCGAGGACAGCAGCGACACCGGAGTCGCGTTCTACTCTGCACTGGCGCAGGAGACCGGCGGCCCGGTGCTTGAGATAGCCTGTGGCACCGGCCGCGTCAGCATCCCAATCGCACGGCTAGGTCTCGCAGTGACCGGCCTGGATATCGTTCCTGGGATGTTAGAGCGAGCGCGCAACAAATCAACCGGCCTGCCCACACGCTGGGTCGAGGGTGATGCGCGCACGTTCGACCTGGGCGAGCAATTCCGGCTGGTATTTCTCACCGGCAACGCCTTCCAGGCATTTCTTACGCACGCAGACCAGGAGGCGCTGTTGCAGCGTGCGCGCGCTCACCTGCACGATGATGGACTATTTGCCTTCGAGACGCGCAACCCCCGCTGGGCAAACTCAGTGCGCACTAATCAACAAGGGACCCCGGCAGGCAGCACAAGTGCTCACTTGCACGACGAAGGACTGTTCGCCTTCCTGGAGACCCGCGACGAGGAAGAGCACGAGCAGAGCTACACCGATACCAGCGGACGTGAAGTGCGTGTATCGAGGACGCAAGTATACGACCACGTCGCCCAGGTCCTGCACTGGACGACCTACCGCCGTTGGCACGAGGGTGACCGGGAGCAAACCAAAGTCACGCGCATCGCGGTGCGCTTCACGTTCCCGCAGGAGCTTGCGGCCCTGCTGCACTACAATGGCTTCAGCATTGTCCGCCAGTACGGAGACTGGAACCTGGAGCCGTTGACAGCCGCCAGCAGGAGCATCATCGTAGTCTGCCGCAAGCGCGCATAACACCTCCAGTTGTAACCACTGAGCACCAGCAATTTGCACGGTACCGTTGCTATCATGCCAGAAACCGTCTTAACTTGCTATACTTGAATTATTCCCCTTGGAGGCAGCAGGTTGCACGACCCACGACCAGGCACCGTTCTCTACATTGTCCGACATACAGACGTACACAATCCTCAAGATCTATTTTATGGCAGACTGCCGCGCTTTGGCTTGAGCGTGTTGGGGCGGCAACAAGCGGAGCGCACCGCCACTATACTGGCGGACGTACCTGTAGATGCTTTCTACACATCGCCCATGCTTCGTGCTCGGCAGACGGCGCGTGTGCTTGCCTCCAGGCATAAAGAGGTACCTGTGCACCTTTCACGCCTCCTGGTAGAGGTGTACACTTCATGGCAAGGCCGCGCGCATACAGAGCTTGAGCCGCTCCACTTCGACTTCTACAGCAACCCCCTGGACGAAGCTGATGAGACCCTAGACCAGATCTGGGACCGCATCAACAGGTTCGTGCGCCGCGTCAGGAGGCGGCACCCGGGGCAGACCGTCGTAGGAGTCACCCACGGCGACGTCGTGTTCCTGGCGAAGTCGGGCTTCCGGGGCATGCCCATCGCCATCGAGTCGATCCGGCGGCGCGACTTCTACCCCGGCAAAGGCTCCCTCACCCGGCTGACCTTTAGTAACGACCTCTCTCAAGTCTTCCCCCTGCGCGTCGAATACTATGACCCGAACAGCGAGGACCCGCAGTGGAACCAAGGCTGGATTACGCTTGAGCCGGTGAGTCAGGAGGCCAGGCAAGCGGCTGTACCGGCTACTCAACACGTGGGTGTGTGACATGGTTGCCGGTGCGGAGTGTACGCGCTTTTCGCCGGTAGAGCGGCTATGGAGCAAAACGCGTTGGATGTGAGCGCGCTGAGAAGCCTGGTAGTATGGCACCGCGACTACCGCTCAGAATGGGACGCAACTCCGCAGGAGTACGCCGAGTGGGGCTTCGTCCAGTGGGGCAAGAGCAGGCGGCTGGGGATGTTCAACCGGGGCCGCGTGAAGGCCTACCTGGGGGTGCAGCACGTCGATCCGGGCAGGCCCGGCTGGGCAATCGTGGACGCGCCTACGGCCCGCTTCTTTATCTCGGTCTTCCTATCCGGCCGGGTAGTAACTTTGAAGACGTATGACACCCTGCACGAGGCGCTTGAGATGCTGGCAGCCTTTGTGGAGCGCGCCGAAAACTAGTCGCGCCGTAAGACCTCGGGGTTGACGCAATTCGGTGGCATCTCGCCTTTTATCGCGGCGATTACGTTCTCGGCGGCCATGAGGGCCATCGCGTTGCGGGTGTCCAGGGAGGCTGAGGCGATGTGGGGCGCAAGCACAGCGTTGTCCAGCTCCAGCAGACCGGGATGCACCTCCGGCTCCCGCTCGAACACGTCCAGCCCGGCACCCGCGATTGTGCCATTCTTGAGGGCTTCTACCAGGGCACCCTCATCCACTATGGCACCGCGAGCGGTGTTTATCAGGTAGGCCGTGGGCTTCATGCTCTTAAGCTCCGGCCTGCCTATCAGGTGGTGAGTCTCCGGGTTGTAGTCGGTGTGAAGCGTCACGTAGTCCGACTCGCGCAGCAACTCCTCCATCGAGACGGCACGGGCGTTCAAGGCCTTCTCGGTGTCGGCGTCGGCGGGGTGCCTGTCAAAGTAGAGCACCCGCATGTCGAAACCTGTTGCGCGCTTGGCGACCGCCCTGCCGATGCGCCCGAACCCGATCACGCCTAGCGTCTTGCCGTACACGTCCTGCCCCACCATCATGAGGGGCCCCCAGCCGTAGAAGCGACCCGCCCTCAAGAACTTGTCGGCCTCCACCACGCGCCGCGCCGAGGCCATGAGCAGCGACCACGCAAAGTCCGCTGTGGTGTCGGTGAGCACGCCCGGCGTGTTGGTCACCGCGATGCCCCGCTTAGTAGCGTCGTCCACCTGGATGTTGTTGTAGCCTACTGCCATGTTCGCCACGACCTTAAGCGCGGGAGCGGCCTCCAGCACCTCGGCATCGATAGGGTTGGTAAGCAGGCAGTACAGGGCGTTGTACTCGCCCGCACGCAAGCGCTCTATCAACTCTTGCTTGGTCCAGATGCGGTCCGGTTCGGGGTTGATATCGAGCGTGCCGACCTCACCGGCGGCCTGGCGCAATCGCTCTATGGCGACCTCCGGCACGCGCTGGGTCACCAGGACGCGCAAAGTCTCTTCAGGCATGTTCACTCCGGGTTCTAAAGCGTGAAACGTGGCTCTGAAACGTGAAACGTGAAACGTGATGCGGTTTGCTAAGTAGGGTTCGTGGATGTGCGATAGCTTCTATGTCTGGGGAACTATACCCCCTGTCATCCTGAGCGCAGAGAAGGATCTCAAATGCTACTTTTGCCGCTATGTTGAATCTCTAGCACCCTGTCTTTGCTGCTCAAAGTTCAGCAACATCCCTACTCACCTTCTTGAGATCCTTCGCTACGCTCAGGATGACAGGGGGAGTAGGGTCCCGTAGCAGGAGCAAGCTCCTATTCACGGACCAA
>DASVRN010000180.1:0-28862 GCA_036388595.1 Chloroflexia bacterium
CCGTGGGCCGCTACCTGGGACGCTTCCGGGAAGCCTACACCGAGATGACCGGCATGATGGTGGGCATGACGATGGGTATGCTCAATGGCTTCCTGGTCGGCTACGCGGCCGCTGCCTTCACGTCGAGCATGTTCTGGGGCAACTTGATAGGCTTGCCACTGGGGTTGCTCCTGGGGGCGTGGTACGGCCGGGCGGGGGGCCTCATGGGCGTCATGGACGGCGGCATGGGCGGGGCGATGGGCGGCTCTATGGGCGCGATGCTTGCGGCCATGCTCGCTTTCCCAGCGTGGGCGTTGAATTGGACCGCCGTGCTGCTCGTCGCGGTCTACGTGCCGGGCATGCTGGGCCTGGTGCTCCTGGTCGAGAGGAGCGCGCCCGGCCATGCCGACATGCACCGCCTCCTGCCCTTCTTCACCCGCGCCGTGAACGCTGAAGTGCGAGAGGAGCTTGATAGCCCCACCGGCTCGCGTCCCACCCTGAACATCACCGACTACTACACCTTCCTGGGTGTCGCACCCGAAGCTGAAGCCGACACGATAGCGCAGGCCTACCTGGAAAAGCTTGCCATCTCAGGCCCGTCCGATGTACGCAGCGCTGAGGTAGCCTTCGCCACCCTCACCGACCCCACCAGAAGGCGTGCTTACGACGCGGTGCTGGCCGCCCATCGCCCCTCAGACGCCGTAGAAGACTGCTGCCCGCCACCGCGTAAGAAGCAGGCAGCCACACGGTCAGGGAGTGGCGCTATTGCAGCCACAGCCGCCACATCAACCCCCAAGACTACCGCAACAGCCGCAGCCGTAACCAACAATACGGCAACCATCCAGGTAAAGCCTCGCAGGTCGAAGCAGCCACAACAAGCGCAACAGGCGCAACAGGCTCGTAGTAATCGCCAGGAGCGGCCACGGGCGGTCGCACACAAGAAGGAAGCGCCTATCTCGTGGGTGGGTGTCACGGCTGGGCTGGTGACGCTGGCGGTGTTGGGCCTGTGGTGGTTTGCCGCTCAGTCGGGCAGGCCGGTAGGCACGGACAACCAGACGGCTACCAACCTCGGCACCCCGGTGCTCGGCTACGTCAACAATGAACGCAACCTGCCGGAGAGCGAAGTGCGCAAGCTGGAGGCCAAGGCTGTAACCGTGCCCGTGGCCTCGGACGGCAAGCAGAAGGTCGATTTCACCGTGGTGGGCGACACGATGTCGTACAAGCCTCGCGTGCTCAAGGTGAAGAAGGACGTGCCGGTCCACTTCACCATCAGCGTCGAGGGACGCGACCCCGGCTGCGGCCAGTTCGTGGCTTTTCGCGGCCTCGGCGCCCACGGTCTCGCGCAGCCCGGCAAAGTCAACACCGCCGAGTTCACCGCCTCCGCCACAGGTGTGTACGAAATCAACTGCGGCATGGAGATGATGGAGCCGGGGTACATACTCGTTACCGAGTAATGGAAGCACCAGGCAGGATGGCGGCAAGCGACATAGACCCTCACCCCCAACTACAGACGCAGGAAAGCCACGGCAGACCTCACGCCCCGGTGCGCAACACCATTGTGAGTGCTGCCGTTGTCGTTGCATTGGGCCTGGCGGTCTTCTTCGGCTGGCGAATGCTGAACTGGGCGGGCACACCTGCGTCCATCGGCCCACAAATCCGGGCGCAGGTAGGCTCCATCGCCCCCGACTTCGAGTTGAGGGACATCAACACCGGGCAAATGGTGAAGCTGACCGAGCTTCGGGGCAGGCCGGTGTGGATCAACTTCTGGGCTAGCTGGTGCCCGCCCTGCGCCGAAGAAATGCCCGAAATGCAGAAGCTGTACGACCGGTACAGGCACAGCGACCTGGCGCTGCTGGGCATCGATGTGCAGGAAAGTGAGGAGGCGGTCCGCAGCTTCACAAACGGCAAGTTCGACTGGACCTTCCTGATCGACACCGACGGCAAAGTGGTGGACCGCTACATGGTCGGCGGCCTACCCACCCACTTCTTCATAGACAAGACCGGCGTCGTCCGCGCCATCTACCTGGGCGCGCTATCCCCCGACCCCGGCATGTCCCACGGCACAAAAGTGGACTTCCACCAGTACCTCAGCGCGATCCTGGACGAATAGCATGCAGCATCTTCACCAGCGATAGAGAAGCTAAACGCCAAGACGCCAAGACGCCAAGGACCGCGCCAAGGTTTAGAAGGGAGTTCTAACCAAAAGGACCAGAGTACGACATCCGATACTCTGGTCCTTTTTGTAATCTCTAAACCTTAATCTACTTGGCGCGTCCTCTGCGTCTTGGCGTCTTGGCGTTTAGACAGGTCTTACTTGTCCACCCGCACGTTGTACGCGACGGTCTGCACCTCGCCCTTGTAACCGAACTGGAACCAGATGCGATAGACGCCCTGCTGCATGAAGGTGTGGGTGAACTGGAGGCGGGGGCCGAAATGGTCTGGCACCGGCATGCTGTCCATCTGGCTCATGTCCATGCCGCTCATGTCGCCCGACATAGGGCCACCCGGTACGTCGCCGTGGGTGTGGGCGAACTGGCGCGTATCGGCGCTTACGATCACGATGTGGCAGGGGGCCGCGAGGTATGGCTCAAGTTCGGTCACGGGCTGGCCGTCCCGCGTCACGTCCAGGTTGAACGTCACCGGGATGCGGCGGCGCACCTTGGGCGAAACGGTGGTCAGCACCGTCTCTAGCTCGCCCACCCGCTGCATGCTGCCGAGGTCGGGGGTGAGTTGGGCCTGAGCGTCGGGTGACGAGCCGGTGGTGTCGAGTGGGTCGCGCTCTATCTGGGTCACACCCTCCGCCGTGACAAACTCGTTGAAGAGCAGGTACTTACCGGCACCGGGCACCGCACTCGCCACGCTGTAACGCCCTTCGCCTTCAGGCAGCGGGTGGATATGCTGGAAGTGCGTCAGGTCCTGGCTCACCAGGATCAGGTGCATGAGCCGTTCGTGGGTGAGCCGCAAGCCATGCTCCTCCACCGCCTTGCCTTGCCCGTCCTTCAGGGTGTAAGTGATAGTGAAAGGCTGCGAAGGCTGGGGTTGCGACGGCTGTTCTTCTACGCTCACATCGATTGGGCCGCCGTACTTCGTGATGAGCCGCAATCCACCACCGCCCCCTCCCTCGCCGTGGTGGTGGTTCGACACCACAGCGTCAGCCGAAGGATTGGCCGTAGGCGTGGGCGGGATAGGCATCGAAGGCCCAGAACAGGCCGCCAACAGGCCGGAGAGCACCGCCCCCGCTACAGCATATCGAATACGCTTACCAAAATAGCCATTCCTGAACATAGCCCCTCATTGTAACACGTAGCCTGAAGGGCAACCTGGCTGACTGCATAAAAATGGCATAAACATTATGCCGTGGGATTAGAGGAATCCACACCTTACTAGGAGTAACAAAGAATTACACCGCAGAGACGCAGAGAGCCTGCCCTGAGCGAAGCCGAAGGGACGCAGAGGTTACGCAGAGAATAGTAGGGGGTTTGAGGAGAAGCCACGGCTGCCACCTGCATCACGATCTGCAGGACCCCGCTCCCCCTGTCATCCTGAGCGCAGCGAAGGATCTCAAGAAGGTGAGTAGGGAGGCTGTTGAGAGCAGGGAACTTGTAGCAGTCGGTTCAGCTTGGGAATAGGGCCAACATCTGAGATCCTTCGCTATGCTCAGGATGACAGGGGGAATAGTATACTGTGCATCGCACCGGACTCATCAGAGTCATAGGACCTTATACTGCCTCGCGTAATCTCTGCGTCCCTTCGGCTTCGCTCAGGGCAGGCTCTCTTCGTCTCTGCGGTGAATATTTATCTTGGCGCGCTCTTGGCGTCCTTGGCGTCTTGGCGGTTCCGTCTCTATTCGCTAATCGCTTCCTCAAGCCCATCAAGGAGCGATTCGTCCATAGGGAAGGAGTGCTCTTCGGCGGGGAAGGTGCCGGAGCGCACGTCCTGTATGTACTGCTTGAAGGCCTGGGGCAGGGTGTCGGAGAGATTGGCGTACTTGCGGGCGTGCTTGGGGGTGAAGTCGGGGTACCAGCCGAGGAGGTCGTGCACAATCTGCACCTGGCCGTCGCAACCCGCACCCGCCCCTATACCAATAGTGGGCACCGACAGGCGGCGCGAGATGACGGCGGCAAGCGGCGCGGGCACCGTTTCCAGCACAATAGCGAACACCCCCGCCTCCTCCAGTCGCATCGCATCACGCAAGATAGCGGCGGCGGCCTCCCGCGTCTTCCCCTGGATGCGGTGGCGGCCCAGCACGTTGATAGATTGCGGAGTGAGGCCCAGGTGGCCCATCACGGGGATGCCCGCCGCCACCATCCGCTCGACGGCAGCGGTCACGGAGGCCCCTTCGAGCTTGACCGCGCGCGCCCCTGCCTCCTGCATGAAGCGTGCGGCGTTAGAAAGTGCCTGCTCCACGCTCAGGTGGTAGCTCATGAAGGGCAGGTCGCCAATCACCAGCGCCCGTTGCGCGCCCCGGACAACCGCTTTCGTGTGGTGCACCATATCGTCCATCGTCACCGGCACCGTCGAGTCGTAACCGAGCATCACCTGGCCGAGCGAATCGCCCACCAATATAGCGTCAATGCCCGCCGAGTCGAGCAGGCGCGCGGTGGAATAGTCATAGGCGGTCATCATGGTGATTTTCTCGCCCCGCGCCTTCATCGCCCGGAACTTGGTGGTGGTCACCCGCTCCGCATGGGCCGCCTGCTTGTCCCTCGCGCCGTTGGGAGGAAGTTCGGTTATGGACATCAGTCTAGTCTCCTGTCAGTTAGTGCCGAGTGCCGAGTGCCGAGTGCCGAGTGCCGAGTGCCGAGTGCCGAGTGCCGAGTGCCGAGTGCCGAGTGCCGAGTGCCGAGTGCCGAGTGCCGAGTGCCGAGTGCCGAGTGCCGAGTGTCGAGTGTCGAGTGCCGAGTACCAAGTCTAAGTTGCAAACTACTCAGAACTCGGCACTCGGTACTCGGCACTCTCCCTCACCAGGCGTTCGATTTGCCCAAGGTGACTTTCGTCATGGCGAAGGCCGTTGAGGAAGCGGCGCACGCAGTTGATGGGCGGGCGGTCCTCGCGTGGGGTATAGGTGTTGTCCAGGTGTGGCTCGTCGGGCCATACGTCGAGGGTTGCGAGGCGCATGCGGCGGCTCTCCTCAAGGCGCTGGCGACACTGCTCCACCGTCGTCACGGTACGCCAGGGCACCTCGCTGCGGGAGCGGCCGTGGAAAGGCACCCCACGCGCCAGCTCGGCGGCCAGGAATGCCGACTCTTCAGACGAGGCGGTGGTATGCACGATAACGTGCCCCAACGTCCAGGGCAGGTTCAGTTCGTCTTGGGTAGCGGCATCGGGGTCGTTGGCTTCCGGGTCGGGCACTTCCAGCGTTACGTCCGCGTCTTCGCAGTCCTGTATGAGCTCCAGTATTCTATCTACCATCTCATTAGTAAGCTGCCGTAAATCGTCTACAGTCAGATCGGTGTGCGACAAAGAGGCTATGGCTTGCATCAGGTTGTTTATGGCTCCTTCTCTTCGAGGGCTTGTTCGAGCGACTCTATCGTTTCTTGTGCCAGGCGGCTCTTCTCGATTGCTAAAGGCAGCGTGCTCTTGCCCAGGTCGCGGTACACGCGGGCCAACTCGGGAGCGCACTCGTCAAGCTCAAGAAGGTGCCGGGCCACCGTGCCTGCGTCGCCACGGGCTATCGGGCCGGTCAAGGCGTCGGGTAGGCCCAGTGCCTCCAAGTTGTCTATCGTACCGCGCAACAGGGGCATCAGGTAGCGCAGGGCGGTAGCATCGTCCGGTGCTATACCCTGGCTCACCAGCAGTTCGGAGGCAAGGGCGGCTAGCGTCACCGTGTAATTGGATGCTATAACGGCGGCCGCGTGGTAGAGGGTCTTCTGCGCGGCGGTGAGGTGGATGGCTACCCCGTCCAGCACCCGCGCCAACGTATCCAGTTGCTCGGCCAGCGGCGAGTCACCCTCAATGGCGAAGGTAGAGCCGGGCATGTGCTGCACCGCGGCTTCGAGGCTCGCGAAGGTCTGCAAGGGGTGGAACGAGGCGATCATGGCACCCATGTCGCGGGCGGGCTGCAATACGCTGCTGGGCAAGGCCCCGCTGCAATGCACCACGCCCTGTCCTTCCCGCCAGCCACCCGAGTTCGCGATCTCCTGGCACAGTGGGCCGATAGCGTCGTCAGGCACGGTGAGGAACACAATGTTGGAGTGGGCCACGGTAGCGGCACGGGAGGTAGCGGTGCCCGGCTCCAGGCGAGCGGACGTCGCCATGCGGCGGCTGCTGGACATAGAGCGCCCCGCTACTGCTCTCACATTTACCCCACGGGCGTGCAGCAGGGAAGCCAACGCAGTCCCTACCTTGCCCGCGCCTATGAAGCCGATAGGGCCGGGCAGGGACACGGAGGCTGTGGGAGATGTAGGAGATGTAGAAGGCGCGTCTTCCGGCCGCCGTCGCGTGCCGGTTTGCTGTATATCTTCAAGCATTACGGCCATAAAAATACCCCATGCTAACAACATCAGCACGGGGGCATGGAGGACAAAGGCCACGCGGGCGCACCGTCCCCACGCGCAAACCACAATATTGTAACTTGTCCGCCATCTCGGTCCCGTGCGGGATCCAAGTGGTCCAGGTCCATTATAGCACGTGGCGCAAGTGGCGGCTTAGGGGAAGTTACGTAATAGCCATCGTTTAGCAGAATATCCATCGGTTAGGAGAATTACGACAGAGTCGCCATTAGACGCCCGGCGAATGAATTCGCGGGCTACACTTACAAAGTCCGCCCTGCGGCGGACTGCTTGAGCAACATCTTCACCCCAATAGAAGCCTTATAGCACAAAGCCAGTCCCCGAAGGGGGATTTTGCAGAATGTAGCCCGCGAATGAATTCGCCTGGCGTCCGACTTTGCATCATGTTGCATACACGTTAATGGCCGGAAGTTTCCTGGCAACAATATCGGAACCCTGCTAACCAACGGCTGCTATGAAACACCAACCACTAACCACTAACAACTAACCACTGGCATACCTCGTGCACCTGAACCCAAAACGCTACGTACTATTAGCACAAACACGATTATGTGCCGAGGAGTCTGTTCATGCGAGGTAAAGCGTTACTGGGATTGGGTGCGGGGTTAGCGGCGGCCGCCGGGCTGGGGGCGTTCAACCGGAGCGTTACTCTGGCTGCGGGCAAGGTGGAACCTACTCTACCCTTCGAGCCGACGTACTGGAAGTGGCGGTACGGCAACGTGGCAGTCTACCAGGCTGGCGACCCCTCGAACCCGCCGCTGCTGTTGCTGCACGGGCACAACGCCGCCGCTTCGGCCTTCGAGATGCGCTACCCCTTCTCGCTGCTTTCGGGCAGGTACCACGTTTACGCTCCCGACTTGCTGGGCTACGGCCTCTCCGACAGGCCCGACATCGAGTACACGCCGGGGCTGTACATGGAGCTTATCGAGGACATACTGCGCGAGGTGGTGCAGCGCCCGGCGACTGTGGTGGCCTCTTCCCTCTCCGCCGCGCACGCGATTGAGGAGGCGCTCTGGCTGCCGGAGTGGATAACTTCGCTGGTCCTGTTCTGCCCCACGGGACTGAGGAGGCTGACCGCGCAATCGCCACAGGGCAAGGCTATAGAGACCCTGTTCCGCACGCCCCTGCTAGGTGAGGCGCTGTTCAACGGGCTTGTCTCTCGCGCCAGCCTGCGCTACTACCTGGAAAAGCAGAGCTACTTCGACCCCAACCTCGTAACCGACGAATTGGTGGAACGCTATTACAACACGGCCCACGCGCCCGGTGCCCGTTACGCCCCCGCGGCCTTCGTGGGCGGCACGCTCTACTGGGACGCGAACGAAGCCTGGACGCGGTTGGAGCAGCCCGTACTCATAATCTGGGGCCGGGACGCCACATTCACCCCCTACTCCGACGCGGCCGTCTTCCTCGCCACCAACCCCGCCGCCCAGGTGGAGGAGATCAACCACGCAGGCGTCCTCCCCCACGACGAGCAACCCGAGCAGGTGGCGAATATCATCACGGAGTGGCTGGGGGGTCTGAAACGTGAAACGTGAAACGTGATGCGGTATACCAGGCATGAGGACGTAAGAGTGCTGCATCATTGAGAAACCCGGCTTTGTCAAAGCAGAATTGCAGAACCCTGCTCCCCCTGTCATCCTGAGCGTAGCGAAGGATCTCAAAAAGGTGGGAGAGGGATGCTATTTGACACAGGGCATAGTGCTACAAATTCATCCCAGTGCTAAGGGTAGCATCTGAGATCCTTCACTGCGTTCAGGATGACAGGGGGAGTTTGATCCCGTAGAACGGAACGAAAACCGAGCACGAACCAAACAACACTTACCGCATCACGTTTCACGTTTCACGATTTAGATACAGAACCTCATACCATGTACAAATTACTCAATCTCATAGCAGTGGCCCTGCACGTTGTTGGCTATACAGTCGCGGGGGTGTTTGTCGCCAATACTCGGCTGGTGGGCTGGGAGGCAGGCAAGTACAAGCAAATAATCATTGTAGTACACCTGTTGCTATGGCCGCTGGTCGGGCTCGCAAGGTCGTTCGGGAACGGTGGGTTCTGGGGCTTCCTCCGGTCTCTGCTATTCCCCTTTTCGTGGGGGTGGTTGTCGCGCGCCCTGTTTGTGGGGCTGGGGACTCGATACGTGGCGCAGGAGGTCTACAGGAGGACGCACCCCAAGCCGTTGCCGAGCGAGGTGGCGAGCGCGCATGTGGAGGACGCCGACCTCACAAGCCATGTTGTCAAAGCCGGGTTGCCCGACAACCTGTACATGCGCCTGGTGCCTTCAGACTTGAACCACGTATTCCGCTTACAGGTGTCCACCCACACCGTCAGGCTAAACAACTTACCCCCGCAGTTCGACGGCTTCAGCATCGTGCAGCTTTCAGACTTCCACCACGGTAGCTTCACCTCCGAGGAGTTCGTGCGCTGCGTGGTACAAAAGACGTTGCAGCTTTCCCCCGACCTGGTTGTGCTAACCGGCGACACGCAGACCGAACAGCGGGACATAGAAGACATAGCCCGGCTGCTAACGCCGCTTGGTGAATGGTCCCATCAGGAGCGAGGCGGCCTCGGTGCGCTGGCGGTGCTCGGCAACCATGACAGGTTCGATGAAAGCAACGCCCACGTCACGGACGCGCTGCGGCGGGCGGACATAAGGGTGTTGCACAACGAGCATGTATCGCTGGAGCGAGACGGTGAGAGTCTGTACGTCGCCGGTGTGGCCGATCCCTGGTCGCTGCGTGCCGACCTGGACCTGGCCCTGCACGGCATCCCACAGGATAGTTGCACCCTCCTGCTCTGCCACGTGCCTGATTACCTGGCGACCGCCTCCCGCTACCCCGTGGACCTGATGCTCGCCGGCCACAACCACGGCGGCCAGATAAAGCTGCCCCTCATCGGCCCGGTGCTCGTCTCCTCCCGCTACAACCGCCGTTACGCCGATGGCTTCCACAAGCTCAACGACACCCTCATGTACATCAGCAACGGCCTCGGCGGCTACCCTCCCATCCGCTGGGGAGCCAGGCCGGAGATTGTGCGGATAGTGCTAAGTGCCGAGTTCCGAGTTCCGAGTTCCGAGTTCCGAGTTCCGAGTTCCGAGTAGTTCTAAGCGCGGCTTGAGAGATTAAGATAGGCAACTGGTTAGTGTACCAGTCGCCTATCTTCCAACTCTTTACTCGGAACTCGGAACTCGGCACTCCTATGGCGTTTGCATCGTCAGCGTCAGCATCTTCGACAATTGGGCGCGGGTGACTTCCAGGTCGGGCTTGAAGAAGCCGCTGGAATAGCCGCTGATGACGCCCTTGCTGTAGGCCGTCTCGATGTAGCCGTAGGCCCAGGTGGTGTTGGGCACGTCCCAGAAGTGCTCCATGCCGGGCGCTGTGGGCTGCCAGCCTTTGGCGACCACCAGCATCTTGGCGGTCTGCGCGCGTGTGATGGGGGTGTTGGAACGGAAGGTACCGTCCGGGTAGCCGCTGATAACGTCGCGCAGGTGGGCCGTCTCGATGTACTGGTAGTAAGGGCTACCGGGGTCCACGTCGGTAAAGGTGGCGAAGTATGGGTTATACAGGTTCCAGCCCATGCCGAGCACCAGCATCTTCGTGAACTGGCCTCTAGTGGTGTTGTTGTTCGGGCGGAAGTGGCCGTCACCGTAGCCGCTGATAATGCTGCGGCAGAACAGGTGCGCGATGTGGTCGTAGGCCCAATAATCGCTGGGCACATCGTAGAAGGCCATGCCGCAGGGGCCGGGGGGCGGAAGCGCGGGAGTCGGCGGCGGTACAGGCGTGTTGGTGGGCGGTGGTGGGCTGTCCGAGAAGGGACCGGCCCTCACCTCCGATAGAGGCGAGGAGTCGCTGTAGCTGACCTGCTTGAAGGTGTAGAAGTTAGGGCTTGCGGCGGTGGCACCGTAGCGCATCATCGTCCCATATTCCAGGGAGGTACTGGAGACCCGTATCTCCCAGTCGAGGTGGGTGCCGGGGTCGGGGTCGCACGAGCCGAAGGACGCGCCGTCGTTGCCCTGGTAGCCGAGGAGCTGCCCGGCCTGCACGTACTGGCCCGGCGACACCGACAGGTACATGGCCCCCGTGTCGCTGTTGCCCATGTGCGAGTAGAAGGTGTAGGTGTACATGCCGTTGCCGCCCACGTTGTAGCCGTGGTCGATAGCTACCTGCGTGCCGTAACCGTCGCTGAGATACTGCGCGAGCGCCACGGTGCCAGCCGCCGCCGCGTACACCGGGTACTGGCCCGCCACGCAGCCGCCCGACACGTCGATGCCGTGGTGGAAGGTGTACCCCGCGTACTGTAGCGCGTTATCCTGGTCGTAGTAATAGCCGCTGCTCTCGTAGGTGATAGGCTCGACGAACAGGGTGGTGACCCAGCCCGTGGTCGGCATGCCCAGCCCACCCGTCTGCGGTGAAGCCGGACCCTTACTCGCGGGAGGCTTTGGAGCCGCCTCCACAATGCCCACCGCCAGCAATCCCGACGCCACCCCAAGCAACACCAGACACACCACGGACATGAGAAAGCGCGCGGCTTTCCAGGTGCGGGGGGAGTGGTCCGCCAGGCTAGTATTCAGGTTGGGTGCAAGGATGCGGGGCAAAGCGTTATTTCTCCACGGTGACAGTAGATGCGAGGTCGTCCAAAATAGCCATGATGGCCTTGCTGTCGGCGTCAGAGGTGCCAGGGCCTATATATGTCACAAACCCTGACACAGGGGTGCCGCTGGCGTTGTAGACCAGCACGGTATAGGTGCTGGACGCCTTGCTCGTATCAATAGGCGTATCCACCTGCGTCACCACGCGCATATCGCCCGCACTCCGTGTGTTGCTCTCCGAAGGCTTGATGCTGGGTGCCACGCCCGCGGCCTTCTGCCCGAACAGGAAATCGGTGCTGGCGCAGCCGGGGGGCAGGTGCGAGCCGAGACCCTGGTTGGTGTTCTTCTCGGCGGGACAGTAGGTGAGGTCTTCCGTCCAGGTGGGCGGGTAGCGATAGCTCAGCCTGGTGCCGTTCGCGCCGGTGCGGCTATGTTGCGTCCACGCGCCGGGGCCGGCCGCTGCCTGGCTCTCAGGCGTGGTAGGTGTAGGCTCACTGGAGGCATCAGCCCGGCCGTTGGGCGGGAGTGGTCCCGTTGTAGCGGTCGGCGGTACAGGCGAAGGCATCTCTGTCGGCTCGGTCACCGCGGGCAGGGTCTGTCCTTGCCCCTCATCTAAGGGTGAGGGGGGCTGAGAGCCTGTGCCGTCCGCCGACCCGCAGCCCGCCAGAGCTACCGAGATGAGCGTTATTAGAATGAAGTAGAGTGTGTGCCGTCCCATTACGTGCCGGGCTTCGGGTGCTTTGCGCATAATTTGCTCCGGTTTCCAGGGTGTGTCGTACAAGCATGACGAGTAAGGCCTCGCCCGGTTGCAGTGAGTGTAGCAAGGTATTGTACGTTATGGCAAGTTAATTCGGTGGTACTATTAGGTGAGACAATAGGGTAGATAGTACCGTCGGGCCATTTCTCAGGGCTTCCGCCTCGAAACGGGACGGAGCATGCCTATACTTGCTTCATAAAGGAGATTTACAGCCATGTCAGAGGAAAGAGTGTCTTCTTACAACGCCAGTGAGATGCCGATTGGCCTTGACAGCGAGTTGGAGCGGCTCCGCCAGCAAGCACTGATGACCTGGGAGAAAGAGGCACGCAATCTCCGGTGGTGGGGCCTCCAGGATGATATGTCGGTCCTGGAGCTTGGCAATGGTCCGGGTTTCGTCACCGAACAGCTAGCGCGATTGGTGCCGCGGGGGAAGGTGACCGGCGTGGAAGTTGATCCTGTACTGATTCAGAAGGCGCAGGACTATTTGCGAGGGAACACAGAAGGCACATGGGAGCTTGTGCAGGGCAATGTCATGAGCATGGACTTGCCCGACAACACTTTCGATTTCGCTTATGGCCGCTACCTGTTCCAGCACCTACCGGACCCAGCCGGCGCGGCGCGTGAGGTGCTGCGCGTGCTAAAGCCTGGGGGCAAACTGGTAATCGCCGACGTGGACGACCAACTGAACATATTCGATCCACCGGCCGGGGATCAGGTGAAGGCGTTAGACGAGAAGATAGCGAAAGCGATACGAGAGGAGCAGGCAAGCAAGGGAGGCAACCGGCTGGTAGGTAGAAGCCTGTTGCGTATCCTTACGCAAGCAGGCTTTGACAGCCTCGATATTGAAGCGATAATCGCACATAGCCAGCTTGTTGACTTGCGCCAGGTGGTGTCCACACCCACCCCTGAACAGCTACAACCACTGGTGGGGATGGGCATTATCACCGAGGAAGAGGTTGGGCTGATCATCACCGAAGCCGAGCGATTTGAGGCGTCGGACCCCGTCATCATGTTACCCTTGCTGTTAGCATGCGGGCAAAAGCCGAAGACCCGCTTGCCAGATGCTAATATTCGCCCCTAAAATAGGCCCGGCCCTCGTCATTGCTCAGTATTGCTGCTTGTTGGTATACTCGTCCAACCAATCTAGAACAACTAAAAAGGAGCTAGAAAGCTAAGATGGCTAGCATACTGGTGCATGTGACTGTTGGCCCAGAAAACCCTACCCGCGCCGCCCTCGCCTTCCTGGTAGCCCGGAGCGCCATAGACGAGGGGCATAGCGTCACGGTGTTCCTCGCGGGAGATGCGGTGCAGCTAATCCGAGACGCGGTGCTGGACAATCTGGCCGGGTTGGGCACGGGTAAGTTGCGCGAGCACTACGAGGCGATAGTTGTCGGTGGCGGGAAGTTTTACCTGTCTGGCATGTCCTCCAAAGCCAGGGGCGTGAGCGAAGCCGACCTGGCAGGCAAACCCTGTGAAATGGCGATGCCCACCGTCCTGATCCGCCTCTCCCTGGAGCACGACCGCATGTTTACCTACTAATGTCCTAACGCCGGACCCGAACCTTCACGCCAACCCCCAAAGCAGCCTCCAAAGGCTGCTTTTTCTTCTGTGGATTCCCGCACTTCCGTTCCACAAAGCCGTATAATAAGACTCCAACCAAATCCGCAATCCGAAATCCCAATTCCCAAATTCCGCCATGACTCTTTACTGCTCCGCATGCGAACACTACTCCGCGCTTCCCCCTTACGCAGGGGGTGAGATGCCGTCTAGCGCCGTTTGCGAGCACTGCGGCGCGGTGTTACCCCAGGAGCACGTCGAGTCGCGACTGATGCAGGCGGACCTTGGGCTATGGCCCGCCGAACTGCTCGCGCCTGAGGAGACTCCGGCTGCCGAGCCGGAAAGCGTTACAGTCACCGAGACGGTAGTTGAGACCAGCATGGCCTTCGTGCCCAAGAAGCGGCACAACAAGCGTGGCGACGACTATTACTACCAGCTCTACTTCGACTACATGGCCGCTGCCGAAACCACAACGGAAGACGCCGCCACCATCCAGGCCAACACCACCTACATCAACGGCAACGCGTCCCCGAACGGCACCAACAACGGCAATGGCAATGGTCACGGCAACGGGCATCATGGGGAGGGGGAGAACGGTAACGGCAACGGCAATGGTAACGGCTCGGGCGTGGACCTCGCGATTACCGAGACGGTGCCTTTTACGTTCTTCGGTGAAGGTGAGGCTGGTGCCGGTGGTTCCACCGCAAACGCTGGAGCAGAGTCTGCCAAGGTGACGTCGCCAGGCAACTATAACGACTTCGAGTACGAGCTAATAAACGACCCCTCGCGGCTGGCGCAGGTGGCCGAGCTACTGGCACACGAGACGGTGCTGGGCGTGGACACCGAAACTACGGGACTCGACCCCCACGTCTCCGAACTGCTTCTCCTACAGGTCTCCACCACCGAGAAGGTGTACATCGTGGATTGCAGGCGAGTGGTGCCCCTCGCCCTCAAGCCGATCCTGGAGAACCCAAACGTCCGCAAGATAGCTCAGAACGCCAAGTTCGAGTACGAGATGCTCAAGCAGCAGTGCGGCATCACGCTCACGAACATGTACGACACGATGCTCGCGGAGCGCATATGCACGGCGGGGCTGGGCCGTGAGATTTCCCTCAAGCAAATCGCGGCACGCTACGTGGGGGCGGTGCTCGACAAGTCGGTGCGCGAGGCGTTCTACAAGCTGGCCCACAACGGCGACGCCTACCTGGCCCCCGAGCAGTTGCACTACGCCGCCCGCGACGCCTTCATCATGATCCCCATCTGGCATTTGCAGAAGAAGGAGCTTGAGCGGCACAAGCTGGAGGGTGTGGCCGAGCTGGAGTTCCAGTGCATCGCGGCGGTAGGCGACCTGGAGCTTGCGGGCGTGCAGATTGATACCGTGAAGTGGCGCAAGATCATCGAGGACGTGGCGGTGCAGCGCGAGAAGTCGGCGGTAGAGCTAAGCGAGATGCTCCAACCCGCCACTATGCAGGCCACGATGTTCGGCATACCCTCCATCAACCTGAACTCCTCCACACAGCTAATGGAGGTGTTCGGCAAGCTGGGTGTGGAACTACCGGACACCAGCGAAGCCACGCTGTCCAAGTTCAACCACCCAGCCGTCGCCAAGCTGCTGGAATACCGCTCGCACGAAAAGACGCTGTCGGCCTTCGGTGAGAACGTGCTGGGCCTCATCAACCCCAAGACGGGCCGCATCCACCCCGATTTCAACCAGCACGGCGCAGACACGGGGAGGTTCTCATGCACTCGGCCTAATGTCCAGCAAATACCCGCCACCTCCGACTTCCGTAAGTGTTTTGTCGCGACGGAGGGATATAAGTTAATTACCTGTGACTATTCACAGGCGGAGCTAAGAATATTAGCAGAGCTATCAGGCGACCCCGGCTTCGTGGGCGCGTTCCAATCGGGCGGCGACCTGCACTCCCTCACCGCCTCGCAAATGTTCAACGTACCGCTGGAGCAGGTGCAGAAGTCGCAGCGCTCGGCGGCCAAGGCAATCAACTTCGGGCTGGCTTACGGCATGGGTCCGGGCGGCCTGGCCCCGCGTCTTGGCGTGACGCTGGACGAAGCCAAGGAGCTAATCGCCCGCTACTTCAAAGCCTACCCCGGCGTGCAGCAGTGGCTCGACAAAGCAGCCAAGGACGCGGTGCGCAACGGCTACTCGGTCACCATGCTGGGTCGCAAGCGTTTCTACAGCATGCCGGACGAAGGTCTCAAGAAGATCAACGAGGACGAATGGCGCAAGCAGATAGCCGCGATAGAGCGTCAGGGTAAGAACTCACCCATCCAGGGGTGCGTCAGCGGTGATACCCGCATATTCGAGGAAACGCGAGGCTACGCGCCCATAGCCGGCATGCGGGGGCAGGTAGTCTCGGTATGGGACGGCAGCAGGTTCTCGCAGGCCGTGGTAGTGTACAGCGGCAAGAAGCAGCGGGTAAAGGTTCACCTGTGGGACGGCAACTACATAGAGTGCAGCCCCGACCACCGCTTCCTGGTACGGCCCACGTCTGGAAACGACCTGTGGAGGACCCCCGCCGAGTTCAAGCCGCAGCAGCGCATCGTGCTGGGCGAGGCTGTGCCGAGTTGGGGAGCGCCTCTAAACATACCACCCCACAACTGCAACGGCTCCTGGAACGCCAAAGATACCAGCCTCAGCCAGATCAGCGACCCGGCGGCACTTGGCGAATGGTTGGGCAGGCTCGCCTCGGACGGCACGGTGACATCCGCTACTGCTTCCCTCATGGTGGCCGAGCACGAAGAAGTCTTGCTCCCCAGGCTCCAGGCTATAAGTGCCGAGCTTGGGCATGTAGGACACAGCATTCGCTCCACCGAAAGCAGGCCAAGGCGTTTTCACAAGCTGGTTGTTTCGTCTAGGGGGCTGGCTCAGCAGTTGCTCGAGCTTGGCGTCAAGGAGCGCGTACCCGATTGCGCCTGGCAGGACAGCCGGGTACTGTCTGGATACCTGCGTGGCATGTTCGACGGCGACGGCACGGTCAACGCGGACGGCGCGTTCCTGGTCTTTGGACAGCAGGACAAGCACCTGGCCTGGGCCAGGGAGATACAGCAGGCGCTGTTGCTCTTTGGGGTACGCAGCCGCATAAACATCTGCGCCGACCGCGTCAACGTCCGCATCGTCAAAAAGGATATGCCCCTGTTCTGCCGGAGCATCGGCTTTATGAACCCGGCCAAGCAGGCGAAGGCGCTGGAGGTCGCAGCTTCTCCCCGGAATAAGACCTACGGGCGGGGCGTGCGCGTAAAGAGCGTCGAGTTCACCGATGAGTGGATAGACATGTACGACGTAGTGAACAGCGAGACCGGCCGGTTCATGGCTAACGGCCTGGTCGTGCACAACTGCAACGCTGACATGACCAAGCTTGCCCTCATCTACCTGCGCAACGCCCTCCGCGACTGGGACGCCCGCACCGTCAACACCGTGCACGACGAAATAGTGGTGGAGGCCCGCGCCGATATAGCCGAGGACGTGCAGCACATAGTCGAAGACTGCATGGTGCGCGCCGCACACTACATCCTCAAAGTCGTACCGATGGTGGCCGAAGCCTCGGTGGCCGACTACTGGAGCAAGTAACAACTCGCGGTAGAAATCCTGTGAATATCAGGGGCCCTTTAACAGGGGCCTCTTACCCCCGCTGTACCACTATTTGTCCGTGTTTTTGTAACGCCCATTCGCTCAATCACTACTTTATAATGAAGCCGGAAGGAACGAGCCGCATGTAAACGTTAACCCGGCACCTGAGTCCTTCCTGAAGACGTAACGGTATAGAATTGGAGCCTTGCCTATGCAATACCTCAACAGCGTAGCTCTCTACGTTGGGCGCAAAATTCGCGTTCATTCGGCAGTTAATTAACAAGTAAGTAACAAATGTTGGTAAACTACAAACTACCTAGCTTCGAGGAGGCATATCATAATGTTTGGCGATAAGAAAAAGTGGATTACACTCGGTCTGATAGCGATGCTGGCGCTCCCCGTGCTGCCCGCCGCTACCCCGGCAAGCGCGCAGGCGCAGCGCTTCTTCCCCGAGACCGGTAAAACGGTCAAGGGCCGGTTCCTTGAGTACTGGAACCAGAGCGGAGGTCTGGCGCAGCAGGGCTATCCCCTGACTGAGGAGATGCGCGAAGTCTCCGACACCGACGGCAAGACCTACACGGTGCAGTATTTCGAGCGCGCCGTGTTCGAGCACCACACCGAAAACGCGCGTCCTTACGACGTGTTGCTCCAACTTCTCGGCTCTTTCCTGTACAACCAGAAGTATCGCGGCAACGCTCCCGGCCAGCAGCCCAACACCCAGGCAGGCTCGCGCCTCTTCACCGAGACGGGCAAGCGCGTCGGTGGCAGGTTCCTCGACTACTGGAACCGCAACGGTGGCCTCGCCCAGCAGGGTCTCCCTCTCTCCGAGGAGTTCGATGAAGTCAGCGACCTGAACGGCCAGAGATATCGCGTGCAGTACTTCGAGCGCGCCGTGTTCGAGTACCACCCTGAGAACCAGCCCGCGTTCCAGGTGCTCCTGTCACAGCTAGGTGCCTTCCGCCTGCGGTCCAAGGGGCAGGCTAATAATCCTCCACCGCCTCCTCCGGCCCAGGGGCGTCCGACCGCTTGCGGCAACCTGCCCGAGAACGTGAACGCAGCAACCGATAAGCCGCAGTATCGCGCCACTGAGAGGATCAGACTCGCTGCCGGTGGGTTCACACACCTGGAGCCGGTGTCGTACTGGTTCACCCTGCCGGACGGCAGCGTACTCGGCACGGCCAGCCCCGTTCCGCTGGAGCCTAATGAGCAAGGCATCATCGGCCCGTACGAGATACCGACCGGTCCGGAATTCGCCGCTGCCCGTGGTATCTGGGCACTTACCTTCCAGGGTGAATTCAGCAAGAATACGGCAGTAGCCTGGTTCTGCATCACCCCGTAAGCCGGTTACACAAACAAGACAGCTATGTGCAAGAGAAGAGGGTGGGAGCAACTTCCCACCCTCTTCTCTTATGCTTGCAGAGGGATTGGCTAATATAGCTACCGCCTGTGCATGCGCAACAGAACCATTGTGCCAGGAGTAAAGAATTATTCACCGCAGAGACGCAGAGGGCGCAGAGATTACGCAGAGAAGGGTAGAGGCTTGGTGACTCCACTTGGATGCTCAGTATACTATTCCCCTGTCATCCTGAGCGCAGCGAAGGATCTCAAATGCTACTCTTGCCGCTGTGCTGAACCACCAGCACTGTAGGCTGTAATGTTCAACGGCATCGCCAGACCACCTTTTTGAGATCCTTCGCTACGCTCAGGATGACAGGGGGAGTTTGGTCCCTGGTAACGGAACATAGGTGCAAGCCGCCTCTTCCTCCACAAGCCTTCACTAACTCTGCGTAACCTCCGCGCTCTCTGCGTCTCTGCGGTGAACAACAATCGTAAACCTTGGCGCGTCCTTGGCGTCTTTGCGTCTTGGCGTTTTCGTCTCCCTCCCCAGGCGTGCAAAAATTGGGCGAGATGGGTATACTATCGGCAAACCGTTAATCAGGGCTGGGTAGGGAGAAAGCGCCCGGTCTTTGGCACTCAACTTTTCGATGCCGAAAGGAACACAGAGATGGCCGACAACACCAAGACAAAAGGGCTTGAGGGGATTTCCGCGGGCAGCACCTCTATCAGTAACGTAGAGGGCACCGTGGGACGCCTCAGCTACCGTGGGTACACGATCCAGGACCTCGCCGCCAACTCCGACTTTGAGGAGATAATCTACCTGCTCATCAACGGCGAGTTGCCCACCGCCCCGCAACTCGAAGAGATCAAGACGACGATGGCCCGGCAGCGCGAATTGCCCGCCGAGGCTATGAACGTGCTGCGCGCCCTGGGCACCGCTGGCGAGCCTATTGACGTGCTGCGCACCGTGGTCTCAGCCCTGGCGCTTTACGACCCCGACGTGAATAACACCAGCCGCGAAGCCGTGATAGACAAGGCGCTCGCCCTGGCCGCCCGTATGCCGACCATGGTGGCCGCTTACGACCGCCTGCGCGACGGCAAGGAGCCTGTCGCCCCGCGCCAGGACCTCGGCCATGCCGCCAACCTGCTCTACATGCTGCGCGGCGAAGCGCCCCCCGATGAGGACTCCGCGGCCCTCAACACCTACTTCGTGCTGGCCGCAGAGCACAGCTTCAACGCCTCCACCTTCACCGCCAAGATAGTCACCTCCACCATCTCCGACTACTATTCGGCCATCGTGGCGGCGCTCGGCGCGCTCAAGGGTGTGTCCCACGGCGGGGCCAACCAGAAGGCGATGGAGATGATGCTGGAAGTGGGCGACGTAGACAACGTGGACGCCTTTATCGACAACGCCCTGGCGACCAAGCGCCGCCTCATGGGCATGGGCCATCGCATCTACAAGACCTACGACCCTCGCGCCTCGCAGCTAAACGAGCACGCCCGCGTAGTGGCCGAGCGTAGCGGCAACACCCAGTGGTACGGGATCGCCCAACGTATAGACAACATCTCCCGGACCCACGAGTACTTCAGCGAGCGCAAGATCTACCCCAACGTGGAGTTTTATTCCGCGCCGTTGCTCTACACCCTGGGCTTCAAGCCCGACATGATGCCCGCCCTGTTCGGTTGCAGTCGCATCAGTGGCTGGACCGCCCACATCATCGAGCAAATCACCGACAACCGCATCATCCGCCCCAACGCCGACTACGTTGGCCCCGAAATCCGGGAGTACGTGAGGGCTGACGGGAGAAGCTGAGCGGACGATGGACGATGGACGATGGACGATGGACGATGGACGATGGACGATGGACGATGGACGATAGGAGTGATGAGGACTGAGTAGTGGTTAGTGGTTAGTGGTTAGTGGTTAGTGGTTAGCACTCTTGCCAACAACAATCCTAACCTTGGCGCGTCCTTGGCGTCTTAGCGTCTTGGCGGTTCCGTCTCTCCCATCGTCCATCGTCCATCGTCCATCGTCCATCGTCCATCGTCCATCGTCCATCGTCCATCGTCCATCGTCTATCGTCTATCGTCTATCGTCCCTAACCGGAGCTTGCCTTGCAGACAATCGACGCCTCTATCGCCTGGGCAGGGCCTAATATAAATGCTTTTACGCTGTTCGTAGAGCCGACGCCCTCTATGTGGGCCGCCGAGCCTGTGAAGCCGGGCCACGGGCACATCTACCTCTACCAGGGCCTCGACAACAGGCGACAACGGACGGGGCAGCTAGCGGGCGTGCACATCGTCGGCTTCCTCAACTTCGACGCGTGGCACGACCTGCCCGACCTGCCCGTGCTGTGGCGGCTTCCCGGCAGAGAGCCTGAGCCGTTGGGTGACTTGCTCAGGTCGGAGCAGCAGCGGGTGAGGCAGGACGTCGAACAAAACACCCCGGTCCGAACCGGAACGGGCTGCGTGTAGTGTAATAGTGTAGACCAGAGGGGAGTGCGTGGTTGCTCCCCTTTTTGTTTACAAAGCACGTGGTGAATATATATGACCGCTACCGCGCCACTGACCCGCCATCACGTTCAATACCTCAGCAGCCCGGTACGCATCACCACCAGCGTTATTGAATTGCGAGACAGGTTGCTGCCCCTGGAAGACGTAGAGTCCGCAGAGGTCGTAAAGGTGGTGTCGGGTAAGGAATCGTGGGACCGCTGGCTCGGCTGGATAATCTGGCTGGGGCTATTTGGCAGTGTCTCACGTCTGGTAAGACCAGAGATATGGCAATTGGGCCTCCCGCAACAGGTACTCGTAGAACTGGGTATTGTGACGCTGGTATTACTGGTTGTTGCGCCTATTGTGCGGTGGTTTTATTCCAGGGCCTCAGAGGGTTGGCGCACCTATTATGTGCCACGCTTGTCTGTCCCGAAGGGGGTCGTGACACTCGCGGCCTTCGAAGATGAGCAGCGCGCCGTGGAGGTAGTAAAGGCGATAGAGGAAGCGCAGGCCAGAAGTGCCGCATCTCCAGGGCTGGAGCCGGAGACTCTCTATCACCTGGATAATGTCGTTGAAATCAGCGACCAGGGTGTAGCCATAAACGGTGGCCCTCCTATTCCGGCCTGGAGGCTGCGCGTTGCATACAAGAACAAGATGGAGGTCAAGCAGGTTACGGACATGAAATCGTCACTGTTGTGGGCGTTGGGTTTAGGGTGTACGCTTGTGCTCATTGGTGCGGTGGGCAAACCGGTTATCGACATTATCGGCCCATATGTAGCAGCCCTGGTATGGGGGATCATTATACTAGGCTTACTGTATGCCTTTATTGAATGGTTACGAGACGAGAAACGGTTGCAGCCGCTCGACGAAATATACATATGCAGACTGCGCACTGATTATGACGAGTTTGACGCGCTGTTGACCCCGGACAAGTGGTACGTTGACGCGGTCATGTCAGCGATCAATAGCCTGGTGCCCAAGCCCACCAACAGAATCTGACGCACAGTGTAGCCTTATAGCCGAAGAAAGTGCCTTATGGATACCACACCAACCTCAAGCGATAGCACGTCGTACTTCGGCACCACCCTGCGTGTCACCGCCGAGGCCGTGGAATTGCGCGACCGCAGCTACAGGCTCGATAGCATAAGGTCTGCGCGGGCGACGCGAGTACGTTCCAATAGACTTATGCTGGTGTTCCTCGTAATGTTCGCTTCGTTTGTGGTTGCTCTTATCTATTACAGCCTACAGATGGTGTTGGCCGGGAATATTATCATCATAGGTACAGATTTAGGCAACGCCGCCGCGCTAGTGTGCCTTGCCTTCAACGTGGCATTTGTCGTAGGTCTCGCCATCTTTTACAGATCGACAATGAAGAGTTGGCACTTCATCTACCTGGCGCGGCTGCAAAGGAAGCTGTGGTACACCGATATTGCGGCATCACTCCACCCCGGACCTATAACGCAGGTCGTCGCGGCGGTGAACCAGGCTCTAGAAATATCCCGCAATGAGGGCGCGCAGGCAGAAAGCACCACCCTGTACTATGAGGAACATAGCGTCCGAGTAGATGATAGCGTCATAAGCGTGGATGGGCAGGACTATCCGGCGGGCAGGTTTACATTTGTGTCGATGGACCCTGTCAATACGCTCCCCTGGTATCTGCTAGGCGTCAGTTACTCAGGTGGTTATTTCCTCCTTTATTTGTACACCGCTGTCAGCCCGGATGGACCTGGGGAATTCAATTTTATCGCCTTTGCCGGCTTCCTGACGGGGGTGCTACTTATTGCCCTTGCAGCGGGCAGAATTATTCGGCACGTGAACCAGGATGGCGGAAAACCCTCAGGCGGGACATACGAGTGTAAGCTGCATAACGTTAATGAGACTGTTGTCGCATTCGCATCCGTTGACCGCGAATACACTAAGGCGGCTGTTGATGCCATAAACGTTGTAGTGCGTAAGCAGACTGCTGTAAGCGGCAAACGCTCCAGCACCACAAGGCCATCACAAAGAAGCGTCAGATGAACGCTACCACACTCACAAACGAGGGCACCCGCCTATTCCGCAGCCCGCTGCACACCACGCCGGAGGCTGTGGAGCTACATGGCCGACGATATCCGCTCTCTAATGTGAAGTCGGCCAGGGTCGTACCCATAGCCACCAACAAAGGTGCCTGGGAGTTTGGCATTTTGTTCTTTGACTTTTTTGGTGCCTCAAGGATAGGTGACTTTGCGGTGGAATTACGCCTGTGGGAACTGAAGGTGGACGGCAGCCAGTTAGCTATATTGCTCGGAGGAATCGTAGTCTATTTGCTGGCGGCGTATCTGCTCCGTTACCTCTACAAGAGGACCCAGAAGAACTGGCGCTACATCTACGCGGTTGGCCTGGAGACCGGGTACCGACAGACCCTGGTTGCGGCGTCTCACGACCGGACCTATATCGCTAATATCGTGGTAGCTATCAGTACTGCTATAGCTCAGCACCAAGATCGGAAAGCCGCGGCGGTGGAACCCACCATCACCTACGATAACTACTTCCAAATCGATGACAGATATCTAAGCGTACCCGGTTGGTCAGTGCCACTCTCTGATATCAAGTATGCTACTCGCGTTCAGTTGGAAGGTGAAAGCTCTCTCACGCGTTTGTCGTCAGCCATTCCGGTTGGCCTCCTGGTTGCAAGTTTTACCTTCAAGAGCATGCTAGAACTGGGCGACTCCTCGTTTAGCATCATGGCCGCTACATTCTTTGTCTTGATTATCATGCTCGCGTTGCTTGTACTAGGGAAGCAGCGCAAGACAAAGGCAGACATTATTGATCGCTTATACGTAGCCAATATAGGCACTACAATGGACGTTGTTCCGGTGCTGATTTCCGTGGACAAGGAGTATGTAGAGCGGTTCGTGTCAGTTGTGAATGAAGAAGTACGCAAGCATCAGAAGCAGATTTCCAGGCACAGCAAAGTCACGGTTCGAGGCTCAACATGAACACCACAGTACCCACAACCAACGGCACCCGCCTCTTCCGCAGCCCCCTGCGCGTGACCGGCGACGGGGTGGAACTGCGCGACCGCACTTACCGGCTGCAAGAGATCAGGTCGGCTCAGGTGGTAAAAATCCGGGCCGACAGTCTAGGCTTGCGGTTGGGCGTCATGGCGTGCGCCTACTTCCTGGGCACCGCGCTCGTGCTGCTCGTGCGCTACTTCATACAGATTGCCGCCAACGGCGCGACCCCCTTCGAGCTACCGATAGGCTACACCAGGACCGCTACCGCCGACAGCGACAGCACCCTGGGAACGCTGATATTTATGCTGGTGCTGGCCGGACTTATGGCCCTTTTCACCGCAAGCAGGCTGCGGTCCCTGGGCGGGCGCTACATGTACGCCGCCAACCTGCGCAGCCCCTTCTGGAGCACCCTCATCGCCGCCTCGCGCGACCAGGAGTCAATGGACCGGGTAGTATCGGCGGTACAACAGGCCCTCCGAGAGAAAGCAGGCGACCCGCAGCCCTCAGCGACTAGTAACGCTACGCCGGAAGCTGACGGGCCTGTAGTCTACTACGAAGACGAGAACACGGTCAGCATAGACGACACCTGGCTGGAACTCCCGCGTAAGAGCTACCCCGTGGCGAGCCTGCATTTCGCGGCCGCCTACCCGGTCATAGCACAGTCGATACGCGACACTTTCACCAATTCGGGCCTGGTGGGCCTGGCACTCGGCGTTTTGAATGGTATGACCACCGACCCACAGGTAAGAGAGGTGCCCTGGGTGCCGCTGGTGCTCTACCTGCTGGCGGGCGCGGCCATCTCAGTCTTCCTTTTCACGGTCAACAAGCGCAAGGGCGGCCCGCTGGCTATAATACACGTGTGCTGGGTGCGTACCGCCTACGAAGACGCGGTGGCCTTCACCTCCATCGACCAGGGCTACACCGCGCAGGTGGTCCGCGCCATCAACGAGACGATACACCGCCGCGACGGCAGGATGGGCACCATAGCCCGCATACCTTCCAGGACGTGAGTAATTACGAATTACGAATTACGAATTACGAATTACGGGTTAGGGGTTACGCGTAACTCGTAATTCCAATTCCCAAATCCGATATGCAAGTAATAACCACAATTGAGGAGCTAAGGACGGTGCGGGCTGGGCTGGCGCTGGGGCGGACGCTTGGGTTCGTGCCTACGATGGGGTACTTGCACGCGGGGCATATCTCGCTGTTGGAGATGGCTCGGCGGGAGTGTGACCTCGTGGGGGTGAGCATTTTCGTCAACCCCACGCAGTTCGGGCCCAAGGAGGACTTCAGCCGCTATCCGCGTGACACCGACCGCGACCTGGCGATGTTGCGGGAGGCGGGCGTAAGCTGGGTCTTCATGCCGGGGGTGGAGCAGATATACCCGCCCGGCTTCTCCACCTACGTGCAGGTGCGCGAGGTGACAAAGAGGCTGGAGGGAGAGGTGCGGCCCGGCCACTTTGAGGGGGTAGCCACGGTCGTCGCCAAGCTGTTCAACCTCGTGCAGCCCCACCGCGCTTACTTCGGCCAGAAGGACGCCCAGCAGGTGGTGGTCATCAAGAAGATGGTCAGCGACCTCAACTTCCCGCTCGAAATCCGCGTGGGAGAGACGCTCCGGGAGGCGGACGGCCTCGCTATGTCCTCCCGCAACGTCTACCTCAACCCAGAGGAGCGCCAGGCGGCCCTCGTGCTCTACCGCGCCCTCACCACCGCTCGCCAGCTATGGGATCAGGGCGAGAGCAGGGGCACCACCCTCCGTGAAGCCATGTCCAGCATCATAGCCGCCGAACCCCTCGCCCGCCCCGACTACGTAAGCGTCACCGACCCCGCCACCCTGGAAGAACTGGACGACAGCGGAGAGGCCGAAGAAGCCCTCGCCTCGCTGGCGGTGAGGATAGGCAGCACCAGGCTGATTGACAACATGGTACTGAAACGTGAAACGTGGTTCTGAAACGTGATGCGGCTTGCTAAAGAGGGTTCGTGGATATCCTATATCGGAGTTACAGGACCAAATCTCCCCATGTCATCCTGAGCGTAGCGAAGGATCAGGTGGGTAGGCGAGAGTCCTCAACGTTGTGGATGATGGTAGAAGGAACACGGTTGCCTCAATAACAAGAGTCAAACACGGGCTATTGATCCTTCGCTACGCTCAGGATGACAAGGGGGATACTCTGGCCCCACACAAGAAATCACCCAACTTAAGGTACACTGTATAGCAAGCCAACATCACGTTTCACGTTTCACGTTTCAGAACCCCGTTTCAGCACCCGGAGGGAACATGCTCCTGGCAATAGACGCCGGTAACACCAACACCGTTTTCGGCCTGTACGACGGCGAAAAGCTGGTGGCCGACTTCCGCATGGAGACCCACCACCTGCGCATGCCGGACGAGTGGGCCGCCACCATCATAGCCCTGCTGGGGCACCGGGGTTACAGCCTCAACGACATCCAGGCCGCCATCTGCGCCAGCGTCGTCCCGCCCGTGACCACCGCCCTGCGCGAAATGGCCCGCGACTACCTGCACGCGGACCTCATGCTGGTCGAGCCGGGCATCAAGACGGGCGTGAAGGTCTCCGTGGACAACCCGCGCGAGGTGGGGGCGGACCGCATTGTAAACACGCTGGCGGCCCACGTTCGCTACGGCGGCCCCCTCATCGTCATAGACTTCGGCACCGCCACCACGTTCGATGTGGTGTCTCCACAGGGCGAGTACCTGGGCGGGGCGATCTCGCCGGGCCTCGGCATAGCCTCCGAAGCCCTCTTCCGCTACACCGCCCAGCTACGCAGGATAGAGCTTGTGCCGCCTAAGCACCCCGTAGGCAAGAACACGGTCCACGCCATGCAGTCGGGCGTCGTCTGGGGCTACATCAGCCTGGCGGAGGGGATGATACAGCGCCTCAAGGAGGACATGGGCGACCTGGGTGCGCAGATAAAGGTGATAGGCACCGGCGGCCTGGCGACCCTCATCGCCTCCCACACCGACTGCATAGACATCGTAGACGCCAACCTCACTCTCGACGGCCTGCGCATGATCTACGAACTCAACCGAGAAGGGTAATTGGGCCAATAAATAATTCACCGCAGAGACGCAGAGAGCCTGCCCTGAGCGAAGACGAAGGGACGCGGAGGCTACGCAGAGAAGAATTGAAGGTTTACGGAAGCGAGACGACTGGTACCTATACTACTCAACATGCAGGACCAAAGCCCCACCCTGTCATCCTGAGCGCAGCGAAGGATCTCAAGAAGGTGGTGTGTGGAGGCTGTTGAACCATCAAGAACGAAGGTGGCAAACATTCGACGCACTAAGATACTCAGCATCTGAGATCCTTCGCTACGCTCAGGATGACAGGGGGAATAGTATACTGTACATCACGACATAATCACCAGAGTCACCACACCTCACATTGCTCTGTGTACCTCTGCGTTCTCTGCGTCTCTGCGGTGCAATAATCAGTAGGAGAATTGACAATGCCAGGTGACCACAACAACGGAGCAACCATAGCTAAGGGAACCGAAGCCACGGGCGCACGAGCCATAGGAGCCAGGGCGGTTGGCGCTTCCGCTTTCGGAGCGTTCGCCATCGGGGCCTTCGCGATTGGCTTCTTCGCCATCTGGCGGCTCGTCATCCGCAACATGCGCGTCGGCAAGCTGGAGATTGGCGAGCTAGAGGTGGGTACGTTGCGGGTGCGCAAGCTGGAAATACTGGAGGACTGAGTTGCTGCGCGACAAGCGGGTAGTGCTGGGAGTCACAGGGGGCATCGCCGCCTACAAGGTGGCAGATTTGGCGTCCAAGCTGGTGCAGGCGGGGGCGGTCGTGGACGTCATCATGACGCAGGGCGCGCAGCAATTCGTCACGCCCCTCACCTTCCAGGCGCTCACCAAGCGACCCGTGCGCACCAACATCTATACCGATTGGCTGGGAGACGACACCGGCCACGTGGGGCTGGCCCACAACGCCGACATATTGGTGGTCGCGCCCGCCACCGCCCATACGCTGGCCCGCCTCGCGCTCGGCCTCTCCGACGACATGCTCTGCGCCGTCTACCTCTCGACGCAAGCCCCGGTGCTCCTAGTACCCGCGATGGAGAGTGGCATGTTCCTGCACCCCGCCACCCAGGAGCACATCGAGACGCTACGCCGCCGCGGTGCTACCATCATGCAGCCGGGCGAAGGGCACCTTGCGTCGGGGTCCACCGGGGTAGGCAGGCTGCCGGAGGTGCCGGAGATACTAGCCACCATCAAGCGCACGCTGGGGAGAAACGGGCCGCTTGCGGGTAAAAAGGTGGTAGTCACCGCCGGGGGCACGCAGGAGCCGCTCGACCCGGTGCGCTTCATAGGCAACGGCTCGTCAGGAAGGATGGGCTACGCTATCGCGGAAGAAGCCCTCAACGCGGGGGCGCAGGTGACCCTCATCACAGGCACGGCCACGGCCCAACCGCCCCACGGCGTGGAGTTAGTTCAAACGCGCACCACTCGCCAGATGCAGGCTGCGGTTGAAAACGCGGTGCGGGACGCCGACGTCCTAATCATGGCGGCGGCGGTGGCCGACTTCACGCCCAAGCACACATCTAACCAGAAGATCAAGAAGACCGACGCCGGGCTGACGGTAGAGCTTGAGCGCAACCCGGACATCCTCGCCGAACTTGCCGCTATGGACCTCCCGCGTCTCGTGCGAGTGGGCTTCGCCGCCGAGACCGAAGACCTGCTGGACAACGCCCGCGCCAAGCTCCAGAAGAAAAAGCTCGACCTCATAATCGCCAACGACGCCGTAGCCAGCATTGGCACCGAATCGAGCAGCATCACCTTCGTGCGCAAAGACGGCAGCATACAGCAACTCCCCCACCTCCCGAAGCAGGAAAGCGCCCGCACCATTGTCGAAGAAGTAAGCAAGCTAGTGCTGGAACGCGATGTAGTTGCTAAACGCCAAGACGCGGAGACGCCAAGGACGCGCCAAGGTTAAGATTGTGTTCCAGGTGTACAAGGACCAGGGTACATGTTGTCGTACCCCGCACCTCTTTGTACTCTCTAAACCTCAACACACTTGGCGTGGTC
>DASVRN010000181.1:0-9632 GCA_036388595.1 Chloroflexia bacterium
CGTAACCCATCGCCCACGCCTGGGGAGCACGTACACGTTCGATATTCCACTCAGACGAAATCACATTAGTGGCCTGTGGGGCTTCAATCCTCACCAGCGGCTCGTCCAGGGTGACGACAGGGAATGGGACCACGTGGCCCACTTCGGCGAGAGCCGCCAGGTTCTCAGCGGAGGTCAGGTTGCCGACTACCTGGAAGGCGTTGATGATGTAGTAGCTCTTGAAGCGGTCTACGTTGTGGGCTGTCTGCTGGGTCTGTAGGGCCGCCTTGACCTTCGGCTGGGTGGCGTTGGCAGTCTGCATCAGCTTGTCGAGCACGTAGCGGCCCTTGGCGTTCCAGTCGCGGATGTTGTTGGTCGTGTCGGCCTGCTCGTTGAGCACCACCAGGTACCGGACTCTGCCGTCGGCGTCGGCCCTGAACTGGTCGCGCAACGCATTGGAAACCTTGGCTGCGGGATTGGTCTGCGCCGCCGGGGGCTGCGATTTAGAGGTGGGCGGCGACGCGCCCGCGTTGGAGGCCCAGGCTATTAGCAACGTCAGACCAAGCAAAAGCGCCAGTGCGTGCGCCAGGTTCGGGGTCCTGCCCACCCTCGAACCGCGCCGGGCACCACGGGAAACACGTATCATCTAATATGCTCCTTTCCATATCGCCCTATAGATAGGGGCACTCAAAAGGTGTCCGCGCACGGTCCATGTGTAGGGTTTGAACGTGCGGTGGCGGGTACGTGCAAGCCCCGTGCCCCGGTTTGAACGTTCGGCATCGCACCCGCACATGCGTACTTGGCTAAGTCAAAGAAGATGGAGGCTGGTTGGGCCTCCATCTTCTTTGTACTCCTACGAATTGTGGGTCCCGTGCTTACAGGCTAGGGACGGGCGGGTGACTGGCAGTTGGGGAAGAAGGTGTTGGACACTATCTTTGCTGCCTGGCCTCTCGTCACCTGGCTATTGGGCCGGAAGTACGGCCGGCTGTCATCCTCGCAAGGCTCATCGTCCCCGCCGCACGGGTAACCACCTACTATCCCACGCACGTGGAGGCGTTCCACGTAGACATAGTAAGATGACGGTGAGTTGCTTGGAGGCACGTCCTCGAAGCTCTGCCCGCTCACAGGGTCGTTGAACCCGGCGGCGTTGGAGACTATCTTGGACATCTGCCCCCTGGTGGCATTGGCACCCGGCCTGAAGTACGGCCTGTTGCCCTGCTCGCACGGCTCATTAGGTCCGCCGCACGGGTAGCCTCCCATCACATTGGCGGCCGACAGGCGGTTGATCCACGGGTAGAACGGAGAGCCAGGCTCCACGTCCTCGTAGATTTGCCCGCCGGGGTTGCCGCTGAGGCCCGAGGCTTCGGACACTAGCTTGCTGATCTGGCCGCGAGTGATGCTGTTGGAAGGCCGGTAGTACGGGTTGTTGGAAGTGCCGCACGGCTCCGCCTGCCCCGTCTCGGGGTTGGTACCGCCGCACGGATAACCGCCCACGATACCCCGGCACGCCAGGCAGCGCACGTAAGGGTAGAACGAACTTACGTCCGTGCTCGCGGGCACATCCTGGAACTGCACGGGGCAGGCCGTAGCGGTGACTGTAGCGGTGGCGGGTACGCACTGGCCGGTGTAGGTAAGCACCACGTCGTCCACGAACCAGCCTTCACCACCAGTAGATGGATCGGAACTATGCAGGAAGCGCATCTTTACGCTCTTGCCTTTGAGGCTGGTCAGATTTACTACCACCCGGTTGAAGTTGGGATGGCTGGGGCTTTGGTTGACCCAGGCGTCGCGCCCGGCATTCGGGTTGCTTTGCCCCAGGATGATAGTGCCATTGTAACCACCCTCTGTGATGAGGTCCCCGGCGTCGGTCCAGTTGGCGCCGTTGTCGGTCGAGTATTCCAGCAAGCCGCCGTCAAACGGCACTATTTCATCCTCGAACGAGTACCGGTGCCAGAATTCCATCTGGGCAGCAGTAGAGCTTGTTGGGATAGTTATGGCGTTGGTCATCTCGAGCGCTTGCAGGGACACGTCCTCGTTGTTGTCTACCCACGCCGAGTACCTGCCGGTGTAAACGACGTCGTCGGTAACGATCCACTGATTGGTACCTGTGGTGGTCTCTTGCTTGGCTGTAAACGCCCCAAGCGTGCCACTCTCGAACCTCTCAAACAGGGGCCGCTCCGAGCCGCATGCCAGCATGGTGGCCGTGGCGAACGGTGTGGATGTAATGGTAGGTGTATTGGATGGACCTGCGGTGTACGACGGCGGCACATCAGGGGTGCGCGTCTGCGCGGTAGCGGAAGCAGTAGCGGTGTTGGGTGGTGTGCCGGTGCCGGTGGGGGTGGCCGTCTGCTCGAACGGAGCATCCGGGAACGGCCAGACGTAAGCGCCACGGCTGCGGGTGAAGGCGGCCAGGGTGGTGAAGCCACGGTCCACCGCGAAGTCCCAGATCATGACGTTGGGCATGCCCTGGTTGAAGCGGAACCACACAGGGGTACCGGCGTTGATGTCATTAGTGTAGTACACTCCCCAGTCGGTGCCCGCGAAGACCTGCTGTGGGAAGTTGGGGTTGAGGGTGATAGCGTTTACCGGGACGTTGGGCAGGTTGCCCGACTTGTCCAGCCAGGTGGATGTGTTGCAGTTCGCGCCACAGGTCACCTTGAAGACGTGGCCGGGCTGCGAGGGCGTGTTCTCGTTGAAGCCACCTACCGCGGCGTAGCCTACCGGAGTGGTAGTGGTGCTGACCACGTTAGCATCCAGCACCACGTCCAGGATGGGACGGTTGGGCAGCACGGCGTTGCCGCCGGTCAGGTTCTTCCAGGTCGAGCTGATATTCTGCCCGGCGCCCAGGCCAAAGCCTATCCAGACGTTGCCGTCGTTGGTGCCTGCTATGGCTATCTTGTCGGTCCTGAAGGCGAAGGCTAACTGGTTGATGTACGAGCGGTCGCCCAGCGTGCCCTTGGTAAGGTCCGGGCTGCTCGGGTACCACGGGACGCCCTCGGAGGAACCGTCCCTCAGACCATCAAGATGCTCCCACACCCTGTAGGTGCCGCCGATGAAGTGCAGGCAGCCCTCTGTCTGGCTGCATTCGTCGCCTGGGCCTTTGCCCGAGGGCACGCCCTTGTAAAGCTCATAGGGGAAGACGAAGCCCACGCGCGCGCCATCCACCCCAAAGTTCACAGGTACGCAACCCGGCACGTTAGGTATGGTGGAGTCATCGAGGCAGCCCAACTGATAAGGGCCAGGGTGCCCGGTATCCGACCGTCTTATCGCGCCATACTGGGCTTCCATGTAGATGCGCTGGCCGAGTACAGGCTCTATGCGGGCGAACATGCCGTCGCCGCCGATGCGCTGCTGCCACACTTTAGGAGAGGCCGCAACGTTGGTGGTACCTTGCCAGGAGGACGAACCGTTGTCCTGCGCACCGGCCACCGCGAAGGGGGCAGCACTGGTGGCAAACTCGGCGCTGATGTCGCCGCCGTAGAACTCGATGGTGCTCAGGCTGGTGTTGAGTTGTACGTAGACCGGCTGTGTAGTGTTGGCGTTTTCGGTGAAGTAGACGCCGCCGTCGTTACCGATTAGCTGCCTGCTGGACGAACCGGGCAGGAACGTAATCGCGTGCTGGTCTACGTGCACGGGGCGTGGCACCTGGATGCTGCTGTAACCGCAGGTGAGGTCCTTCACGGTGTTGCCGCCGTTGGTGGACTTCCAGACGTTGATGTTGTCGAAGAAGATCACTTCAGGGTTGTTGGGATCGACCACTATGTGCTGGTCGTACCAGTTCTGCGCTACGTCTCCGCACACGCCCAGTAACGAATCTTCCAGACAGGTGCCACCGCACTCTACTTCGGCGGCTTCAAGGTCATGGGCGGTGGTGCGTTGCTCCCAGGTCTCTCCACGGTCGGTAGAGCGCCAGATGCCGAGCAAGCCGCCCCGTTGGATAGCACCGAAACCGGGGTTGATCGCCTGCACCTCGGCATAGATGTAGTTAGGGTTGCTCTCCGCGTAAGCCAGGTCGATACGGCCAACCTGGTTGCCGCCGCCTACGTACTGAGGCACACCACTGCCGGTACCGGGAGGCCAGCCTTTACTCAGGTCGTCATTGGGAGCGGGGAGACTCTTAAGGGACCAGTCGTTCGGGCAACCACTCGACGGCCAGGTGGCCTTGTAGATGCCGTTGGCGCCGTTCTCCGCCAGGTTGTACTGTACGGTCGTGCTGTAGCCCCTCGCGCCCACCGCCACAAAGAGGTCGCTGAGGGTGTTGGTCCGGGTCATAGCTAAGATGCCGGTAATGTCCTGGCGCTGGGTTGGGTATGGGTTGGGCAAACATGGTCCGGCCCAGGTATCGCCCTCGTCATAGGAGAAGTACATGCCAAGCTTGGTGCCCACCGCCAGGTCGTTGTTGTCGTGGGGGTTGATGGCTACCTTGCCTATCGAGTTGTACTGGGGATAGGCCCCTGCGGGCTGTGGGTATTTAGGCTCAAAGACGTCGTAGCCCTTTATTTCCCAGGTAGCGCCGAAGTCGGTGCTCTTGAGCAGGCCGGCGCTGCCGAAGGAGAACGAACCAAAGCGCAGGTCGCCCGTACCGGCGTACACCGTATGTCCGTCCGGCTCTATAGCCAGATCGCCTATCGCGATTGTGGAGATATACGGGTCGTCCATAGTAGGCAGCCAGGTAGTGGCCGCGCTACAGCAGTTGGTGGTCTTCCACACCCCGCCGCCGTCGGACGCGATGTAAGCAATGGTGGGGCTGATGGGGTCAACAACAATATCGTTGACGCGTCCCGCCACTTCAACGAACGGGAAGCAGACCGTACAGGTCTCGCTTTGCTGCGGTTGCGGACCGATGGAGATCCACTGCGCCGCGTCGAGTACATCGGGCGCGTTGGGGCTGGAGGGGCCTTTGTAGGTCACGCGCCCCGCGGGTATACCGGAACGTACGAGCTTGTCTTGCTTGGCGGCTTCAAACAGCCACCGGCGGTCGGCCTTGCCGGTGGGGTAGGTGTAGCGGTCGTCCAGAAAAGCATCTCTATTGCCCAGCATGATGCTCTCTTCCAGTCCGCTCTCTCCCGGTTCGGCCAGGTAGAGACTGTTCAGTATGCCCGCCCTGGTGGGGAGCGCACTGTGCATTGCCGCGTTACGCTGGGCGGTCTGCACTGCGAAAGCTGCCGTGACTATCAACGCCAGCAGCATTAGCGCTACGGCGAGCTTACGCCGGTCCATTGCTATCCTGCTTCTCACTCCGTGCTCCTTCCTCGAACTACTACAATAGACACCCTCGTCCTCGTACTAGTATGTGTGGCAGTGCGACCACGACGTTCAACGGCCGCGCCGCGAGCACCCAGGTCATAGCAGCCGGTGGATTCACATGCCCCATGCGCGCCGAGGCGGGACAAGAAAATACCACAAAACGTCTAATGTGCTGGAAGGTAAGAGTAGGACTAATATGTAAGGCTGTAGTATGGCTGCACGAAATGTGCCTTCGTCCCTGTTGAAGGTGAGGTTGGGGAAATACAAAAAGCCGCAGACCGCGCCCGTGGAGCCACGAGCCATGAGCGCAGTCACGGGCTGTGTGCTACTGTGTTGGAGGGGTCGCCGGGGCGGGCGGTGCCAGTATCGGGTCCAGGGTGGCCGCGAAGCGCAGACGCAGGATATCTACACGTTCAGGCTGTGTGAGCATGGCAAACGCTTCGCCGTTCGGACCTATTGACACTGCCTGGGTGACGTAGGTGTGCTGGCGGACCAGGGGCATGCGCGCCATGCCCAGCAGCCTGCCACCGGCGCTGTACCGGCGCACGGTCTGATCGACAGGCACCTCGCCTTCTCTCACCTCGACCACTACTTCCTCCAGCCTGACGAATACGCTGCCTTCAGGGCCGAACCCCAGTATACGCAAGCCTCCGAGGAAGTGCTGCATCCTGACTTCGACGCGCCGGTCCCCTATTGTGATGTGCCCGACCCTGTTGTCTTCGGCCTGTATTCCGGCCGGCCTGGCGTTGTATAGAGTTCCCTCGTGCGTATAACCGTTCAGCGGCGTGGGCGCGATTCTGCCCTGTTCGTCCAACAACCTGGAGACCGATGCTCCACCATCCATTTCCACCAGTAACGCGCCTTCCTGGTCCAGCCCTATGCCGGTCAGCAACGTCTCCAGGCGGAACTCTTCCGGTAGCTCGTACTGTCCCAGCACGCGGCCGTCGGGAGAGATTCGCAGCACCAGGGGCGGCGTGGGAAAGGCGTCGAGCACGTATATCTCGGAGGCGGTCGCCTCTATATCTATGAGGGAGCGCGGCTGGATCGCCAGGTCCACGGTCTGTAGCCACTCGCCACCGGGGCTGTATTGCAGCACGCGTAAGCCCGCCGTATCGGCTATCCAGAAACTGCCATCGGGGGCAACGGTGAAAGCCGCCGGGCCGCTCCGTTGCATCCCTTCCACGTTGTCGCCCCGGTACTGTATGCCCTCCTTTTGCTCGCCAACGGGGATGGCGAACAGCACTTCGTGAGTGTTGCCGTCGCCCATTGGAGGGGCTTCGATCTGCGCTGTAGGTGATGGTGCGGCGAGCGGGGTCGTGGGCGTGGCCGGTACCGTCATGCTCGGCTGCGGTGTGACTGAGGGTTGCAAAGTTGCCGTGGGTGTGCCAGTCGAGGGAGCTATAGGTGCCTGCGACCCGCATGCCGCCAGGGCACCAATTGACCCTATTAAGGCCAGCAGGCAGGTGAGTATTCTCTTGGGTCGCTTCATTTGGGTCGATGGCCTTTCTTGATCGTAGGTCGGTACTATATCACGCAGTATAACCGTGGGTGTAGCAGCAGGGTTGCGCCGTTCGGGGTGTACCTCGCTACGCCGTGGGCAGTACCGGGTGCTAGTCCTGGCGATTGCGCATGCGTTAACGTCCGGCTGGGAGGCGACGATTGACGCAACGGCTGACGCGCAGGCGTGGTGGGACCATTTCCCATGCTGAAGTATAGGAACCCAGGGAACTATCGCTTGCATATATGTAAATGCAGATATAGTGAGCCGGGCGCGGATCATGTCGCACAGGGTGGCACCTTGTGCCGAGAGAGCAAGGCCCCACGCACGGCTCACGACACAACCCAAAGGAGCGAACCCCCGATGCCAGTCCCTAACGGGCAGAAAACCATGCGCCTATGCCTGGCCTTTGTAATGGCCTTGCTCGCCATACCCCTCCTACCGCCCTCTTACGCTTACGTGCAGGGCGATTCACGTACGTTTCCGGAGACCGGCAAGACGGTAAAGGGCAGATTCCTCACCTACTGGAACGAGCACGGCGGCCTGCCTCAACAGGGCTATCCGATTTCCAGCGAGATGCAGGAGAAGAGCGACACCGACGGCAAGACCTACACCGTGCAGTACTTCGAGCGCGCCGTGTTCGAGCTACACCCTGAGAACCCGGCCCCTAACGACGTGCTCCTGTCGCTACTGGGTAACTTCCTGTACAAGCAGAAGTACCCTAGCGGCGCGCCCGGCCAGAAACCCAACACCTCGGCAGGCTCGCAGCTTTTCCAGCAGACCGGCAAGCGCGTGGGCGGGCTATTCCTCGACTACTGGCAGAAGAACGGAGGGCTGGCCCAGCAAGGCTACCCCATCTCCGAGGAGTTCACGGAGAAGAGCGCGCTGGATGGCAAGACCTACACGGTGCAGTACTTCGAGCGCGCGGTGCTCGAGGCGCACCCCGAGCACCAGCCGCCGTTCAATGTGCTGCTATCGCAACTGGGCACTTTCCGCTACCAGGCCAGGTACGCGGCGGCCCAGGGCAATCTCACCCTCGACCAGTTCTACGAGAAGGCGTTCCAGGACATACTGCTGCGCGACCCGGAACTCTTTTCGGCGTTGGGTCTTCCAAAAAGCTACTATCCCGACTTCCGGCACGATCAGCTAACCAACCTATCGGACGAGTATACCCACCAGACCTACGCCCTGATGAAACAGACGCTCGACAAGCTGCGGGCCTACGACAAGAAGACGCAGACCCCCAAGCAGCAGGTCTCCACCGGCATCCTTGAGTGGTGGCTGGACGACACCCTGCGCGGCCAGGAGTTCATGTACCACGAGTACATCATCAACCCTATATACGGCGCGGCGTACGGCCTCTACGACCTGATGGTCAACCTGCAATCGGTCACCGGCAAGCAGGACGCGGAGGACTATATCGCGCGCCTGGAGCAGTTCGACACCCGGTTCGACCAGCTAATCGAGGCGCTCAAGCTGCGGGACCAGAAGGGCATCCACATGCCAAGGTGGATGGCCCAGGCCTCGCTCGGCCAGATACGCAGCGCCCTCTCCGACAACGCCGCGTCCAGCGATTACTACACCGCCTTCCGGTCGAGGGTGGAGGCATTGGGCAACCTTACTGCGGCGGAGAAGGAGACCCTGTACGCCTCCGCTCGCAACGCCATAGACAAGACGGTCAACCCGGCCTACCGCAAGCTGAGCGACTACGTTTCGACGCTGGTGAGCAAAGGCCGCACCAACGACGGGGTGTGGGCGCTGCCGAACGGTGATGCTTACTATCGTTGGATAGTGAGACGGCACACCAACACCGACATGACGCCGGAGGAGATACACAACCTGGGCCTCAAAGAGGTGACGCGCATCCAGGGCGAATTGCGCGCGGCCCTCGACAGCCTGGGGCACAAGAACCCCGACCTCAAGGCGGCCATGAGGGAGGCGGCCACGGCCAGCGGTGCCTACGCCACCAACAGGCAGGCGGGGCGCGACGACATACTCAACGCCTTCCGCAACGCCATCACCGAGGCCGAGAAGAACATCTCAGGCCAGTTCGACGTGAAGCCGAAAGCCCGGTTGGAGGTTAGGGCGGTGGAGGGCGGCGGCTCGGGTGCCTATTATGTGCCCCCGGCGGTGGACGGCTCGCGCCCCGGCGTCTTCTACGTGAACCTGGGCCGCGCCAGCTACAACAAGTACGAGGTGCCCACACTAGCCTACCACGAGGGCGTGCCCGGCCACCACTTCCAGCTAGGAATACAGACCGAGTTGCAGAACGTGCCGATGTTCCAGAAGTCCGGCTATCCCATGTTCACCAGCTACGCGGAGGGCTGGGCGCTCTACGCCGAGAAGCTGATGTACGAGTCGGGTGCCTACAAAGACGACCCCTACGGCAACCTGGGTCGCTTGCAGTCCGAGCTATTCCGCGCCGCCCGCCTGGTGGTGGACACCGGCATCCACTACAAGAGGTGGAACGCCGGCCAGGCCAACGCCTACATGGACGAGACACTGTTCTTCCCGCCCGGTGGCTACTCCAACGAGGTGAGCCGCTACATCATGTGGCCCGGCCAGGCCCTCAGCTACAAGGTGGGCGAACTGCGTATACTGGAGGTCCGCCAGCACGCCCAGGACGCACTCGGCAGCAAGTTCAACATCAAGGAGTTCCACAACGTAATGCTCCAGAACGGCGGCATGCCCATGCCGGTGCTAGAACTCGCGGTGGAGAACTATATAGCCAGTAAGAAGTGATTTGGGAATTGGGAATTGGGATTTCGGATTTGGTTAGGTATCCAGCAAATCCGAAATCCGAAATCCCAATTCCCAATTCCCAAATCCTCACGGCATAGGCTGTGCTTAAACCAGACCTGTGATGAGAAATGGGGCTTTGAAGAGGTTGAGCATTGGCCTGGTAGTA
>DASVRN010000182.1:0-13296 GCA_036388595.1 Chloroflexia bacterium
TCCAGGGTGTGGGGGGAGAGGGTGGCGACCGCTCGGAGGCGCTACGGCTGAAAGGCCCCCCGGTCGAAACGATCAAGATCGACGCCGAGATCGATGCTGCCGACCAGTTGGAGTTCCCCTCCCGCAACCAGGCCGCCGCGCAAAACGGCATCTACCCGCAACTCGCCGCCCTGGAGACGATTGTATACCCGCCAAGCAGCCGCCTCCAACAGAACAACAGCCTGGCGCAGGTGGGCACCCTGGAGATCGCCCCTGTCGAGGCCCCACTCATACTTTTCGTGTGGAGCGAGAAGCGTATCATCCCGGTGCGGATTACCGAGTTCAGCATCACTGAGGAGGCGTTCGACCCTCAACTCAACCCGATAAGAGCCAAGGTCAGCCTGGGGATGCGCGTCCTGAGTGTCAACGACCTGGGCTTCAACCATAAGGGTGGAAACCTCTATATGCTCTATCACCAGCAGAAAGAGCGCCTGGCAACCCTCAAATCGCCGGATGAGCTAGGCTCGCTCGGCATAACGGGCATTCCGTGAGGTCTGATGCACTATGTTCCCAATCACCAGCCGTTACTATGGCATTGAAACGACCACCCTGGAAGCGGACGAGGACGAGGGCAGGAGTGTCGCCTATCTCCGCAGGCGCTTCATCCCGCCCCCGGAGCAATTCGCGCTCTTGCAGGAGCACACCGTGACAAGGGGTGACAGGCTCGACAATCTTGCCGACCAGTACATAGGCGACCCTGAGCTATTCTGGCGCATCTGCGACGCCAACAACGCCATGCGCCCGGAGGACCTCACCGCTCCCGACCGTATCGGCAGCAAGCTGCGCATTACTCTGCCGCAAGGGATACCCGGCATGGAGATGCCGAATGCTTAAGGGTATTCACCTGACGTTGATGATCGGTCCTGTCGTGCCGGTGCCCGTGCCGCAGGTCGTACTCGATGCTCTCACAGGCATCGAAGTGACCTCCAATTCCGGCGGTGCGCCCAGCGTCTTCCAGTTGACATTCACCCTCAGCAACAAATCGCCGTTGCACACGATCTTCCTGTTGTCCGGGGGTAGCTCCATCCCGGTGATACGCGTGCTTATCGTGGTGACCATCAACGGCACGCCGGAGGTGGTGATGGATGGCGTTATGACCAACCACCAGGTCTCACCGGGCGGCGAAGCGGGGTACTCTACGCTCACCGTTACGGGCGAGGACCTCACGCGCGTGATGGACTTCATCGACTTCAGCGGCACGCCTTTCCCCGCCATGCCGGTCGAAGCGCGCGTGGCCCTGCTCGTCGCCAAGTACGCCGTCTTCGGCCTGGTGCCGCTGGTAATACCGAGCGTGCTGGTAGACGTGCCCAACCCGGTGGAGCGTATTCCCACGCAGCAGGGCACGGACCTCCACTATATCAAGGAGTTAGCCAGAGAAGCAGGCTATATCTTCTATATCGAGCCTGGCCCCGCGCCGGGAATGAACGTCGCCTACTGGGGGCCGGAGATCAAGGTTGGCCCTCCACAGCCCGCCCTGAGCATCAACATGGACGCACATACCAACGTCGAGTCGCTCTCTTTTACGTTCGACAACACCGCCGGAGAATTGCCGATATTGTTCGTGCAGGAGCCACTTTCCAAGGTGGTCCTCCCTATCCCGGTGCCGGACGTATCCTTGCTCAACCCGCCGCTTGGCCTGGTGCCTCCCATACCGAACCGCATCAGGCAAATCCGAGGGCTGGCGAAGTTGTCTCCGATACAGGCAGCCTTGCGCGGGCTGGCAACCGCCTCCAGGTCAGGCGACTCGGTCTCAGGCTCGGGGAGCCTGGACGTGTTGCGGTACGGGCGTACTCTCAAGGCGCGCAGCCTGGTGGGTGTGCGCGGGGCGGGTACGGCCTTCGATGGCTTGTACTACGTAAAGAGCGTTACCAGCAAGATCAAGCGCGGCGAGTATAAGCAGAGCTTCACGCTGGGGCGCAACGGCCTTATCTCTACGCTACCGAGGGTACCCGCATGAACGACGTTCAAAGTCAGGCTCAGAGATACTACGGCAAGTACAGGGGGACTGTGATCCAGAACATCGACCCCATGCAGATAGGGCGCATCCAGGTAATTGTCCCGGACGTGGGGAATATCATTCCATCGACCTGGGCGATGCCGTGCGTACCAATGGCGGGCATACAAACGGGGTTCTACGCCATCCCGCCCATCGGCGCGGGGGTATGGGTAGAGTTCGAGCAGGGCGACCCTGACTATCCGATCTGGGTAGGCTGCTGGTGGGGGTCCGCAGCGGAAGTACCTGCGCTGGCAAACGCCACCCCCGCGCCCGTGTCCCACATAGTGATGCAAACTACCCTGCAAAACACCTTGCTCATCAGCGACGCACCGGGGCCGCTGGGGGGTATCCTCCTGAAGACGACCACCGGCGCGATGATCTCAATAAGCGACGTGGGCATCACTATCTCCAACGGCAAAGGGGCTACCATCGTCATGGCCGGCCCCTCCGTGACGATCAATAACGGCGCTTTTACTGTCATTTAGCGGCTAACGCACCGGGCCTTGTTTGTTGTGCCCGGCACCGGCCCCGCCATCTCGGAAGTCGGAAGGAGGTCTCGATTATGCCAGGTTTTCTGCTCCACGTAGGGGCCACGGTGCTATGCTCTCATGCCGGGCAGGCGCAACCCACGACGCCCAACCCGCGCGTGCTGGTAAGCGGCCAGCCCACTGTGACGCTGCCGACGGTCTATGTGGTGGCGGGCTGCACGCTGCCTCCACCTTCGGCCGCCAACGGCCCCTGCGTCACGGCGCAATGGGTCACCAGCGCGACTCGCCTGTTCTCGAACGGCGTGCCCCTGCTCCTGCAAGATAGCATGTCCGTCTGCGTTCCCAGCGGTACGCCCCTCATTCCTACGGTGACCCAGGTGCGGGTCAGTGGTATGTGAGAACGTGAGAACGTGAGAACGTGAGAAAGGGATGACTGTGAATATGCATATAGACTTCCCGTTTCATTTCGACGGCCGGGGGCGCACCGCTACCACGGGCACGGACGACCACATCCGGGACATGATTGAGCAGTTGCTGTTCACCAACCCCGGAGAGCGGGTCAACCGGCCCGACTTCGGCAGCGGCCTGTTGCAACTGGTGTTCGCTCCCAACAGCCCCGAGCTGGCTGCCGCTCTGCAATTCACCATGCAAGCCGCCCTGCAACGCTGGCTGGGAGACTTGATAGAGGTACAGGCCCTGGAGGTAGTGAGCGAAGACAGCACTCTTACCATATTCTTGCAGTACCTGGTGCGCCGTACCGGGGAGACGCGTGTCGAAGCCTTTTCACGGAGCAACGTGCAATGAACAGCCCTAAGCTGAATTGTGAGGACGACAAACGTCGCCTCCAGGTGCGCGAGCGCAAAGTAGCCGGGAAACCGCTGAACGGACTCGATTACCTGGATGTGGCAGAGGACCAGGTTACTCTCACCCTCTACTTCCTGGGTAAAGCGCCGCCCGATATTACTGCCAACAACATACGCATCGAAGGGGGCAGGCGCGTGCGCGGCATCCGGGTAATAAACACGCGCGTTTGCCGTGCCAAGGACCAGGAGCAGGACGACTGTATCAAGGTGACGCTCGATAAGCCGGGCGATTTCTCGAGCTACACCCTGCGCCTGGTGGAGGCCAGGGGTGACAGGCCCGGCGACGTTTCGCTGGGTTTCGACCAGGGCTTCGACCCGCGTTACACTCAGCTCGATTTCAGCTTTAAGGTGAATTGTCCGAGCGACCTGGATTGCCTGCCGGACGCTAGCTGCCCCCCGGAACCTCTGAACGAGCCGGAGATCAGTTACCTGGCGAAAGACTACGCCAGCTTCCGCCAGGTCATACTCGACCGCCTGGCGCTCGTTATGCCGGAATGGCGAGAGAGACACGTGCCGGACATAGGCATTACCCTGGTGGAACTGTTCGCCTACGTAGGAGATTACCTGAGTTATTACCAGGATGCCGTGGCTACGGAGGCCTACCTGGACACCGCCCGCCAGCGCATCTCGGTGCGCCGTCACGCCCGGCTGATCGACTACAGGATGCATGAAGGCTGCAACGCCCGTGCATGGGTCGTCGTGGAGACTCAGGCGGACCGGGCGCTCAACCTGAACGTCGATCCCTTTTACTTCGTCACGGGCCGTAACAACGCATTGCCCGCCGAGAGCAGGGTGTTACAGGCTGCTGGGCTAAAGGACATCCAGGCCGGCCAGTACGAGGTGTACGAGCCGCTCTGGCCGAAGCCCAGGACCAACCTGTATAGAGCGCACAACGAGATACGGTTCTGGACGTGGGGCGACCAGGAGTGTTGCCTGCCACGGGGTGCAACCTCGGCTACGTTGGTGGACGAGTGGGAGGCCCTGCCGAGCGAAGCTGAGGAGCAATACGAGCCGCCACAATACGCCCGGCAGGCCCAACCTTCGACACGGCAGACCCGGCAGGCCCAGCAGGCCCAGGTAGACTATAAGACGCCGCCCGCCTATGAGCAGCCTGAGCGCCAGCGCAGGTTGAAGCTGAAGCCCGGGGATGTCCTCATCTTAGAGGAGGTATTGGGGCCTGAGACCGGCAATCCCGCCGACGCGGACCCGAGGCATCGCCACGCGGTATGCCTCACGAGGGTAGAACTTAATGTGGACGAGTTGTACGACCAGCCGGTCGTTGAGATTGAATGGGCGCAAGAGGAGGCCCTGCCCTTCCCACTGTGTATCTCGTCCGTCACCCAGTCCCCATGCTGCGACTACCTAGAGAATGTCAGCGTCGCCAGGGGCAACGTACTTCTAGTGGACCACGGGCGCACTATTGATTTGGAGGACCTGGGGAGCGTGCCGGTTATCGAGCGCGCGGGCGAGTGCAGAGATGATTGTTGGCCCCCCGACGTAACCGAGGTCGCCGGCCGCTACCGTCCGCGCCTGCGGGAGACTCCCCTGACCTTTAGCCAGCCGCTAACTCCCGGTTGCCCGGCTTCCCGCCTGGTGCGGCAAGACCCCCGTAGCGGCATGCCGCAGGTGAGGCTGGAGGAGCGGGGCAGGGGTGCCAACGGCTCCAACGGCCCGGAGGTGCAATGGAGCGCTATCTACGACCTGCTCGCCAGCAGCGGCGCGGACTGCAACTTTGTCGCTGAGATGGACAACGAGGGCTACGCACACCTGCGCTTTGGCGACGGAGAGCTTGGGTGTGCTCCCCGCGCCGGGTCGGCCTTTGCTGCTACGTATCGCGTGGGCAACGGCATAAAGGGCAACGTCGGGGCTGAAGCGATCTCGCACATAGTCTTCCGCAACCCGGTGAGCGGAGAGGAACTTCGCGCGCGCAATCCGTTACCCGCGACCGGGGGTGTCGAGCCGGAGCCTATAAGCGAGGTGAAGATGTTCGCACCGGCTACGTTCCGCAGGCGCTTGCAACGCGCCGTGACCGCCGGGGACTATGCTACGCTGGTAGACGAGAAGCAGCCGGACGGCACGCCCATGCTGCCCGGCGTGCAGAAAGCCGCCGCGAGCTTGCGGTGGACCGGGAGTTGGTATGAGGTGCAGGTTGCCGTAGACCGCACCGGCCAGACGGAGGCCGCCGCGCCCCTGCTGAAGAAGGTGAACGACTACCTGTATAGCTTCCGGCGCATCGGGCATGAGTTACGGGTATTGCCCGCGCGGTACGTGCCCCTCGATATCGAGCTTGTGGTGTGCGTCCTACCGGAGTACTTGCGGGGCCACGTCAAAGCCGCCCTGCTCCAACGCTTCAGCAACCGAACGGGACGCGATGGCAAGAGAGGCTTTTTTCACCCCGACAACCTGACGTTCGGCACCAGCATCCACCTGAGCGAATTGGTGGCGCTCGCCCAGTCGGTGCCGGGCGTGGAGAGCGTACAGGTGAAGAAGCTGCAACGCCAGTTCGAGGGGCCCGACGGCGAAATTGAGAACGGGGTGCTGCCGGTTGGCCCCCTGGAGATCGCACAGCTCGATAACGACCCCAGCTTCCCGGAACTGGGCACCCTGAAATTAGAAGTCCGAGGTGGACGATGACCCCTGCACCAGACGTCAATGATACCTGCGGGTGCTGCGAAGGCATAGAGATAGTAACTCCTATCGCGATTGCCAACCGGCCCGGCCTGGACAAGCTAACTTATAGAGTGGGGACCCACGCCTCCTTCCTGGAGACGATGAAGGCGCGCCTCACTACCACCTATATCGAGACGGAGAGGCCAACGGACCAGGCAGGCGACGGCCAGCCTGAGGGTGCTAAGATGCCTTGTCCCGATGGGACTGTCCCGGCCAACAGGACCTACCCGTTGGCTGGCCTCGCGACACGAGAATCCAACGATCCTGCCATAGCCATGCTCGACGCCTGGGCTACGGTGGCCGACGTGCTTACCTTCTACCAGGAACGTATCGCCAATGAAGGCTATCTCAGGACCGCCACCGAGCGGCGGTCCGTGCTGGAGTTGGCCCGCCTGATAGGCTACGCCCTTCGCCCCGGTGTGGCCTCCAGCGTCTACCTCGCTTACGAGCTGGACAAGGACGCCGAGGTGACACTCCCCAGGGAGAGCCGCGTCCAGAGCGTGCCGGGGCCAAACGAACAGATGCAGTCATTCGAGACCTCGGACGACCTCCACATGCGGGCCGCCTGGAACAAGATCAGGCCGAGGCTGACCAGGCCGCAGAGCATTGATGATAATCCTGAGAGCGTCACCGCCATCTATTTCCAGGGCACAGCCACGAACCTCAAGCCGAACGACCCCCTCTTGATCGTAACAGGCAGTGAGGGCGGAAAGGAAGAACGCACCTTCCGGCGTGTAGCCTCCATCAACGTGCAAACAGCGGAAGACCGCACCAGGGTGACTTTGCAACCGAGCGACTTCCGCGCGGGTCTGCTTCAGAATATCGCCGCCAGGTTCCAACACCTTGAAGACTTCGGTATCGCGGAGGACAATCCGGCCGTCTCGAAGGTGGTTAGTCACCTGGAAGGCATTCTAGAGGGTGGCCTCGACGGTCCAACGGACGTTGGTGAGCTGCTAGAAAGCATAGCTGGTACGCAGGCCAGCATCGTGGCAGGCAACCCTGCTGACGCGCCGGTGCAAGCGTGGCTCGACGGGCTGTCCCAGCACCTTAGTATGTTGACCTCCAATCTGGGACCGGCCGGAACTGTTGGCACGCAGCCGGAGAAAATAGCCAACCCGGACGCGCTGCTCGAGTCCCTGCAAAAGCCGCCCTCTATCCCCCCGGCCGGCAGCGCACGCCTCGGCCGCGACATCACCACGGCGTTTGCCCAGGGTTCCGACACTTTATCGCAGTTGAAAGTGGCGGGCCGGTCCGACCTGGGCAGCGACTACTACACGGCCTGGGCCAACGCCCGTGTGTCCGAGCCTAGCAAAGTGCGCGTGTACGCATTTCGGGTAGCCGCCTCCCTCTTTGGGCATAACGCGCCCAAGGAGCCAAAGATCACCAAAGAGGAAATAAAGCCACAATCTGAATGGCCCGAGTGGAGGCTGGCCGCCGAGGAAAATAATCGTACCCTTTTCCTCGATGCCGCCTACGACCAGGTCCTGCCGGGGAGCTACATAGCAGTGCAGACGGCAAGAGACACTGACAGTACCGGGCGGGGCGCCGAGCCGGTTTCTCCGGCGGTCCTGGGCATCAGGGATGTGGTTACCTACTCTCGAAATGCCTATGGTGTAAGCGGTAAGACTACCAGGCTTACCCTGCGGGACGGCACGTGGACCGACACCAAGTTCGACGTAGAGCCAGGTAGTACTGGGGAGGGGGAAAACCCTAAAAATACCAGGGCTGAAATAGGGATCATACGCAGGACCATCGTCTACGCGCAGAGCGAGGAGCTAATGCTGGCTGAAGAGCCTATCACGGAGCCGGTGTGCCACTCTCGTATCGCCCTGGACGGCCTGTACGATGGGTTGGAGTCGGGCAGGTGGCTCATTATATCGGGCGAGCGCGACGACATCCCTGCCAGTAGCAATATAAGGGCGAGCGAATTGGTCATGCTGGCGGCCCTGGAACAAGGCTTCAGCAGCAAGCTGCCGGGCGACAAGACCCACTCCACCCTGGTGCTCGCCAGCCCGCTCAGCTACTGCTACAAGCGCGAAAGCGTGGAGATATACGCTAACGTAGTCAAGGCCACGCACGGAGAGACGCGGAATGAAGTGCTTGGGAACGGAGACGGCAGCCGGGCGATGCAGACCTTCGCCTTGCACCAGTCACCCCTGACCTACCTGCCCGCGCCCACGCCCGCGGGGGCCGCAAGCACCCTGGAAGTGCGGGTCAACGAGGTGAAGTGGCACGAAGTGGACAATCTTATCTGGCTCCAGCCCTACGAGCATGGGTTCGTCACCCGCACCGGCGATGCAGGCAAGACGTCGGTGGTGTTTGGCGACGGCAAGCGCGGCGGCCGGCCGCCTACGGGCATGGCGAACGTGAGAGCAAAGTACCGCACCGGCATCGGGAGGCCGGGGAACGTCCGTGCCGGGCAGATTAGCTTGCTCGCTACACGGCCTCTCGGTGTGAAGGGCGTTACCAACCCATTACCCGCCACCGGGGGTGCCGACCGCGAGGGTTTAGACCAGGCACGTCGTAACGCCCCGCTGGCGGTCATGGCGCTCGACCGGCTGGTGTCCGTACGCGATTACGAAGATTTCGCCCGCACCTACGCGGGTATCGGCAAGGCGAGCGCCCGGCGGCTCACCGATGGGCGGCGTCAACTCGTACACCTGACGATAGCAGGGGCGGGCGACATCCCTATCAGCCCCACCGACGACCTTTACCGTAACTTGCGGCAGGCGTTGCATGACGCTGGCGACCCCTACCAACCCGTGGTAGTGGAGGTCCGTGAGTTACTCAGACTCATCATCTCCGGCAAGGTGCGGCTGCACCCCGACTACAAGTGGGAGTTCGTTGAGCCTAAGATACGCGCTGCCCTGCTCGACAGGTTCAGCTTCGAGCGGCGCGACCTGGGCCAGGACGTGGTATTGAGCGAGGTAATCAGCACCATCCAGTCGGTGCCGGGCGTGGCCTATGTGGACGTGGACGCATTGGAAGCCACCACGGCCGGCTCGGAAGAGGAGCTAAAGGAGCTGTCCCAACGTCTGGCCGAAGCCGGGCAAAACCCGCCGAACTCACGCATTGTCACCGACTTTGCCCGATATGGAGCGGACGGAAAGATAGAGCCTGCCCAGCTAGCCTTCTTGCTGCCCGAAGTCCCCGACACCCTGATCCTGAAGGAGATAACTTCATGAACGTCGAGCGGCCATCACGGGACCGGCTGTACGAGTTGCTCCCAATAGTCCACCGGATGCGCGACGCGGCGGTGGGCGAGCCATTACGCGCGCTGTTACAGGTTATCACCGAACAGGTCAATATCGTAGAAGAGGACATCGCTCAACTCTATGAGAACTGGTTCATCGAGACGTGCGAGGACTGGGTAGTGCCTTACATTGGCGACCTGATTGGCTACCTGCCCGTTCGCGAAGCGGGGGAGCCTGGGGAAGTGACGACGGACCGGGGTCGCGCCCTCAACAAGATTCTCATTCCACGTCGAGAGGTTGCGCAGACTATCGCCTACAGGCGCAGGAAGGGTACGCTGGCGCTCCTGGAGCTGCTGGCGGCGGATGTGGCCGGGTGGCCGGTACGGGCGGTGCAATTTTACGAGCTTCTTGGGATAACTCAGCACCTCAACCACCTGCACCCGGAGCGCGGGCGTGTCCTCGACTTGCGCGACGGCGATGCCCTCGACCTGATGCAAGGTCCGTTCGACAGCGCGGCCCACACTGTAGACGTGCGGCGCATAAACTCGCAGCCGGGGCGCGGCAGAGGGCGCTACAACATTCCGAGTGTGGGCATATTCGCCTGGAAGCTGAAATCGTATTCCATCACCAGGGCACCGGCCAAGCAGGTGGACCGCGCGAGGCACCAGTACACCTTCAGCGTGCTGGGCAATAACGTGCAGCTTTTCACCAATCCCAGGAGAGAGGCAGACCCCACCGATATTGCCGGGCCGCTGAACGTGCCCGATCCGATCCGGCGGCGCGCTTTCGACCGGCGCAAGCGGAGCTATTACGGGGGCGGCAAAAGCCTTCAGATATGGCGGGACAACGCAGGCCAGGCCGTACCGCACCAGAATATAGTCCCGGCGGACCTGAGCAAATGGGCCTACCGCCCGCAGGACGACCAGGTGGCGGTGGACCCGGTCCTGGGGCGTATCGTCTTTGCTCCCCGTACGGCACCGAAGGAAGGGGTGTGGGTGTCTTACCAGTATGGCTTCAGCGCCGACATGGGCGGCGGGGAGTATCATCGCGACCTTAGCTCCCACTCAGGTAAACGAGTCTATCTGGTTGGCGAACGCCTCAAGCCTGGGCAGGGCTACCAGACGATCACCGCGGCGCTGGAAGCGTGGAGCCGTGAAAGCCCGGAGGATGCCGCCGTTGTTGATGAGGCCATTATAGAGATCACCGATAGCGGCTCCTATGTTGAGAGACCAGTAATTGAGTTGAGGGCTAACCAGCGCCTGGAGATACGCGCGGCCAATGGCACGCGGCCAAGCATACACTTGCGTGATATCGGGACCAGCAGGTCTGACGAAATGCTCATCAGCGGCACGTTGGAAACGACGGTCCCACAAAGTACGGAGCAGGAACCGGGCAATGAGTATGAAGGTGAGACAGAGGAGCAGGACGAGCCGGACGACCCGCCCCAGGCGAGTAGCTATCGAGGGCGCGCGCCGGTACAGCAAAGCGAGCCGTACGGGGGCGAGAAAGACGCTTACCCCGGTGGACCCGGCGAGCCTGATGAGCCTGTAGATGAGGCCACGGGTAAGTGCGCCCCAAGACTCGCCCTGGACGGCTTACTTATAGAGGGACGGAGCCTGCGAATTTCGGGAGAGCTTTCTGAAGTGTCGATACGGCACTGCACGCTCGTTCCCGGCTGGTCGTTGGGCGACGAGTGCGAGCCGCAGAGTGGTGACGAACCAAGCCTGGAGCTTGACAGGACGTCCGCGCGACTCGTCATCGAACGCAGCATCCTGGGTTCTATCTACGTCAGCCAGGACGAGGTAAATCAAGACCCGAACCGCATCTCTATTAGCGATAGCATCTTGGACGCCACGGACCCAGGACTCGGCGCATTGACCGCGCCCGACGACAGGCTGGCGCACGCTACATTGGTAATTGAGCGTAGCACCGTTTTCGGCCGGGTGTGGACCCATGCCATCGACCTGGCCCAGGACTCGATCTTTGCGGGCGAGGTGAGGGTAGCGCGGCGGCAGCGAGGCTGCATGCGCTTCTGCTACGTGCAACCCGGCTCGCGCACGCCACAACGCTATAATTGCCAGCCGGACGGGGCGGTCTCTGCCGCAGAGGCGGCAGGCGAGCCGAAGGACTGGGCCGAGCTGCGCGTGCGCCCGCGCTTCAACAGCGTGCGCTATGGGACCGCCACCTACTGCCAGCTTGCCGAGGACTGCCCCCAGGAGATCGAGCGGGGAGCCAGCGACCAGTCCGAGATGGGCGCTTTCCACGATCTGTTCAATCCGCAACGTGAGGCTAATCTGCAAGCCCGGCTCGATGAATATACTCCCGCCGGAACGGATGTGGGCATAGTCCTCGTCACCTGATCCAGTAGCGCCCTGTTTGGGCCGCCAAAAATAGCCGAGGGCTAAACGTTACATTCACAGCCTGTAACCGGCGGATAGTCACAGAGGAGGCAAGATGAAAGGCGACTTTACGCGCGATACCTTCGACCAGACAAAACAATTCACCCGCGTGCTGATGCAGCAGGGGCGGGTGCAACTCGACGCCGATTTCAACGAGCAGACCGCCATCTTGCTGCACTACCTGCGGGCACTCGCCTCCGATATGATTGGACCGCACGCGGGACCGGCGGGGAACGTCGGTTTTCAGATCGGCGTCAAGAGTGGCAAAGGGCAAGTTGTTGATGACCTGACCATAAGTAGCGGCCGCTACTACGTGGATGGCATCATGTGCGAGCACGTGGCGGGAGACGCCAAATCGGCCCCGACCTACTACTCTCAGCCGTTCTACCCGCTTGAGAAGGCAAAGGACAAGTCGCTCGATCCACCTTTCCTGGTGTACCTGGATGTCTGGGAAAGGCACGTCAGCGCGTATGAGGATGATGACATCCGAGAGATAGCCCTGGGCGTAAACGGCCCGGATACGACCACGCGCGCCCAGGTGGTGTGGCAGGTCAGGACAACACCGGTAGCGGCCGGGACTAATAGGGATGACTTAGAGGCTCGTTGGCCGGCCCTGGTGCAAGAGTGGCAGGCGGATAATCGCGGGTTTTTGCAGGCCAGGGTACGTAAAGCGGACGAAGCCAACCTCAACGGACCCTGCGTTACACCTCCCGACTCACGCTATCGCGGCGCGGAAAATCAGCTTTACCGCGTGGAGGTGCACAGGGGCAGCGGCGCTACAGAGCCAACCTTCAAATGGTCCCGTGAGAATGGTTCTACGGTCTTCCCGATAGAGAACTTCGATGGTGAAGGCAGTGCTGTCACCCTTGCCAGCGTTGGGCGCGACGCTCGACTCGGTCTGAACGAAGGGGACTGGGTTGAGCTTATGAACAACGACTCTGCCTTGCGTGCCGAGGACCCTGGTCCTTTGTTCCGGGTAGTGGCTATTGACCGGCTGGATAGAAAGGTGACGCTGGACAGGCCCCTATCAGGAAGTATCGAGACTGACCTCACCAAACGGCCTTTGCTGCGCCGGTGGGACAACAGTTGGCAGGGCACCTGGGACAGCACCAATCGCAACCCCGCTGATGGTCTGCCGATACTGGAAGACGCTGAATGGCGGGAGTTAGAAGATGGCATTGTGGTCCGCTTTCAAGCAGGGTCGGGAGAGCCAAACCGGTATCGCACGGGCGACTTCTGGTTGATCCCGGCCCGCACAGTCACCGGTGGCATCATATGGCCCGGCTGGGATACCAACAACCCGGCGTCGCGCCCGCCTCACGGGGTGCGCCATCACTATGCGCCCCTTGCCATAGTAGCTATGAATAATAACAAGGTCGAGGCTACAGACTGCCGTATGCAGTTCGACCGGCAAGCCGTACCATTCGGGGGGTGATTTCAACCGCGGGCCGTGGCTAACTGACGAGCAGTCATCTCATAAACAGCAGCCCGGAGTACTGGCGACAAAATCCGCCCCGCTTGTCATTCTTCGCCGCGCTCAGTACCTAGCTAACGAAGGAATGTCAGCTAATATAGACACACATGGTGCCAGGCGACGCCCCGCGATTGAAATCGGGGGCTACACCTTGCAAAGTCCCTGCGGGACTG
>DASVRN010000183.1:0-2249 GCA_036388595.1 Chloroflexia bacterium
TCCTTGTCATTCTGAGTACTGTACCAACAAAGTTATTATTAGAAAGGGGCAGTGCCCGAAGGGGCACTTTGTACGGCTAGCCCGCGGTTTCAACCGCCCGGCTAAACGTACACAACTTAGTTGGTGATGCACTGAGCGCAGCGAAGAATCTCGTCCTCTACCGCGATGGTTCCTCTTTCTTATGGGACACTGTGGCTGTAGGAAAAGGGCTTCTTGGGTGCTATTGGACGAGATTCTTCGCTACGCTCAGAATGACAAAGGGAGACCTGGTCCCAGAATTCAACGGCCCAACTACCCACCTGATTCTTCGCTGCGCTCAGAATGACAAGGGCCACCTGGGATGCCAATCTCACATAACTATACCTTTGAGGCGACACCTACGTAGCTGACGCCACCGCCTCCAACGCCGACGGGTTCTCCAGGGCCGACAGGTCACCTTGAGGCTCGCCCAGGTAGCTCTGGCGGACGAGGCGGCGCAGCATCTTGCCATTGCGGGTGTGCGGTAGCTCGGTTACGAATTTGATGGCGTGAGGCTTGAGAGATTTGCCCAGGTGGGCTACTATGCACGACTCGATTTCTTGCCGCAACCCTTCGCCAGGCGCATGTCCGGCGCGTAGGGCCACGAGCACCACCAGCGACTCACCTTTGAGGACATCCGGCACGCCTATAGCCGCTGCCTCGGCCACGGCAGGGTGCGACACAGCCGCCGACTCCACCTCGGCGGGGCCCACGCGCTTGCCCGCTACCTTGATGGTGTCGTCCGAGCGTCCCAGGATGTACCAGAAGCCATCCTCGTCTACCCGCGCCCAGTCGCCGTGCACCCATAGGCCGGGCACGCGCGACCAGTAGGTGTCGATGTACCGCTCCTTGTCGCCCCAGAAGCCCTCAGTCTTGCCTACCCAGGGCAGACGCAGGGCTAACTCTCCTACGGCGTGGCCCACGGGGTTGCCTTCGGCATCCACCACCTCTGGCAGCATGCCGGGGACGGGGCCGCTGAACGCGCACGGTTTGATGGGCAGCAGTGGGTTGCAGCTAAGTATGCCACCCGACACCTCCGTGCCGCCGGAGTAATTGATGATGGGGCGCTTTCCTTCGCCCACCACGTCGAACAACCACTGCCACGGGCCGGGGTTCCACGGCTCGCCCGCCCCGGCAAGGAACATAAGGCTGCTCAAGTCGTGGGCCTGCACCCAGTGGTCGCCCTGGCCCATGAGGGAGCGCACGGCGGTGGGCGAGATGCCGAGGTGCGTGATGCGGTGCCGCTCGACAAGCGACCAGAGCCGGTCGGGTTGCGGGTGGCTGATGGAACCTTCGTACAGGAAGCAGGTCGCCCCCAGCATCAGCGAGCCTGTGATGGCCCACGGTCCCATCATCCAGCCTATGTCGCTTATCCAGTAGAGTGCATCCCCCTGGTGCAAATCGAAGCAGTGGGCCAGTTCCTGCGCGGCCTTGACCGGGAAGCCCGCGTGCAGGTGGACCACGCCCTTGGGCCTGCCGGTGGTGCCCGACGTGTAGATTATCATGTATGGCTCGTCAGCCCCGGTCCTTACCGTCTCACACTCTTCTGCTTGCCCGCCGACTAGCTCATGCCACCATACGTCCCTGCCGGGCTTCCAGGTCACACCCGTGGCTTGCGTGTCGCCGTGCCTGCTAACTACTAGCATGTGCTCCACGGTTGGAGAGGCGGCAACGGCTTCGTCGGCGGCCGCTTTCATGGGCACCCACTTGCCGCCGCGATAGAATCCGTCGGCTGTCACCAGGAGCTTTGCCCCGCAGTCTTGCAGTCGAGAGGCCACGGCAGCGCCCCCATAGCCGGAGAAGATGGGGGTGTAGACCGCGCCTATCTTTGAGATTGCCAGCACGACTACTGCCGTTTCGGGCAGCATGGGCATGTACACCCCCACCCGGTCGCCGCGCCCTATCCCCAGTGAGCGCAGGGCGTTGGCCGCCTGGTTCACCTGCCGGTAAAGTTCTGCGTAGGTCAGCTTGCGGACCTCCCCGTCCTCACCTTCCCATCCGATAGCAGTTGCCTCAGCGAGTGGGCCTTCAGCATGCTTGTCCACTGCATCCCGCACGTAGTTGTAGCTTCCGCCCACGAACCACCGCGCCCACTCTACCCCTCGCGACAGGTCCAGCACCTGCGTGTAAGGTTCGTACCACTCCAGGCCGAGGTCCTCCACGACCGCCTGCCAGAACCAGGCGGGGTCCGCGCTGTATCGCTCGACTAGCTGGGCGAACGTGCCGAGACC
>DASVRN010000184.1:0-4631 GCA_036388595.1 Chloroflexia bacterium
ACGAACGGGTAGAACGAAGAAACGTCGGTGCTCACCGGCACGTCCTGGAACTGGATATCGCAGGGCGGGAGCACGGGGCCGGGGCCGCCACCGCCGCAAGGCTGGATTGCCTCGGGCTGGGTCTGCGGGTGCACGTTGAAGTAGAAGATCTGTCCTGCTTCCACCAGCTTGGGATCTACAGTGTTCTGCGGGGTCTGAGGCACACCACGCGCCGCCAGGGAGGCGTTGCGGGCTGCGTACTCAGCGTGCAGGTAGTCGCCTACCTTGAACAGGGCGGAAGCCTGCTCGCGCCACTGCTTCATGCGGTTGAAGTCGGAGGTCCACCCGGCGGAAGGAGTCGTGCCACCGTTGTTGGCCTCGTCAACCAACCGCTGCTTCAGGGCGTCCTGACCCAGTATCAGGTACTCGGCCACGCGGCCGCGCTGTAGGTTGTCCTGGTCCTCCACCTCGTACGGGCGATAGCTCATAGCGTAGGTGGTGGGAGCAGCCGAGATGTCGTACATCCAGCCGAGGCCCGACCAGTAGCATTCCCACTTGCCGCGGCGCGCCACGTTGGGGTCGTCCTCGGGACAGCGGTCCACACCATACGAGCCGTCGTGCGGGTGAGACAGGCCCAGGTTGTGGGCGGCCTCGTGCTCGATGGTGTAGGAGAAGCCGCCACCACTGCGGGCACCGGGGTCAGCTACGGTGGAGTGCTTCGGGCAGTTCCACGGCTCAAGGGTGCGCATGGGAGCGGGGCAGTTCGCGGTGGGGTTCGCCGGGTAGTCTGCCAGGGGCGACTTGGCGCGGTCGTTGACGTTGTTCATGGTGCCCCACGCTTCGCCATCGTCCGTGCCCACGGCGATACCACCCACGATAACGGGCAGCGCCCAGGTATAAGCCTTTTCGAACACCATATTGATACCGGGGATGGTGTTCACCAGGGAGAACTCAGAGATGCCGTTCGTGCCCGTCACGATGTCAGCGATGCCGGGCCGGTGAGCGTCGAAGTAGTCGCGCATGTACTCGTGCGGCACCGAGAAGTCGTAGGTAAGCCCGGTAAAGCCCCTGGCCTTGGCCTTCTCGAAGGCGTTGGAGAGGTCGGTCAGGTTCACCTGCGAGCTACCGTAGGTGACGATTCTGGGGCTGGTATGGAACGCGTAGAGCGGTTCCGGCACTATCTGGAACTCCGTCGCACTGCCCGTGACGTGGTACTCGGGCGCGGGCAGGTCCTCGTACTTGGGCGAGGTGTCAAGCAGCCTGGATGTAGGCTGGTTATTCGTAGGATCGTAGACGGTGATTACTTCGCCCTTACGCCCAACCCAGCGGGTGTAAGGCAGAGCGGAGGAGAGCCATCTGAGCACGTCGTCCGTCTCACGCGGATCGCTGGCATTGGCGATCTTGTAGAGCTTGTCGGTGTTGGTCCACCAGTTGCCGTACCAGGGCGCGCTCGTAATCTGGCCCGTAATAGGGTCGTACTGCGGCCTGGAGTAGAAGTCGGTCCAGTTGGACACGGCCAGCCAGTTCACGTCGCCGCGCGGTATCGGGCGGTAGAGATAACCGGACGTGGAGCGGAAGAAGAGGCCGTAAGCCACGTCGCGTCCCAGGCGAGGCATCATGCGGCAGGGAGTGCCACCGGTGAACTCGTACTGCGGGTTGATATCGTCACCCGCGCACACTTCGCCGCTCTGCTGCCACTGTGGGTCGGCCTTGTACTGCCAGATAGGCGGGTCGCCGTGCGGGTAGTCGGAGGACATAGTGCGCTCGGCACCGGCCCACGAAGCCGACTCGTAGTCGTTTGGCGCGGCACCCAGGTCGATGAAGTGGAAGCGATAGCGGCCACCCCAGGTGCGGGCAAAGTCCACGCCGTCCCAATTCCCGGTGTCGGGGTTGGTGATGCGCCACGAGCCGCCCTCTTCTACCTTCTTCGATACAATACCGTTGTTGATTACCTTGTCGGTGCCCCAGGTGTGGTAAGCGTTCGGGCGGAAGTACTCGGACGCATACTCGGGCATGAAGGTGTCGAAGAAGAGGAAGGAGGAGCCTTTGTTCGGGCCTTGCGGCATCGTTTCGAGGTCCAACCCGTTCTTGTCATAGTAGGGGTCGTAGTAGGCGTCTTCGCCGGGCTGAACGACGGCGGCGCTATACAGGTAGCCCGTCTCCAGGTCGCGGAACGCGCAATTCCAGGCCGCATCATAGCGCGAATTGAAGATCCAGTCCTCAACCGCATAGGCATCGATGAGGTCGGTCTTGGTGGGGTCGGTCACCTTGTAAGCGGGATCGCCGCCTTTAGCCACCACGCGGTAGTTGCCGTAGCTCTGGTCGTAGCGGGAGAGGCTGACTCCAACCTGCGCCGTGTGGAACGACTGGTTGGGAGCGGTGCTGTTCTCGGCCTGCTGGAACAATGCCTTCGCATATTCTTCCGTGGCCTGCAAGAAGCGAATCTTGTAGTTGTAGCGGATGCCCACATAGTATGGTTCCGCGTTGATGTAATGGTTCTTGTTCCAGTTCAGCAAGGCCGCCCCCTCGTTCTGGATCTCTTCAGCAAAGGGGGACTTGGTAGCTACTGTTGGCTGGTAGTTGTCGGGGATCCACTGCTTCATTTCCGCTATCTCTTCAGCAGTGGGTGTGTAGCCGACGAAAATGACGTTGAGCGGATAGTCTACCGTCAACGCCTCCATGATAGTGTCTTTGTCCTCCGGGAAGATCATCCCGGCCGGAAGCTGAGTCGATTCGAGTCTCGCGTAGCCATTGTAGGTGGAGTTGGTGGCGCTATAAGCTACTACGCGCACCTCGTACATGCCACCTGGCAGCTCGCCTAGCTTGACTTCTTCGTAAGTAGTAGCACCGGCGGCGCTACTCTTAACTTCGGTACCCTCTTCGTTGTAAACGTAGAGGTCGAAGTCAGCCGTGCCGGTCCAGGTAATGCCAATAGTGACTTCGCCCTCGGCAGTCTCCCAGTAATTGTCGGGGAGATTGAGGTTGAGGTCGAATGTGTCGCAGTTGGTGCTGCTATCGGTGCAAACTGCGGGGTCCGGCGTTACGATGGTGTAAGGTCCGCCTGTCCAGGTGACCTGGTCGTTTGGCGGGTCGAGGGTGCCCTCCGCGGGTGTAGCAGCATCGACTACATCCGGCTGTCCCCACGACGGCTGACCCGCCGGTATCAGGGAAAGCATCATGGAGAGCGTTACCAAAATGCCTATAAAACGAACTGATTTCCTCATTCCTTAAAGCTCCTCCTGTCTGAATCGCGGCTCGTCATTGAGCGCGCATGAACGGTGCGGGGCATGCGAAAACGCTTGGAAACGAAATCGTTATACAATCCCAGGCCAGGTAAAAGTATGGGTACCATTATGGGTACTATATTGTGACGCTATGCCGTGTGCTCTCTTCTTCCACAAGGGTATCGCCGGTCAGAAAGACCTCGTTGAATGTGCTGCCCCGCAAATCGAGAGGTATTATCGGACTGCAAATCGTGGGGAAAAGGCAACGGATGGGGGTTTAATCAAGAAGTGTGCCCCCAGCGGGATAAAGAAGCGTACCCAAACCGGGACCAAGATGTCAAGGCAAAGGTGCATTTGGTAGGGCCACTTTCGGGTTGGATACCAGGGCCAAAGCCCCGCCTTTGTCATTCTGAACGTAGTGAAGAATCTCGTCCCTCACCAGGATGTTTCCCTTTTCACTGGCACCCAACGACCCAAGAGAAAGGCGTAACTCTGGGTGCTGAAGGACGAGATTCTTCGCTACGCTCAGTGGATCATCATGCAAGTAAGTTACCAAAAAGAGGAGCAGGAGAGGCCTTGTCATCCTGAGCGTAGCGAAGGATCAGGTGGCAGTCGGACTCTCTACAAGTGTAGGAGCCTGCTGGCAAGCCGACGTGGGTAGCCCGACGTGGGTAGCCCGACGTGGGTAGTCTAATACAGCTTCTTCCCTACCCACCTTCTTGAGATCCTTCGCTACGCTCAGGATGACAGAGGGGGGCTTGCTCCTGTTATGGGTAACTTACTTGCAAGATGATCCACTCAGAATGACAAAGGCGGGGCTTTGGTCCCTTAACCGTAGCTATCTTCGACGCCGGACCGGAGCTTCTTTACGGGGCGCGGGCCGCCGCAAAAACCACCAGCCTGCTACCCCGAGTAGGGCAAGGCCCAAGAGAACCGGAATCGCGATGCCGACACCAGGGCCTGTCGGGCCGGGGGCGGGTGTGGCTGCCGGTGCCGGTACTTGTGCAGGCGGCTGTGCCGGTGCTTGCTCGGAGCCACCCGGCCCCGCCACAACCACCTTGGTCGAGCCGGTAGCCGTGCCCGCCTCACCTTGCACGGTAAGTTGCAACACCCATATGCCTCGTTCATCTACCACCGGGTCCACCGCGTAGAAGGCAGGCTGGTCGGGGTCGTCGTACACACGCAACCTGATCTCACCGGCCGACATACCGGGAGAAGGTTGCAGCGTGGCTTGTAGCTGGGGCCTGGTGTTGAGCACCTGCCCGTCGGCAGTGACCGGGCGCGGCGCAATCGTGATGGGTATAGCCTCTCCAACTTGCGGAGAGGAGTAGTAGAGCACGTCGAGCGTATACGGCCCCACCTTCACCTGGGTGCTACTCACTATCCGACCCGTGTGAGCAAAGGCCCGCAACGGCCATAGCTCCGATA
>DASVRN010000185.1:0-22723 GCA_036388595.1 Chloroflexia bacterium
GGAGTTCACATCCCTCTCTGAGCGGCACGCCTATTTGCAAACGCAGCTTGGCGACCTGAGCGCGGCGGGCGACTCGCTCCGCAGGGTGATTGCCGAACTCGACCGGGCGATGCGGGACCAGTTTGCGGCCACGTTCGAGCAGGTAAACGAGAAGTTCCAGCATTTCTTCAGCATGCTATTCGCGGGGGGGACGGCGCGGCTGGAGCTTACCAACCCACAGGACGCGGGCCAGTCGGGTATCGAGATTTCGGCCCAGCCGCCGGGCAAGCGGATGCAGCCCCTTGCCGCGCTGTCGGGTGGAGAGCGCGCGCTGACCTCGGCGGCCCTGCTGTTCGCGCTGCTCAAGGTGCGCCCGGTGCCTTTCTGCGTGCTTGACGAGGTGGACGCGGCGCTTGACGAGAGTAACGTCACCCGGTTCCGCTCGGCCTTGCAGGAGCTTGGGGAGAGGACCCAGTTCGTTATCATCACCCACAACAGGGGCACAATAGAGGCGGCCAACACCATGTACGGCGTTTCGATGGCGGGCGACGGCACTTCGCAGTTGCTCTCGCTGAAAGTAGAAGACTAGCCCATACGCGGAACTTGCAGTAGGCACCGCACGTTCTAAAATCAGGCGACCGCGCTGAATCTCTTGAAGGTGTAACTTATGAAGAAACTATATCTACTGCTGCTCATTGCAGCCCTCGGCCTTGTCCTGTCTGCCTGCGATTCCGGCACCCAGCAGGTGCCCACCCCCGTTGGAACCAGTACGACCGCCCCGGCGGAAGTCCAGCCGACCAACACGGCCCAAACATCGGCACCGGCGACCGAAGCCGGACAACCTACGGCGACTACTTCAACCTCTTCAGAGCCGGTAGAGACGGCAACCCCCCGGTTCGACCCGACGCCAGCTACGGACGCGGAGGTACCGGACGTAAGCCCCAACGAGACCAGCGTGCCCGAGGACGCCACTACCGCGGTGAAGCCGAATACCGGCACCGGGATTGATTACCCTGCTAATGGCGCGCAGGTGACGTTCCCCATTCACGTGCAGGCCCGTGTGGGCAGACTCCACAACGAGGTCGTGCTCAAGATCAAATGGCAGGACGGCCAGGAATACTCCGAGCGATACCCGGTGCTTTTCGACAAGGAAGGTAACGGCGTGCTCATCGATAGCCTCGACTGGACGGGCGAGAGCGCGCCCCCTGAATGGCCGACGCAGCCCGCCACGCTGCAAGTGCTGTCACCATCAGGGGCTGTACTCGCCAGCCGCAAGGTGATGTACCTCAGTGCCTCGGACCCTAACACAATGGAGATCAAAGTCTATTGGCTGCTGGACGAAGGCCCGCGCGAAATAACGCGGCGAATCGTGCGCACAAGGCAAGTGGGCGCGGCCTCTCTCACCGAGCTATTGTGGGGTATCGGTCCGCGTAACTTCGCCGGGTTCACGACTGCCATACCGGCCCCTGAAGAAGTCCTCAACTACGCCGGGCGGCAACCCGACTGGGGTCCGCGCGTGAAACTGCGTAAGCTCACCATCGTGGAGGGCGTTGCCACTGCCGACTTCTCCAAGGAGATGGCCGCCTACGGCGGCGGCTCGGCACGGGTGAATGCCATCCAGGAGCAGATAACGCTCACTCTCAAGCAGTTCCCCTCGGTAAAAGAAGTGCGCATCTTGGTGAATGGTAAGCCCGACGCTCTGCAACCGTGACGGAGTTTGAACAATAACGACTAAACGCCAAGACGCCAAGACGCCAAGAACCACGCCAAGGTAGATTAAGGTTTGGATGGCGCGAACGGGACCAAATTGCAGGGTTGCATTCTACGGCCCTTACTGCCTAGAAACCCACTCGCTATCTTGGCGCGTCCTCCGCGTCTTGGCGTTTAGTTATGAATGCTCGCACAGAACCGCCGCTTCAAATCATGGGACGAAACGTTAACAAGGGTGTACAAGGGCATATTACTTGCTTGCTAGGAGTTCGGATATATCCGTAAGGAGGATTGGCATGGACAATAATGATGCCAACGATAACAACAATGCCGAGGATACCCAGGCTACGCAGGATACCGGCGCGGGTGCCTTGGCGGACGAGTTCGATGATCTCGACGTCGATTTTGAGGAAGAGGATGACGACCTGGTGCCCATCCTGGGCCTGAGCGCGTTGTTCGCCGCCGTCGTGGGTGCCATTCTGGTGCTTCTCGGACGCATGCGCACGCGTGAGCCTTCCGCAAGGGAGCGGCTTGAGGAGGTGCTAGCCGAATCTCAGAAGCTGGGTAAGAAGGGGGCTAAGGCCGCCGCGAAAGCTGCCTCGTCCGTGCCCACCGGCAACCTGAGCGCCCTGCTCGGCGACGCGATTGACACGGCTACTCACGCCGCCCGCAACGTGGACCTCGGAGATGTCGCCAAGTCGGCACGTCACGCCGCCCGTAACGTGAACCTCTCTGATATGCTAGATGACGCCCTCAGCCAGGTTCGTGAGGTGGCCGGGAACATCGACCTGGGTGAGACCGCAAAGACGGGCGGAAAGGAAGCGGGCCGCCTCTTCTCCCGTGTCCGACACGCAGCCGAGGACCTCGATGTAGGTGACCTGGCACGGGATGTTCGGAAGCAGGCAGAGAGTGTGCTTTCCGGTGCCCGTGACGCGGGCAAGGGCTTCGACGCTGCCGGGGCTGCCGCCTCAGTGGGTAAGCGGGCAAGCGACCTGGCGTCCAACGTGGACATCGACACGAAAGGCGTCGAAGGCTTGCTCGACACGCTGAAGGAGAGACTGGGCGATGCCATCGAATCGGTGCGTGGCGACATCGCACCCCACGCCGCCAGCCGTCTGAAAAGCGACGTGTTGCCTGCGGCCCAGGAAGCGGTCGAGAGCGTAGCCCAACGGGTGCGCGACGACGTGCTCCCGGCGGCTCAGGACGCGATGGGTAAGGTGCGTGACACCGTTGCCCCGGTAGCTCAAAACGTTGCCGAGAACGTGGCTCACAGCGTGTCTCAGAACGTAGGCCACGGCAGGGCGGGCAAGTTTGCCGAGAGCCTTGAGGTTGGTAAAAGGGCGCGCAGCATGGCCTCGGCCGCCGGTAAGGGCAGCTCCTCCGTGGGTGAGATAATCAGGGATGTAGCGCTGGCCGTCGCGTCGAAGGTACTGGAAGATGTCGTGCCCGGCGCTCGCAAAGCCGGTGGGCAGGCTGTTTCCTTCACCCGCGACGAGATCATACCGACCGCCGCCCACGCCGCCAGCGACACCGCTCACAGGGTGCGCGATGACGTTCTGCCCAGGGTGGCTGAAGTAGCCTCTCACACGCCCGACGTGCTGTCCGACCTGCTTAGCATGGCCCGCGACCGCGTAGAAGATGCGCTCGACAAGGCCCAGCCCGTGGCGGCTGACGCGCTGGAGTACGGGAGGCACCGCGCCTCAGATGCCGCGACCTTCGGCAGGCACCGCGCCTCCGACGTAGCGAGTGGCGCGCGCAAGGCCGGGTCGGCCGGTGGCGGCGCGGTCTCCGCGGCGGGCCGAGGCGTGAGTGGAGCAGTGGGCACGGCCGTGGGGGCCAGCGTCAACTTCACCAAGGAGACAACCGGCCTCTTCTTCTGGCTCTCCACGCTGGGGGGCCTGGTCTTGCTGGTGTTCGTCCCCGAGAAAGAGCGCCAGGCCGAAATCTGGAACAACACGCGCCAGGTGCTAAACGAAGTCCGCGAGATGTGGAACGACCTACAGGGCAGTGAGGCAGGTTCTGAAACGTGAAACGTGAAACGTGATGCGGCTAAGGTAGCTTAGTACGACATGAATAACAGGGTCGCCTACAGAACTTGAGGCGACCCTGTTCCTTTGTTGGTATCTTGTCGCAAACGCCGCATCACGTTTCACGTTTCACGTTTTAGAACTCCGTTTCACGTTTTAGAACTCCGTTTCTGGTATAATTCCAACGTATGACCGCTTTTTTGACGTGGAGTAATAGGCATGTTTAACTGGCTCAGGAAGAAAGAGCAGCCGAAAAGTGAAGAGCAGGTACAGCAGCAGCAGGAGCGTGTCGAGGAAGGGCTACAGCGCACCAAGCGTAGCTGGTTCCGCCAGGTTGCTTCTCTTTTTGAGGTTGACGAGATCACGGAGGACATCTGGGAGGACCTGGAGACTCTGCTGATACAGGCTGACGTTGGCGTTGACACAACCGTGGAAGTGCTCGACCGGCTGAAGACGCGGGTGGCGGCCGACCGGCTGAAGAAGCCCTCGGCGGTGTACCAGGCTTTGCAGGACGAGCTAGTTTGGGTGCTTGAGCAGCCGGAGCGAGCGTTATCGCGGCGCAACGGCAACGGCTCTGGTAATGCAACCGAAGCCGAGCCGCACCCGTATGTGTTGCTGGTGGTTGGCGTCAACGGCGTGGGCAAGACCACCACTATTGCCAAGATCGCGCGATTTTACCGCGACCAGGGCAGGAGCGTGGTAATTGGGGCGGGCGACACCTTCAGGGCAGCCGCGATTGAGCAATTGCAAATCTGGGGCGAGCGTGTGGGCGCGCCGGTAATCCGGCACCAGATTGGCGCGGACCCCGGTGCGGTTGTGTTCGATGCCGTGGAAGCCGCGATCAACCGCGATGCCGACGTGCTGATAATCGACACGGCGGGACGCCTGCACACCAAGACCAACCTGATGGAAGAGCTTCGCAAAGTTACGCGGATTATCAGCAAGCAACTTCCGGGCGCGCCCCATGAGACGTTGCTTGTGCTGGACGCCACCACCGGGCAGAACGGCCTGCAACAGGCCAAGGCGTTCACCGAAGTAGCCAACGTGACCGACCTCGCGGTAGCCAAACTGGACGGCACGGCCAAAGGCGGCGTCGTATTCGCCATCGCCCGCGAAATGAACCTGCCGATACGCTACATCGGCACCGGCGAGAAGATTACCGACCTGGCTGAGTTCGATGCCAGGCAGTTCGTAAGCGCGTTGTTTTCGTAGTGGTTAGTGGTTAGTGGTTAGAAGCCATTCGTAACTAACCACTAACCACTAACCACTAACCACTAACCACTCCCAAAAAGAGAAGGTACCTACATGTTTGAGAGTTTGTCCGATAGGTTGAACGGGGCCTTTCAGAGGCTGAGCAGCAAGGGCCGCCTCGATGAGGCCGATATTGACGAGGCCATGAAAGAAGTGCGGCGTGCGCTGTTGGAGGCGGACGTCAACTTCAAGGTGGTGAAGACCTTCGTTGACAAGGTGCGAGAGCGCGCTATGGGCCAGGAAGTGCTCAAGAGCCTGACCCCGGCGCAAATGGTCGTCGGCATCGTACACGAGCAGTTGATAGAGTTGCTGGGCGAACCCACCAAGGTAGAGCTTTCGCGTACGCCGCCGTCGGTGGTCATGCTTGTGGGGCTGCAAGGCTCGGGTAAGACGACCACTGCCGCGAAGCTGGCCCTCCAGATGCGCAGGGCCGGGCAGAACCCGTTGCTCGTGGCCGCCGACATGTACCGCCCCGCCGCGGTGCACCAGCTAATCACGCTTGGTAAGCAGTTGAACGTGCCGGTCTACTCAGAGCCGCAGGGTGCCGACCCGATCAATATCGCAAACAACGGGGTGCGACACGCGCAGGCGAACAACCACAGCGTCGTGATTCTCGATACGGCGGGCCGCCTACACATTGACGAGATGATGATGCAGGAAGTCGCTACCATCAAGGGCCGCCTCAACCCGACCGAGGTGCTGCTGGTCGTGGACGCCATGACGGGCCAGGACGCCGTGCGCGCGGCCTCCGAGTTCAACGAGAAGGTGGGTGTGACCGGCCTCATCATGACCAAGATGGACGGCGACACTCGTGGTGGCGCGGCCCTTTCGGTGCGCGAAGTGACTGGCGTGCCCATCAAGTTCATCGGCACCGGGGAGAAGACCGACGCGCTTGAGCCGTTCTATCCCGACCGAGTGGCCTCCCGCATACTGGGCATGGGCGACATCTTGACGCTTGTGGAGCGCGCTCAGTCGGAGTACGATGAAGAGCAGGCGAAGGCTATGGAGAAGAAGCTGCGCACTGCCACCTTCAACCTGGAGGACTTCCTTAACCAGCTTCAGCAGGTCAAGCGCCTGGGTCCCCTGGATCAGGTGCTTGGGATGATACCGGGCCTCGGACAGGCGATGCGGCAGCAAAAGGTCGAGGTGAAGGAAGACGACCTGAAGCACATCGAGGCCATCATCCGTTCGATGACCCCTAAGGAGCGACAGAACCCCGACGTCATAGACAGCAGCCGTCGCCGCCGCATCGCCAGGGGCAGCGGCACCACGGTGCAGGACGTGAACGCCCTGATAAACCAGTTCCGCCAGATGCAGAAGATGATGAAGAGCCTCACCGGAGGCATGAAGATGAAGGGCGGCAAGGGCAAACGGCGGGGCATGGGCGGCTTCGGGCAGTTCATGCAGTAGCGGACGGAAGGAGAGAGGGACGGAACCGCCAAGACGCCAAGGACGTCAAGAGCGCGCCAAGGTTTAGAAGGTTCTAGAGAGTACAACGAGGACCAGGGTACAAAATCATGTACCCTGGTCCTTTTGCTTAGAACACCCTTATTATCTTGGCGCTATTCTTGGCGTCTTGGCGTCTTGGCGGTTCCGTCACTTGTCGTTCCTCATGTGCCCAGTAACCTGCGCATGCGGGCGTTCCGGTTCAGCAAGATAACGAACCCCACGAGTGAGGCAGCGTGCACCGCGAGCACAATGGCGGCGGCTACGGGAGTGTCGAGCGAGTAGATCGTGTCCCAGTCACCCTCGAAGGCAGGGTCGAGGCTCATGAGGGGATAGGCAATGAGCGTCTGCACGATCTCAAGTATGCCGAGTTGAGCTAGGATGATGTTGATGGCCGGGCGCTTGGGCGGGAGGCGCAAGGCCAGGAAGAGGCAGACCACGCCAAGGGCGTAACTGGCGAAGTTGCCCGCCAGGGACACGAACCAGTTTTGTAGGTCGGTGCCACTGGCGTGTACGACATATCCCCAGTAGAAGAAGTAGTGCAGACCGAAGACCTGTAGGCCCAGCAACTGAGCTATGAGCATGTGTCCAAGTTCGTGCAGCAAGACGCCCACCGGGACCAGGAGGAAGAAAGCCACCATAGCCGCAAGCTGGCGGGTGCTTGCTCCCGCACGCGGCCCCCACAACTGCTTCCAGCCGCGACTCAGCAGGTAAATGGTGTAGGCCGCTCCCAGGAGGTAGATCCAGGAGAACGAGGCAAAGGTGTCGCCAATGCCGTTCAACTAACTGCCTGTCCCGGCCGGTATCACCACTTCATAGACCATGACGCTGCTGCCCTGAGGCCCTGAGTGCCCGACTGTCTGGGGCTGTGCGGAAGAAGCGTCGGACTGGGGCTGTGCGTGGGTGCCTTGCCCCTGAGTGCCGCCTTCGGGGTGTCCGCCGCCAGTGGGGCGTGGCACGCGGGCGTGTGCCTGGGTGTTTGCCTGGCTGTTCATCCAGTTGTCCAGGTCGCCGCGCGAAGCCCAGCGGGTGAACGAGATAAGCTCGCCATCACCTTGCAACAGCTCAAAGCCCATGAAGCCGGGCATGCCGTCCACCAGCCCGGCACGGTTGCGGAACCGTTCCAGCATGCGGTCGCTCTCTTCGCGCGAGCCTACCGGGATGCGTACCATCACTACAAGCATCAGATATCCTCCCTTGCCATTAGGGTAAATGCCAATATAATTATAGCACGCCGTGGCGTTTGCAGCCCCATCACGCAGCCGGGTTCTCACACATGAGGTAGCGCATGGAAGACCAAGAGGGTTCCAAGCCGGTTGAACAGACGCCTAACAGGTCTCGCGGTGCCAAGTCCGGCAGGCGGGGTGTGCGCGTGCTCAAGGTCGGCTGCCTGGGGTTTCTGCTGACTATGTGTGCCGGGTTGGGGGTGCTCGGCTGGACGTTGCAGTCCGGGCCGCTCACCCTCCAACTGCTCGGGAATAACGTGCTAAAGCTCGGCTCCGACGATTTCGTGCTCAGCAATTACTCCTTCCAGAACGGCACCACCTACTACATCGACCTCAATGGTAACAACGTGCGCAACATCCTACAGCTACATTACATCGAGGACACTCATAGCCTGGAACTGGTCTTGCACTACGCGGGTAAGAGCGAACAGGGCGAGCACCACCTCGCGAAGATGAGCTTACCCTGATTGGAGATTGCTGAAGCCAGTGTGAAACGCGGGCGGAGTAGTGTGCGTATATAGGGTGTTGGAAGTAATCAGGGTTGGGAGATTAAAGATGAGTTACACAAGGGATGCAAACGTGGGCGTGAAGCCCGCAACGCCTGCCGACCTGCCCGAAACGACAGGGGGCGGACCGCTCGTGTCTGCCGACGGGTCCGCAGGCTCGTACACGAATAGTTATGCGCCGCCGAGGCGCGTACCCGCCCGCTTCAAGTTGGAGCGCGTAGGGTTCTGGGTGATTGCTGCCGCCGCCGCGATATTTATTCTGGTGGCGTTGGGCTTCATCCTCAAGCCGGTAGTGGGCGGTGTCATTACCGGGGCCTGGTTGGCGACCTTCGTCGGCATGCTGACGCTGCTGAACTTGCCGCGTCCTTCTCAATGGGCCAACACCGTACTGGGGCGCAGGGTCTTCCCCGTGCTGAACGCCGATGACAGGGAACTGCGGCGCATGGCGGGAGTGAACGCCGGGCTGACCTTTGTGTTTGGCTTCGCGTTCGAGGTCGTGGCCTTCTTCCTGGGCGGCTTCCTCGGTGGCTTGCTAGTATTCGGCGGCATTGTGGCGCTCGGTATCTTCTACAACCGCGCCCGCAAGGTCATCATCAATCCTTAGCCTACTATCCGCAGGTGACGATCTCCTCCGTCCTTGCAAGAGCAGAGGCGTAGAGTTTCAACGCTCTACGCCTCTGCTCTTTTGTACATGTGCTCTTAACCAGGACGTTAGATTTCCTCCTCTGCACCCGCCGCAATCTCGGCTAACTCGGCCAGTAGCTCGTCGCCGTACTTGTCGATGTGACTCTGCCCCACGCCCTTGATCTGGAGCAACTCTTCCACCGTGGTGGGTTGTGCTTTCGCTATGGCCCAGAGCGTCTTGTCGTGGAAGATGATGTAAGGGGGCAAGCCGAGGCGGTTGGCGATGACGCGCCGCCACTGACGCAGCCGCTCAAAGAGGTCGGCCTCTTCCTGGGTCGGTTCGCGGTCTTCCTCTTCCTGCTTGGTGACCTTCACACGTCCGGTGTCCACGCGGGCCGCGCGGTCCTGGCGCGGCTCAGGTGCCGAGCGGTCGCGCTGCTTCGGCTGCCGTTTCTGCTTTAGGGAGACGGCGTTGCTGGGTACACCCTCCAGCCCTTCCTCGGTGACACGGAGCAGCTTGAAGCCCTCGTCATGCTCGTAGAAGGCCAGGTAGCCACCTTCGACAAGCTCATCTATGGCACGCTGTATAGCGCTCGGTGAGGCAGCGGCCAGTGCGCCGAAGTGGCGAACGCGGTCGGCTGTCACGTTGCTGGCCGCTGAGCCGGTGAGTGCCTTTACCAGGCTGGGCTTGCCCGCCGAGAAGGGGAATGAAATGAGGCACTCTATTATCACCTGCCCGGGATTGTCGGGCAGCTCCGCGGTCTGCGATACCGACTCGGGGCGATCGGCGGGTGGCGCGCAGTAGTCGCAACTGGTGCCGCACTCGTCTATCTGCTCGCCCAGGTGCGCGGCCAGCATCTGGTGACGGCAGCGGTTCGCGGTGGCATAGCGCATCATCTGGTCGATCTGGTGCTGCCCGGTGCGCTCCTGCTCGTCAAGGAGGCGCTGGATCGTCTGGGCGGTGTCGGCGGGCGGCTTCAGGCGCTCTATGACGGGGTCGCGCCGCTCACCACGCGCCCTCAGCCAGCCTTGCTCCTCCCACACCAGCGTGAGCCGTTCCAGTTCGGGTGGGGTAACCTGCAAGGCATCAGCCAGGGTCGCCGTGTCTCTGCGCATGGGCTGGCTCTGCGTCAGGCCGGTAATGCTGAGAAAGTTGCGGAACTGTGGGTCCTTAGAGGCGCTGCCTTCGGGCAATAGAGTAAGGTACAGGGTCTTGGGCGCGTCGGGGTGGCGCAGGATGAGACCCACTCTCTCCAACATGCTCACACCCACACGCGACTGGGTGCTGTCCACCGCTGTGCCGGAGTTGGAAGCGTCCCGCTCTATTTCATCGAAGCGCACGAAGCGGGGCTTGCCGACGGGCACGTGCTTGCCTAGCTCCCGGTAGATTGCCCGCAACGGTTCGATCTTCATTTGCTCTTCGCGCAGCCAGCGGCTCAGGTTCGACTTATCGCCGGGGGTAATCAACAGGATGCAGCGGGCGGGTCGGCCATCACGACCTGCGCGGCCGGACTCCTGCACGTAACCCTCGAGCGAGTCGGGCGGGCTGAAGTGCACTATGAAGCGCACGTTGCTCTTGTCCACGCCCATGCCGAACGCTATGGTAGCCACTATCACCCGCGTGCGGTCGAGCATGAACGCTTCCTGGGCGGCCGTGCGCATCTCCGGCTCCATACCTGCGTGGTAGTGCCCCGCCTTCACGCCGGAGCGCCTCAGCATGGCGGCAATCTGCTCGCACATCTCCCGGCTGCGGGCGTATATGACCCCCGACCCATGTTCGCGCTGGCAAATCTCGACCAGCCGCTTCAGCTTGGCTTCTTTGTCGTTCAACTCCTCCACTTCGTAGAAGAGGTTGGGGCGGAAGACGCTGGCTACAATCGGCTTAAACTTGCGGCCTAGCTGCTGCCCTATCTCCTCGCGCATCTCCGGTGTGGCGGTGGCGGTGAGGGCGAACAGGGTGGGGTGGCCGAGTTGTGGCAGGCACTTGCCGATGAACAGGTAATCGGGGCGGAAGTCATGCCCCCACATGGAGACGCAGTGCGCCTCGTCCACCACGAGCATTGAGATGCGGGCCCGGCGCAGCGCCTCGGTGAATTGCTGCTGCCTGAGGCGTTCGGGCGCGCAATATACCAGCTTGTACTTGCCCTCGATGATCTCCGACATCCGGTGCGCAAGCTCCTCGGTGTCGAGCGTGCTGTTGATGAAGGTGGTGCGCCCGTACACGTCGGAGGGGAGGTTGTCGTACTGGTCCTTCATCAGGGCGATGAGGGGCGAGATGATGAGCGTGGTGCCGGGCAGGAGCATGGCGGGCAATTGGTAGCAGAGCGACTTGCCCGCGCCCGTGGGCATCACCGCGATGGTGTCGGTGCCCTGTAGCACCTGGGAGATGATCTGCTTTTGCACGCCGCGAAACTCCCGGTAGCCGAATAGCCGGTACAGTTCGGCATCGAGATCGAAGGCGGCGCGCTTGCCGTTCGTGCTGTTTGTGGCGATGGTTGAGGACATGGAAAGACCTGGCACTTGCTAGTAGAAAATGCTGCGAGATTTAGCTCTTGCGGCTGCTTGTACCCTCCAATTGTACCATAGTCAGGCGACACTGGATGCTTTCTCTGCGTGACTTAGTACTGGTCCCAGAGTGGGCAAACAGGACCACAGCCTCGCCCTTGTCATTCTGAACGCAGTGAAGAATCTCGTTCTTCATGATAGTGTTGCCCCTTTCCCTACGCAATGTGAGGCTTGTGCTATGGTGTGCCGTAAGAAACATGATATTTAGGTGGTGAAGGACGAGATTCTTCACTGCGTTCAAAATGACAAAGTGGAGTTTGGTTCTGCTAGTTGGGTTGGCTAGCCTTCGGGCGGGGATCTACGATGCCGAATGTTAAGGTGATATTCATGCGTAACAATCGGTTACAACAGCAGTGATTCTTGACCGAGTATGTGAAAATTGCTACAATGAGTCTGGATTCCTGCAAAGCCGGTTCTGTAAACGAAGCCACAACAACTAACCCTTAACCTGGTACCAACGATTTGACTGTGCCTGCCCCTCCTGCCACCACCGATACATTGACCCCCACCCGCAACCCCGACGCTTCGCTCAGCGGCGCTGAGAAGGCGCGCTATGTGAAGGGGATGTTTGGCCGCATCGCGTGGCGGTACGACCTGATGAACCGCATCATGAGCTTCGGCCAGGACGCGATGTGGCGGCGCTATATGGTGGACCAGGCGAAGCCCACAGCCGGTGGCCTCGCACTTGATGTAGCAACCGGCACGGGCCGCATCGCGCAGGAACTAGCAGGCAGGGGCATGCGGGTGGTTGGGATAGACCTGACGTTGGAGATGATGCTACAGGGGCGCAGGGATGGCGTTGGGGAGGACGAGCCGGTCTACTTCGCCGGTGGCGACGCCCTGAGCCTCCCGTTCCCTGACCATACCTTTGATTGCGTGACTACAGGGTTCGCCATGCGCAACGTTGTTGATATAGAAGGCGCATTCCGGGAGATGCGGCGGGTGCTCAAGCCGGACGGCAGGCTTGTGTGTTTGGAGATGGGGCGGCCCAGGTACGCCGTCTACAGACTCTTCCACCGGCTGCACACGCGGTTCGTTGTGCCGCTGCTCGGTAGGCTGGTGGTTGGCGATACCGACGCTTACAGCTACCTGCCAAGCTCGATGGGCAAATTTCCGCCGCCCGCCGAGTTGGCCCTTATAATGCGGAAAACAGGACTGAGGAACGTACGCTACCGGCAACTTACCTTCGGGGCGGTAGCAGTGCATCGCGGCACCAAGTAGACTGATTGCGAGCCAGTTATGACGAACAGCAGTTCCCGAAAAACGATCATACAGCCTTTCGCCACCGGCGAGGACGAGACTTCCGACCTGGTCATGTCGGAAGGCGAACCGGCAGAGGCCGCGGGCGCGATACCCGACATAGTTATACGTCGGCTGCCGATTTACGCCCGCAGCCTGCAATACCTGGTACACGACGGACTTGAGACGGTATCATCCAGCGAGCTTGGCACGAGGCTTGGGGTCAGCGCGGCCCAGATACGCCGCGACCTCTCTTATTTTGGTGAGTTTGGCAAGCAGGGCAAGGGCTACAACGTAGCCTACCTGCTGGACCAGATCAATTCGATACTGGGCTTGAACCACGACTGGTCGATGGCGTTGGTTGGCCTGGGGCACCTGGGGCGGGCGCTGTTGCATTACGATGAATTGGCCGAAAGAGGCTTCTGCATTCGTGCCCTCTTCGACCACAATCCCGCCAAGGTGGGCACTCAAATTGGTGATTTGACTATCCGCCCGCTCGAGGACTTGCCGCAGGTGCTGGCGCGGGAGAACATCCGCATGGCTATCATCGCCGTGCCCGCTCGTGGTGCGCAGGAAGTGGCCGACGCCCTGGTGGCGGCGGGGGTGCGGGCTATACTGAACTACGCGCCGATTGTGGTGCAGGTGCCGGCGCGTGTGAAAATCCGGCACATAGACGCGGTGGTAGCCTTACAGAGCATGACTTACTACCTGGAGAACGAGACCCCGCCCGTGCGCCAGGCCTCCGGCACCTCAGGGGGCGAGCAGTAACAGGTCGCCGGACCTAAGAGTATCTGCAAAACCAGGAACTACTACCAAAGTCCCGTAGTCCCGCCGCTCGAACTTCACAAAACTCATCCCAGGCTCTACAGTAGTCCTTACAGTTGCTAACGAAAGCTGCTTGGTGCTGTAAACTGTGGTAAAGCAGATCCCTGAAATGAGAGACTACCCACGGAGCACATTTGAGCGAGTGGCAGGGCCTTGAATTCTTTATCTGGTGCTTTGCGCTAGTGCTTTATGGGACGCTAGGACTTGGGTGGATCCTGCTTTACAGAACATGGAGGAGCAATTTCCATCGTAAGCCTGTGTCCAGCGTACGCCAACGCATTATGCTCCTTGGTTGGATAGTGTATGCGCTGTTCTTAGTCGTCTGTACCCTCTGGGCAACTGGTATCTTTGTCGTTTTCTAGGATTCTACAGGTCTTGTTAGGCGCTCTAAGTTTCTTCCGAGAGGTCGGGTGCCAACCCGTAGTGTTCGCGAGCCTCCGCGACAATGAAAAGGGAACCGGCCACCAGCACAATCGGCGGGCCGTAGCTATTCGGACCCAGCGCAAGCGCGATTTCCTCCGCACGCCTGAACGCCTCCGTTGGCGCTTCGATTACCTGGGCTTTCAGCCCCCGTAAATCGGCCTGCTCTGCTACCAGGCGAGGGTCTGCGGCGCGTGGGTGGCGCGATTTCGTGGCGATGACGTGCTCGATCATCAATCCAAGGATGCTCCCCGCCCAGTTGCCAAGCTCCTCCACCATGCCCGCGATGTCTTTGTCGCTGGAAGTGCCGAGCACCAGCACGAGGCGCTGACGGTGGAATAGCTCGCCCATTGCCTGGTTGAGCTTGGTCATCGAATCGACGTTGTGCGCGCCGTCCACCATCACGATAGGATTACGGTTCACCACCTCAAGCCTGCCCGGCCAGTCCACGCGCAGGAAGCCCTCGACCACGGCCTCACGCTGCACGTTTACTCCCATTTGCACCAGCAGGCGCAGCACCGTCAGCGCGATTGCCGTATTCACCTGCTGGTGGCTGCCCAGCAACGGCGTCTTGATACGCATTCGGTTCCGGCGGGTGTCTTCGTCAGCCCCGAAGCGCACGTTGAACGCCTGGTAAAGAGGCACCATGTCGTCGTCAAATACGATTTCGGGCAGGTGGTCCGTGCTGATGTAGACCTCGCGGCCCACCACCGCCACCTGGGCGTTCTGCCGTTCGGCTACTTCGGTGATGACTTCCATCGCGTCGGGCACTTGCGGCGCGCTTACCACGAGACCATCATGCTTGATGATACCGGCCTTCTCGCGGGCAATTTGGGCTATCGTATCCCCAAGCACCTGCGTGTGGTCCAGGCTGATGGAAGTAATGACGGAGACCAGGGGATCGTCAACGATGTTGACTGCGTCCAATCTGCCGCCAAGTCCCACTTCCAGCACGGCAAGATCGACGCCCCTTTCCTGGAAGTAGAGGAAGGCCAGCGCGGCTGTGATTTCGTAGGTAGTGGGCATCAGGGTCGGGTCTTCGAGCCAGCTTATGCGCTCGATTACTGGCCTCAGCCTGGTAACGAGGCGCACAACATCGTCTGTGCCGATCATCTCGCCGTTGACACGGATTCGTTCGCGATAGCTGTGGAGGTGGGGTGAGGTGAAAAGCCCCACGCTGTGCCCGCTCTGCCTCAGGACCGAATCCAACATAGCCGACACCGAGCCTTTGCCCTTGGTGCCCGCCACCACGATGCTCCTGAAGCTCTTGTGGGGCCTGCCGAGTAGGCGCAGCAAGAGGCGCACCCGCTCAAGCCCGTCGAACTCGGTGTCGATATTTAGGCCAGGCACCGTCTCGAAGTTGGTGAAGCTGTTTATGTAGTTGTAAGCGTCAGCATAGCGCATGAAGTACCCCCTAGGTTATACCCTTGCGCATTATAGGGGATAGACAGGGCCGCTGCCAGTACCTGACGGGTGATTTTGGTATCAGCGCCCCGATTGTTTTGAGCGTCAATGGCTAACACTTCTCCGGATTCTTCCAGGTAGAGATGATGGGTACGGGCATGAAAATCCCCAGCGTCTCGGCTGGGGAATCACAAGCCATTATAGGTCCGTCATCGCCTTTTGGCGCGCACCAGGTTTATGCCTGCGTAGCCCGCACCCACGCCCGCCGCCAGGAAAAGCACCGAGCCGAGGTAGGATACCCAGTCGCCGTTTGCGATGCCGGGCCGGAGCGCCTCGAAAGCGAGCCACAGGTAAAGCAGGCCAATCGTACCTAATACAACTCCAAAGAGCACCCTGGAAACCATAGTGTTCTCCTCCGAACCGCTTCGTGCCGTGATTGCCGAGGCAATTATAGCAGAAAGGCGAGAGCACGCCTATTCAGCCATGCAGGTGATATTTATTGTTTCAAAAGGTCTTCGTTGGCGACTCTATACCCCTCTGTCATCCTGAACGCAGTGAAGGATCTCAAATGCTCCCCTTCCCGCTAGGTCGAACCAATTTACCCGTGATGCCCTGGTCCAATACCATCCATACTCACCTTCTTGAGATCCTTCACTGCGTTCAGGATGACAGGGTGGCCCAAGGTTCTGACATCCGGCTGTTGCAGGGCTATATAAGACCCTATTCGACAGCGCGCCAGAGGGTACGCATCGCTGCCAATCGCAGGCGCAGCCAAGGCGAAACCCTCCCGGCCAGCTTTTCAACTCTTTTCCATCGTCCCGGTCCCATGCGGCTGTGTAGGCTCCGCAGGAGGTCGTTTGCGGCGAAGGCGCACATGTCGCCCAGCCACTTGAGCAAGCCGCGTGGGCCGAGCACTCGCATCACGAGCGGGAACACCGGTGGGTAACGGCGGGCGGTGGTGAGCATTATCCGTAGGTACTCACGGAAGGTGTAGCGGTCCTGCAAGAAGCGGACGGTGGTGATGCTGCCGAGGTCGCTTAGCGCCGCGCAGAAGACGTTCATCAAGCGGTTCACACAGGCCGGGTCGGTCTGCGACCAGGGTTGCATCAGCCTGCTAAAGACCCACGCTACGCGCAGGTTGGCCTGGTGAGGGCTGATACTGCGAAGGTGACGCTCTTCAAGGAGATTGTGCTTGAGGGCGTAAGATACGAGGGCTGAAACCCGGCCAATGTGTCGCACGAACGAGCCGAAGCCGCAAAAAGTGAGGGGCGATTGGCCCGCCGCGGAGTCGCCCAGGCAGAGGAGGCCCCTGGCTGCCGTCTTGCCAGCGCGTCCATGCCTGGCGGGGATGTAACCGTAGACGGGCCTGACGTGCTGCCCGCCTTCGCGGAACTGCTTATACGTTGGGAGGAGTGTGAAATATTGCTCGAACAGATCTAGCAGGCCCTGCTTGTGCGCCTCGTCCCGGCCGGTGCGGTCGTAGTAGAAGAGATAGATGGTAGTTTCGCCGTGCCTGCCGGGAAAGCCCTCCCAGATTAGCTGCCGCCCGCCCTGCGCGCCCGCGACACTCACCAGCACCTCGCCCGTATCGGCGTCCGCCTCAAGACCTTCGACAACGGTTCCGGCGGTGGGGCAGACACCATCAAACGGCAGGCCGCCGTTGAGGCCCACGGCGATTGGCGACACCGAACCCATCGTGTCGATAACCAGGCGCGTGCGGTAGAACTCGCGACCACCTGGACCTTCCACCTCGAACACCGAGGCCATCGGACCGCCTCTAGCCACGTGCAGACGCCGGAAGGCCCTACCTTCCAGGATGGTGCCGCCTGCGGCCACGAAGCGCCTGCGTGCGAGGTCGAGCACCTCTTGTGCGTCCAGGGCTACGTCCAGCACGCCTTCCAGGTAGAGCGGGCACGACTCCCCGTCGGTGCCTGTGGCGTCAAAGGAAATCACGCCCTGCCTGTACTGGGTAGCGAAGGTTCGGGCAAGTTCCTGGGGGGTGAAGATGCCCCAGTCACTCAAGGCTGACAGTTCTCGCCTCGAGATGTTCCATTCGCGGTGAGCTACGCCGACTTTGCCCTTGTCGAACAGCATCACCTTCAAGCCCCGTTGGGCAAGGGCGACTCCGGCGACCAGCCCCAGGCTGCCGCCCGCGATAATTACGTCATAGTGGCGCTCCGGAGGGCAGCGTGGTAGCTGTGATGGGTTGGGCACGTACCTGAACGGGTCGGCGGCCTTAGTGCCTTTGTTTAGCTCGATCCAGCGGCGTTCGAGCGACATCACGGATCGTAGGGCGCGCTCTCCACCTTCCATCTGCGAAAAGGCCGCTACCGTTTGCGGGTAGCGGCCCCTTAGCTCGGCAAACACGGTTAGCGGCTCCGCACTCCTGGCGTGGTGCAGCGTGCTAGTCAATGCCTTGCCTTTCGAGGCGGGCGCGCATCTGGGCGCGTGCGGGGAAAAGCAGCATCGCGGCCGCGAGGCCACCCAGATAACCGGCGAACATCATCACGGGGTGCGGGCTGTACCAGAGACCCATGTCGGTCAGCATCACGTCCGTCGCCCAGGGCAGGAACCCGGCCGCCAGCACCGCAAGCCTCGTCTCGAGCGATGTTGCCCGCCAGCGCGACCAAAAGCGAGACAACCCCAGGTTGGCGAAAGGCCCGAAGCCCTCTCCGGCCCGCCCATAAAGCAAGCGCACCGTCCATAGCCCGAACACAGCAGCCCAGCAGGAGGAGCATACCGCGAGAGGCTGGCCCAGGAACATGAAGTGGAAATCTACTTTCGGGCAAACGGCGTGCCCCAGCATGTAGATACCCTCAGCGATAAACTGGAACAGTGGCTGCCCGGTCAGCATGAACACGGGGGCGACCACCGGCCCCAGCAGCAAAATCCAGAGCCACAGGTCCTGCATCCAGGGTCGCGGGGCGTGGCGGGCGGCCAGGTCTCGGCCATTGACCTTCAAGCGTCCCGGTTGTTTGACTGCGATCTGCATCTCTTACCTTTCTAATGTGCTGGCAGCACGTGGCCCTACCATCTTAGCATGACCGGCGCTCTTGGTCACCCCAAGCTGCCTGACCAGCGTGCCGGCTGCGTTATGCCCGCTGCGTACGGCCCCTTCCATCGAGGCCATGTAGTCCTGCCGGGTGTAGTCGCCCGCGAGCACAAGGTTGCGGATGGGAGTGCTTTGGGTGGGGCGTAGGGCGTCGCTGCCCGGCACCTCGCGGTATATGGAGTTGGGTATCTTCACCACGGTCGAATGCACGACATTGGCCGAGCGCGTGCGGGGCCACAACTCGCCCAACGCACGCACGCACTCGTCCACTATTTCGCGGTCAGGTAGGTGCCAGAGCTTCTGCGCGGGGGCCACGGCCATCGAGACGAGCGAGCCTCCGGTGCGGTCGAACAGCGGGCTGGTGACTGCAAGGTCCGCGAATACCGAGAAGGGCGCGTCCGCCGTGAAGAAGAGGTTATCTGCTTCCGACACGTAGCGGTCGAACCAGACCTGCACGTTCATCACAGGGACCGACTTCAGCCGCCACAGGTTAGCAAAGTAGGGGTGGTGCCTTAGCACCTTGGGCACCATGCGACGGGTGTTGTGCAGGGGCGCGGCAAGCACCACCGCGTCCGCCTCTAACATCTCTCCGCTTGCCAGCCGCACCCCGGAGACGACAGGTTTACCGCCTGACCAGTCCAGGTCCAGTTGTTCCACCTTGCTGCCAAGGCGTGTCTCGCCGCCTCTGGCCGCTATGTAGTCGAGGAAGGGCCGGTGCATCCGCTCGCCAGGGGGACCGTCGAGGAAGCCGACGCGTGAGGCATGCGCATGGCGGGAGAAATGGTGGAACACGGTGGTCATAGGGCGGGCGGACATCTCTTCGGCCCCCAGGAAGCCCATAGACAGGGCGATTGGGTTCCACCACTTGGTGAGCACGCCTTCCGCTATACCGGACTCGCGGTGCCACTGCGCGTAGGTGCGGTCGTCCCAACGCGCCACTCGCTTGAGAGGCGTGAGCCAAGGCCTTACCAGCGCCCGCACGTTGGTGAGCTTCTCGTGCCAGGTGAGCAAGTCGTTGCCCGTGAAGGCGACTATGCCGTTGAAAGGCGCGGGCACGTCGGGGAAGTGGAACCGCGCTACCTTCCCGCCGGGCCTCGCTACGAGGATGGTGTGCTCTTTCCAGTGGATGTTGGCATACGCACCCACCCGCTTCATCATGGCTAGCAACTCGCGGTAGCAGCCGAAGAAGATGTGCAACCCCGACTCGACGGGGTACTCACCCTCGTACCACGAGGAGACTTTTCCGCCCGGCACGTCACGCTTCTCCAACACGAGCACCTCGGCCCCGGCATCCGCAAGGTCGGCGGCCGCGGTCAAGCCCGCCAGCCCCGCGCCAACGACAATCACCTTCACAGGACGTCACCAATCAGGCCGCCCCCGGCGAGGGCGCGTCTTAGCTGGCTGAGGGCGGCGCGGGTACGCGTCTTGACGGTGCCCAGCGGCTCTTGCAGGCGTTCCGCTATTTCTTTCTGGGTCAGGCCGCCGAAGTAGGCAAGCACAATAGCTTCTCGCTGTTGGTGGGGCAGGGTCTTGATAGCCTCGCGCACGATGCGGCCCTGCTCCTCTGTCCATGCGTGGTCGTAAGGGGTAGCCGAACCGTCGGCTAGCAGGTCGGCCAGGCTCGTGTCGCCATCCAGCGCGCCCTCCAGCGGCAGGACCGGCCCCGCGGCCCCCGCCTTCTGCCTGCGCAGCTTGTCCACCGAGCGGTTGTGCACCAGGGTAAGCAGCCAGCCTGAGAACTTGCCCCTCTCGGAAGAGAATATGCCGGGACGGCTCCAGAGCTTCATAAAGACGTCCTGCACCACTTCTTCCGCGACGGACGGCTCTCGCACGATCTTCATCGCCAGGCCGAAGCAGCCACGGACGTATCGGTCGTAAAGCTCCTCGAAAGCCTGCGTATCGCCTCGGGCTATATGCTCCATGAGCACGTCGTCCGCGCAGGAGCGAAGTTCCTGCGGGCCCGCCGGGGGCACTACCCCAAACTCCGATTGGCCGGACGTGCCGGGGTTTATGCTTGTGTCGGTGCGTGTCGGGCGCTTGTCACCTTCCTCCGCGAAGCCCATGTACATACTGTCAAATGCAGCCACTGCGTTCATCTCTCGCTCCTGATTTATGACGTAATCTCGACTGTTGTTGTGCTACCCTTGTTGTAGGTTGCTTGGTGTCCAATGTTTTTGCGTCATGTGCCTGGTTAGCATGATGGGCTACTGTGCGGTAACGTATCGCATTTGCCGCGCCTGCCACCAGACTTTCGGCAGGCTGCGAGCCTTCTCGCTCATGCTGAGGTGCGCCCGGTTGTTGAACACGTCGTAGTTCAGCTTTACTATCTTGTCTAATATGCCCCGGTAAACCGTAGCTGCGGCGGCAATGGCGGGGCGGCTGTCGGCGGGTAGCATGGCTATCCCCCGCCAGGCTGAATCGTACAGGGTGTGCGCGCGCTTCATCTCGAACTCCATGAGGCGGACAAAATTGCGGTTGATGACGCCGGACATGAGCATATCCTGGGTGTAGCCGAAGCGTGCCATGTCCTCGGCGGGGAGGTAGATACGCCCTGCACGGGCATCCTCGCCTACATCGCGGAGGATGTTGGTGAGTTGCAAGGCTACACCAAGCTGCACCGCATAGGGTACCGCTTCCATAGATTCGGTCCCGGTGATGTACATACTCATCAGGCCGACCGTGCTGGCGACCCGGTAGCAGTACACCCACAGGTCGTCCCAGGTGTCGTAGCGGTCGAGCGTCAGGTCCATCCTGATACCGGCCAGTAACTCGTCCGGGAGTTGGCGCGGAATGCCGAAGCGGACGCGGGTATCCAGCCACGCCTGGACGACGGGGTGCTCCCGGTCGGTGCCACCACTGCACCTGTGCGCCCACCGGTCCAGTTCGCTGCCCGCCCTGAGCCTCGCCTCCATGCTGTTGCCTTCCATGCCCGCTTCGTCTACAAGGTCATCGCTGAGCCGGCAGAAGGCATACAAGGCCAGGATGCCGGCCCGCTTGGCAGGGGGCAGCAGCCGGGCGCTGAAATAGAAGCTCTTGGAATGGTGCTTGATTATCTCGGCGCACCGGCGGTAGGCCCACAGTTTCTCAGGTGCGGGCTTTTGCGCTTCAGCGAGGCAGTGGAAGCCGAGGTTGTCGTAACCACCGGTACGCGACTGCCTGCTCTTTGACATAAGGGCCAGGTTGTGGGGCGGCGTCAGGTACTCGGCCAGCCCCTCCAACATCTTGAGGCTGGCGGGCGGGTGGAGGTGCGCCTCGGCGGGCGGCATGGCGAACCAGTCTCGGGCTGTGCGCGAGTAGGGCCAGGTGGTGTTAGACTCCAACTGCTACCTCCTCGCGCACCGGCACGTTCGCCGCACTTTCCACGATCCTGTTTGCGACGCGCTTGCCGCTCAGCACCGCGCCCTCCATGCTGGCGAGGTATTCCTGCTTCGTATAGTCGCCGCACAGGAAGAAATTGGGGATCTCGGTCGCCTGGTCCGGGCGGTGGCGGTCCATGCCTGGCCCGGCTTTGTAGACAGACTGAGGGATACGGACTACGGTGCTCTTGAGCAGCCTTGCCTGCTTTGCAACGGGGTGCCTCTCAGCGAACTCCTCCATTACGTGAGCTACCACTTCCGAGTCGGGTAGCTTGAACCACTGCGCCGCCGGGGCGACCACGATTTCGACCATTGACCGGCCGCCCGGACCTTCGTTGAAGTCGGGACATACCTGGCCCAGTTCGGCGTACACCGACATGTGGGAGCGGCTGGAGAAGATGAGATTCTTCACAGCAGTCACCGGCCTGTCGAAGTAGAGTTGCACCGTCATCACGGGCACACCGTGCAGGTGCCGCACACCAGCGAGTGACGGCACGGCTCGCATTTCGGTTGGCAGCGCTTTCCAGAGGTTGTGCGCGGGCATCGCGGATACGTAGACGTCCCCTGTGACGGTAGAACCATCCTCTAGCTCGAAGCCTTCCACAGTAGCACCGGCTGCGTCGAACCGCACCCGCTTGACTTTCGCATTCAAGTGGACCTCAACGCCGCTCTCTCGTAGCTGCGCCAGCAGGGGCCGAAATAGCCTTACTTCGGGCGGCCCCTTGAGGAAGGCGACGCGAGAGGCCCCGGTCTCCTTGCCGAAGTGGCTGAGTACGGTCAGCAGCAGCTTGGCCGACACCTCGTTGCTCTTGCTGAAGTTGAGGGCCAACGCCATCGTGTCGAAGAAATCTCCCAGGGAGCGGCGGCTGAGGCCGTGGCGCAGGTGCCACTGCTCGTAGGTCACGTCGTCCTGCCGGTCGATGTATGCCTGGTTGCCCAGGATGGGCCAGAGCAGACCGAGGCCGGTGCGCAGCTTGTCGGGATTGGTGAGCACGCCCCGGTTGCGAGCTATGGCGGTGAGGCCGTGGAATGGGGCGGGAAGACGCTGGGGGAAGACCAGCGGAGAAAGCGTACCACCGGGCATGGAGAAGGT
>DASVRN010000186.1:0-5364 GCA_036388595.1 Chloroflexia bacterium
GAACGTCTGGGAGGGAGGCCAGGAAAGCCTCGGTCCCGAAGAGTGGAACCTGCGCATCGGCGGTGACGGGTTCTACGCCGCGATAGAGCCGGTGAACAACCAGATCTGGTACCTCGAAAATAACGCGGGCCAGCTCTGGCGCTCCACTACGGGGCCGTATGGCGTGTACCAGAACGTCTGCGGTTTCGCGTCGAACAACTGCTGGGCCAACGACGGGCGCGCCTTCGCCGGGCCTCTGGACCTGTACGAGTATGACTGCCCTGCCACGGGCTGCACCCACATGATATTCGGTACTTACCGGGTGTGGGAGACGCAGAACGGCGCGCAGAGCAACACGAGCTGGTACATCAACAGCCCGCCGCTCACCAAGGCCATACCCGCGAACGGTTGGCCCAACGCGGGACCGTTCATCAACCAGCTTAGCTACGCGGTGAGCATGTCCACCACGGCCATAGCTGGCACCAGCGACGGCAACGTCTGGTACGGATTCAACCTCGGCACGGTGCCGGGCAGCGCGGTGTGGGTCAACGTAACCGATGGCAACACTACATTGCCCAACCGTCCCATCCTGGATGTGACCACCGACCCGGTGAACCCGCTGGTGGGCTATGCCGTCATAGGCGGCTTCACAGCGGCTACACCGGCCACGCCCGGCCACGTGATGCAGGTCACCTGCACGGCCAACTGCGCCAGCTTCTCCTGGGTGGACAAGACGGGCAACCTGCCCGACCTGCCCGTGGACTCGGTTATCGTGAACCCGAAGTTCCGCCAGCAGGTGTTCGTGGGCAACGACTCGGGTCTGTTCTACACGAACGACATCGACGCCCCCAGTCCTACGTGGATACGCTTCATCAATGGCATACCCAACGTCTGGGTAGCCGACCTGACGATCGATCGGGGCTTCACCACCCTGGCTGCGTGGACCCGCAACCGCGGCCTCTATGTCTGGCCCCTTCCGAATGCACCGTTCGTCCAGCCCACTCCTACCAACACCCCCGTCATCACGGGCACGCCTCCTACCGCTACTCCTACCGAGACTGTGGTCCCGGTGACGTGTAACACTACGGTGATGACCAGCACGGGTGCCTCGCTGCTACCGGCAACGGGTGATACCGGCGTGCATGCGGACGATGGAGTGGCGGCGATATCCATACCGTTTGCCGTGCCGGTGTTTGACAGGTACTTTACGCAAGCGTTCGCGACCACAAACGGGCACCTGCTCTTTGGCGGCGCAAGTGTGGGTAGCTTTAGCTGTGTGCCTACGAGGGGAGAGACATACGCTATCCATGCTAATGCCGGTGACCTGTGCACCAACGACTGCTCTGGTCCTACCGACCCCTGCTTGAATTGCGGCATCTACACCGCTACCATCGGCACTGCTCCTAACCGCCAGTTCGTAGTACGCTGGTTGGCCGGGTACTTCAACCTGGCAGGCACTACCGAGTTCGAGGTGATACTCACCGAAGGCTCTAACGACATCCAGGTCATCATCGGCCATGACGATGCAGGTGGCACTGCTACCAACTCCGGCATACAGAGGGGCTACCTGGACAACTACACCACCGTTCACTGCTACGAGGGTGACGTCATCACAAACACTGAGAGCATCACCTACTCCATCAGCGGGTGCGAGGCTCCTACCTTCACTCCTACTCCTCAAGCCAGCGCTACCGCTACCGCTACCCCTCCTACACCATGTCCCATCCAGTTCCAGGACGTGCCCGCGAGCAACAGCCCCTCTTCGTTCTACCCGTACGTGAGGTGCTTGGCTTGCCGCAACATCGTGGGTGGGTACCCGTGCGGTGACGTCAACCCTGTGAGCGGACAGCCTGAGCCATGCGGTGCTACAGGCAACGCTTACTACCGCCCGGACAACAACATCACGAGAGGGCAGATAGCCAAGATCGTGGCTCAGGCCGCAGGCTACAATGACGAGGCAGGACCTCAGATCTACGCTGACGTGCCGCCGGACCAGGTGTTCTGGATCTACATCCAGCAGCTATCCAACGACAACGTGATGGGTGGGTACCCGTGCGGTGGAGTGAACCCTCAGACGGGAGAGGACGAGGAATGCGACGATCAGGACCGTCCTTACTTCCGAGTGAACAACTTCGCCACACGCGGTCAGCTTGCCAAGATCGTGGCTAACGCCGCTGGCTTGAGTGGCTCACCGAGCGGGCAGACGTACAGTGACGTGCCAGCCTCCACCAGTCCTTCCTCGTTCTACCCGTACATAGAGGAGCTATCCTCGATGGGAGTGATGGGAGGGTACCCGTGCGGGACGAGTGACCCGAGGAGCGGACCATGCGACGGTTCCAACCGGCCGTACTTCCGCCCTTCCAACAACGTGACCAGGGGTCAGGCAGCCAAGATCGTGGCTAACACGTTCTTCCCCAACTGCCAGACCCCCAATAGACCCAGCCAGTAACTGGGATAACCACCGGCGAGTACCGGTAAGGTACGACGAGGGGAGAGTAGAGGAGGCATATGCCTCCTCTACTTTTTTGTGCCACTTGCTAACTGAGGCCGTTCTCATTTACAGTAATAGTCAGCCACATACCTAGTACCTGGCAGGGCGCGAGTGGGTAAAGCAGCATCATTTGGAGCCTGGGTTGGATTGCCTTACATGCAAATCGATATCAGGGGAGCGGCGCATCTCGCCAGGACCGACCATCTACGAGACGGCGCATTGGCTGGTGGAGCACGCTTACCCTTGCAGCATGAAGGGCTGGCTGGTGCTTGTGCTGAAGAGGCACGCCCAGGCGTTGCACGAGCTGACGGAACAGGAGTCCCGCGAGCTAGGAGAGTTGCAGGGCATGACTACGAGAGTGCTGTTCGATGTGCTGGACTGCGAGAAGGAGTACTCAATGTGCCTGGCCGAATCGGCCGGGTTCAACCACATACACGTGCACCTTGTAGCAAAGCCGCGCGATTTACCTGCTGAGTTGCGCGGGGTAAGCATATTCGCCTTGCTCAAGCCTGGAGAAAATACAGTCCCGCCGGGGGATATAGAGCGATTCTGTGAGGAGTTACAAGGGGAATTCGTAAAGATGGAAGGCGTACGATAGACGAGGCGCAGGCGGCAGCGCCCATCCTGGACCTTCGCAACAAGGGAGAGCATTAGCATGGCAGACAAAGTACGCTTACGTATCGCGCCGTCGCCCACGGGCGACCCGCACGTAGGCACGGCTTACATGGCCCTGTTCAACAAGGCGTTTGCGCACGGGCGGGGAGGCAAGTTCATCCTGCGCATCGAGGACACCGACCAGAGCCGCTACAACGAAGGCTCGGAGCGGGAGATAATCGAGAGCCTGCGCTGGCTCGACCTGCTGCCCGACGAGGGCCCGGGCATCGGGGGCGATTACGGCCCGTACGTGCAGACGCAACGCCGCGAGCTTTACACCAGGCACGCCAACGAGCTAATAGAGAAGGGCAAGGCATACAGGTGCTTCTGCACGCCGCAGCGGCTGGAGGAGATGCGGCGCGAGCAGGCCGCGCGCAAGGAGCCACCGGGCTACGACCGGCGGTGCTACCGCCTCTCCCCCGAAGAGATACAGGCCAACCTGGAGGCCGGGCTGCCTTTTACGGTGCGCATGCTCGTGCCCGACGAAGGCTCCACGGCGTTCACCGACTTGATACGCGGCGAGATCAGCTTCGAGAACCGGGTGCTGGACGACCAGATTATCCTCAAGTCGGACGGGCTGCCCACCTACCACCTGGCGGTAGTGGTGGACGACCACTACATGGAGATCAGCCACATCGTGCGGGCCGAGGAATGGATAAGCAGCACCCCCAAACACATCCTGTTGTTCCAGGGGCTGGGGTGGGAGTTGCCCATGTTCGCCCATCTACCCTTGCTGCGTAATACCGACCGCACGAAGATCTCGAAGCGCAAGAACAACACGTCGATCAAGTGGTACAGGCAGCAGGGCTATTTGCCGGAGGCGATGGTCAACTTCCTGGCGCTGATGGGCTGGTCGATGCCCAACGGGGAGGAGACGTTCACATTCGAGGACGTGCAGCGGGAGTTCACGTTCGAGCGGGTGACCACCAGCGGCCCGGTGTTCGACCTGGTGAAGCTCACCGCGATAAACGGCAAGTACATACGCTTGCTGTCAGACGGCGAGCTATACGAGCGCCTGCTGCCGTACCTGCCGGAGGGGCTGGACGAAGCGCGCGTGCGCCAGGCGGTGCCCGTAATCAAGGACCGCCTGACGCGCCTGGGCGAGTTCGCGGAGCTTACGGTTTACCTATTCGGCCCACCGCCCGCCTACGATGCCGCTACATTGGTCCCGAAGAAAAGCACGCCGGAAGCCGCACGCGCCGCCCTAGAGAGGATAAGGCAGCTACTTGAGAGCATAGCGGAACCGTGGACGCACGAGGAGTGGGAGGGTGGCATGCGCGCGCTGGCGGCCGAGCTTGGGATGAAGGCGGGGGACGCTTTCATGGTGTTGCGGGTGGCCGTCACGGGCAGCCAGACCTCGCCGCCGCTGTTCGAGAGCATCGAAATCCTGGGCAAAGAGGAGACTTTGCGGAGGGTGGACGAGGCGCTGGCGAAGCTGGGCGGGACGAGTGATGAGGGCTGAGCCGAGCTAAATCAGCGCCTTGTTCTTGTAGGACTCCCACTCGTCGCCGTTGAGGCGAGCCACGTAGAAGATGTGCTCCAGGAAGCGGGAGTGAGCCACCAGCACCTCATCGCCTGCTTCCATGACGGCGTGGGAGGCCGCATCGACGCGGAAGATGCGCCGCGTGGTGGTCTCCGTGGCAGCGTCGGCTGAGATGCGGTCGGCGGAGAGGTAGCCGCTCGACTTGCGGGAGGCGTCTGCGTTGCGGCCCTGGGTTTCGCCGGAACGAGCGCCGTAGCCTGGGGAGCGCGGGGATTCAGCTTGCGAGGCAACGGCCAGGTCGGGGCCGGAGTAGCTGGGGAAGACGCCCAGCCAGGTACCGGCCCTGCGCCCGTCGATGACGCGCTTGTCGGCCACGACCCCACGGGTGTAGTGGAGCGGGGCGAGCAGGTCGCGTATCCCCTTGACGACGCTCCAGACGAAGAAAACGGTAGCCAGCAGGCAAAGCAGGCTCACCAGGCCGCACGCAAACATCATCAGCCCCGCCCCCGACGACCCATTATCGCCCAGCCTTCCAATCTGCGTAATCGCGGCCAGCCCCGTGATGAAGGTAAGCACCACCAGCACAGCCAGCAGGAAGACCGACGCCAGCAAGGTGACGATCAAGGGCGGGTAATAGCTGACCTGGGGCAATCCCCGCTGGGTACTATCCTCGATTTGCGGCTTTAGCGGGCGCACGCGCGTGCTCATAGGCTTGATTATAGCACAGGGGCTAGTGGTTAGTGGTTAGTGGTTAGTG
>DASVRN010000187.1:0-13620 GCA_036388595.1 Chloroflexia bacterium
CATGCTCTCCACCGCGAACTGAGCCTGCGGTGCCCCGAACCCTCGGAAGGCCCCGCACGGCACGTTGTTGGTGTACACCACGTAACCGTCCACCGAGATGTTGGGCACCTCGTACGTGCCGGTGCCGAACAGTGCCGCGATCTTGAGCACCTCGACGCTGGTGGAAGCGTACGCCCCGCCGTCGGCCACCATCTCGGTCCGCACACCCACTATCCGCCCGTCCTTCATCGCGCCCCACTGGCAGCGTATTGAGAACGGGTGGCGCTTGTGGTGGGCGAACATCGACTCCTCGCGGCTCCATATTATCGCCGTGGGCCGCTTCAGCTTCCAGGTGGCGAGCGCCAGCAGGTGCTGTATCGACAGGTCCTCGCGCCCGCCGAACGCCCCGCCAATCGCCGCGTACCGGATAATTACGTCCTCTTCCGGCAGCTTCAGCATCGCCGCTATCTGCTTGCGGTCTTCGTGCAGCCACTGCCCCGCCGTCTCTATCACCAGCTTGCCCGCCTGGTCGATGTAGGCGATGCCCGCCTCCGGCTGCAAATAGGCATGCTCCTGCCAGGAGGTAGTGAACTCGCCCACAAGCACCAGGTCCGCCTCGGCCAGCGCCTTGTCGGCGTCACCCTTGCGTATCGGCACGTGCCCCAGGACGTTGGTGCCCTGCGCGTCATGCACCAGCGGCGAGTCAGGCGACATAGCGGCCCGCGCATCGGTCACAGGCGGCAGGTCCTCGTACTCAACCTGCACCAGACCAGCCCCCGCCTCGGCAGCCTCCACCGTCTCGGCCACCACCACCGCCACCCGGTCGCCCACGTAGCGCACCTTGTCGCCGCAAATCGCGGGCTGGTCCGACTCCACCAAACCGTAGGCGTTGAAGGGCACGTCGGCCGCCGTCAGTACGTCCACCACGCCTGGGTATTCCAGCGCCTTGCTCGTGTCCAGCTTGAGGATGCGGGCGTGCGGTCGGTGCGCGAACACGATCTTGAGGTGCAGCATGTCGGCCCGCACCAGGTCGGCGGGGTATTTGGTCGCGCCCGTTACTTTGCCAAGCGCGTCGGGGCGGGGAACTGAGGCTCCTATGAGGGTAGTCATGTGTCAAACTCCAAGCGTCGAAAGTCTGAGTAAGTCACTAACCTGGAAGGTCTTATTCACCTCTCCAAATGATAAAACGTCCTGGAACCGGTCGGGTAACAGGAAATTCTAGTACTTCAACAGGTTCCAAATCCCCGATAGCGAGATCAGTGTACCTACTCAAGTAGAACGCATCCTCTACCGGGACAATACGTTCGCTTAGTAGTTCTAGTAGTCGAGAGGTAAAAGTCAACAGAGCATCCTCCTGCAAAGAAAGCAATTCAAGCAGGCCGTATTCGGCTGACTGAGTTCGTACATAACGCTTAGTTACTACTTTACCCGGTTCCATAAGGAGAAGTAGGTCCGGCCATGAATCATCGATCTGACCTTGCTCGTTTGCGGCTATATGCTCTAAGGTGAAATTCTGTCCACCGCGCAAGACAATAGCACATGTACCAATTCGGGGTCTAGAACGTAGTGTGCCTTCACTCTGCCGCCCGCTAAGTAATGAAAGTACATCGCGTTCGAGACTGGCAATTTCATCAGATAAATCGAGCCCATACAGAGGTATTAATCTTCCGATTTGTTCGCACTTCATTCGGATATCACTAAATTCGTCAGCGCTCCAGTTACTCTTGATCTCCAGTATAACCTTCACCGACTCAGCAAAGATTAAAGAATGGCCTTGCATAGCTAGACTCGGGTAGTTGCTGGCGTCCCAAATAACAATGTCAGCTTCCTTACTTCGATGACCAAAGGCATCATAGACCATAGCCTTAGTAGTCTTGAATCGCTTCGGTACTATCTCATCCAAATAGAGGCTGACAACTACTTCCCTGTGAGATCCGATGAGGCTAGTATGTTCAGCTACAGCCTGAGCTGCCATTGCTAGAATTTGATTCTTTTTCTGCCTGAAGTACTCCTGAAGCAGGGGTCCGGTTCGACGTTGGGTAGACATAGGGCACTACTCTGCTTCCGTAAATAAACGCTGTTGATCCGCAGCCGCCAGCATCGCGTCCAGTATCTTCCTGTAACCCGTACACCTGCAAATATTCCCGCTAATCGCCACCTGCGCCTCTTCCAAACTAGGCTGCTGCCGCTCGTCCAGCAGCTTGGCCCCGGCCATGATCATGCCTGGGATGCAGAAGCCGCACTGCACGGCCGCGTGGTCGATGAACGCCTGCTGTAGGGGGTGCAGATCCTCACCCGGCGCGGTGTCCGCCAGCCCCTCTATGGTCACAATCTCGGCGTTATGGGCCTGTGGCGCGGGCACCAGGCACGACATAGCGGCTTGCCCGTCAATCCAGACTGTGCAGGCCCCGCACTCGCCCTCGGCGCAGCCCTCCTTGGTGCCGGTCAGCCCCGCGTTCTCGCGCAAAGCGTCCAGCAGCGACTTACCCTGGGCACCTTCAAGGCGCAGGTGCTGCCCGTTGACGGTCGTCTCAATCGCGCCCTCGAACTGCGCTCCTGCCTGCCTGGTGTGCCCGCTGTCGAGCAATATGGGCCTGTCGGGAAAGCCCTCCCGCTCCGCGCCAGCCGCCAGCCGCCTCAAGCAGTCCGCGACCACGGCGGCCAGGGTCACCAGCCGGTAATCAGCCGAGCCGCGCAGGTCGCTTATCGGCTTCACGTCCTGGCACGCCAGCCGCCCCGCCTCAGCGCACACCTCGTCATCGAGCCGCTTCCCACGCAGGAACTCCTCAGCCTGCCGGGCGCGCGTAATCGTGGGAGCCACCGAGCCGAGCGTGATGCGGGCCTCGCTCACGGTGTCGCCGTCGAACGTCAGCACCAAGCCGGTGTGTATCACCGAGATCGCCTGCGCCCGCCGCAAGCCCAGCCTGCTCCACATCCCCCGCTGGTTGTCACCTAGCGCAGGGAAGCGGATTTCGCGCACCATCTCCCCCGGCTGAAGCACGGTGCGCCGCACGCCCAGGTAAAACTCGGATAGAGGCACCACCCTCTCCCCCTCAAGGCTGACAAACACCACCTCACCACCCAACGCCATGAGCGCCGAAATGGTGTCGTTGGCGGGTGAGGCGGTGACCAGGTTGCCCGCTACCGTGGCCCTGGCGCGTATCTGTGGAGCGCCCACCTCGATACTCGCCTGCGCCATCGGAAAGCCACGCTCCAGGCACTCACGCGACGACAGCACGTCGTTATGGGTGGCAAGCGCGCCCAGTCTGAAGGTGCCATCCTCCAGCCGCACGTACTTAAGGTCGCGCAACTTACTTATGTCAATGAGCGTGTCGGTGAGTTTGATGCCGCGCTGCAACTCGACCAGTACGTCGGTGCCGCCCGCCACCAGCCTGCCTGTGGGGTGGTCGCGCAGCAGTTGCAGGGCCTCTTCAAGGCCGGCTGGCTGAAAATAGTGGTGCCACATATCAAGTCTCGCTATTCAGGGTACCTACCTGGACCATGCCGGGGAATGGCACCGCCTACTTAGCGATTCGGGCCTCCTTGCCCTCGAAACTCGGCGTGTGTGCGCCAAAACCAGAACAATCTAGGGCCTGGCCGGAAATGACATTCTTCGCAAGGTGCCCTTACCGGCACTCAGCCAACCCCGGTGTAACGTCCCACCGCCGAGAGCGAATCATACATGCGCCCCGTACTACGGAGGCTAGGCCTAGTGTACGAGCAAAACAGCCCATGCGTCAATAGGTTGCGACGGAGTTCCAGGGCTATATGGAACCAGGACGTGAAACAATAACAGCAACCAAAGCCCCGTCCTTGTCATTTCGAACGCAGTGAGAAATCTCGTCCTACACCGCGATGGCTCCTCTTTCTTATGGAACTCTATTGCTGTAGAAAAGTGGCTACTTGGGTGCTGAAGGACGAGATTCTTCGCTGCGCTCAGAATGACAAGGGGAGCTTTGGTCCTCGTATGCCACTTTCATATAGTTCGCGGCTTAGATGCGAAAACAAAGCCCCACCAACGATCTGGCAGGGCCTTGCACATCACCAATGTTACGCTATCTACTCACAACAGCTACCGGCGGAGCAACATGCCCGCCGTGCCGCCAAGCTAGTGAAAGTTGCCAGGATTTAACTCACCGCCACCCGGGGTATAGCCGTCCAGCCCCGAAGCGCGGCCGCGTTGCGACGCACGTGACTGCCCCTTGCGCCTCTTGTTCGTCAACGCGCCGTCATGCAGCAGCACAGCAGGTGGAACAACGTACGTCGCGTAGGGGGCGTACACACCTTGAGCGGCAAGCTCCGCCACCGCCTCGATACGCTCGTGAGGGCTGATGCCATCACCAGTGCCGTTGCTGTGGCCGCCACGTCGCCGGGCGGAGGGTGTCTCGGGCACTGCTGGCACGCGGCGGGCCATCTCCTCTCGCACCGTGTCCAGTGCCTTGCTGGCTCTCTTCACCCGCTCCAGGACTTCGTCAATCTGGTCCGCGAAGATCACCACCAGGTCGCCGTCCCGCGCCATCCCTAGCGCCTGGTCCACCGACTCGATTTCATCCTCCACGATGCATACGGGCGTCGAAGGGCAGGTATGATTTATCGTCTCCGACATGATCTGGGCCACTTCTCCGCGCTCTCGCCCCCGCGTATCGTCGTCCTCCCGCAGGATGATCCAGTCGAAGGTCTGTGCGGCTATGCCTGCAAGCTCACGTATATCGGCGTCTCGCCTGTCGCCCGGTGCCGTTACCACACCTATGGAACGGCGGGGTTGCATCGCCTGGATAGCGCCCTGCACCGCTCGCATCGCGTGCGGATTGTGCCCGTAGTCCACGATCACACGAGCCGCGCCCACGTTGAACATGTTGAAGCGGCCTGGCGCATTGTGATCGTCAGCCTGGAAAGTGCGCAGGCCGAGCCGGATCGAATCGAGCGGCACCCCGGCACCCCAGCAGGCAGCCGCGACGGTCATGGCATTCTGCACCTGGAACGGGATGAGGCCGCCATACGTGGCCGGGATGTCACGCACGTCCAGCAGGACCGTCTCCTTGATGCCCTTAGCCAGCACTATCTTGCCGCTCGACAGGTAGGCCGCCCGCCCACCCTTCGCCAGGTGCTCGCTCATCACCGCCGACGAACACTCCAGCCCAAAGAAGATCACCTTGCCGGGGCAGTCCTGCGCCATATCGGCCACAAGCTCGTCATCGGCGTTGAGCACGGCGTACCCCCGCGTGCTCACGCTCTCCACAATCACCCGCTTGACGCGGGCCAGGTCTTCCAGCGTGTCTACGCCGTCCATGCCCAGGTGGTCGGCGGCAATATTGGTCACTACGCTCACGTCCGACTGGTCCCAGGCCAACCCCGACCGCAAGATGCCACCACGCGCGGTCTCCAGTATCGCCACCTCCACCAGCGGGTGTTGCAGCACCGACTCGGCACTGCGCGGCCCGGAGGCATCAGCTTTCACCCGGCGCACCCCATTGAAGTACACGCCGTCGGTGCTGGTCATACCTACGAACTTGTTCATAGTCCGGTAGGTATGAGCTATCATGCGGGTCACTGTGGTCTTGCCGTTGGTGCCCGTAACAGCGATAAGCGGCACCCGCGAGGGCGTGCCCTTCGGGAAGAGCATGTCCACGATGGCCTCACCCACCTGGCGCGGCTTGCCCTCCGATGGATAGACGTGCATGCGCAACCCTGGCGCGGCGTTCACCTCCACAATCCCACCGTCTTGCTCGGTGAGCGGGTAGTGCAGGCTGCGGCAAATAACGTCTATCCCGGCGATATCGAGGCCAACGGTCTTCGCGGCCAGCACGGCTATCGCGGCGTTATCGGGGTGGACGCTGCCGGTTACGTCTATGGCGGTACCGCCGGTGGATAGGTTGGAATTGTCGCGTAGCAGCACGCTAACGCCAGCGGGCGGCACGCTCTCCACGGTGTAGCCCTGCTTGCCCAGTGTCAATTCGGCAGCGGCATCCAGGTTGATGCGGGTGAGCACCGAGCCATGCCCGGCACCCCTCCGAGGGTCCGAGTTGAGCATCTCGACAAGCTGCTGGATGTTGTGCAGGCCGTCGCCCACCACCTGCGCGGGGCGTCTCTGCGCGGCGGCCACCAGCTTACCGTCTACCACCAGCAGGCGGAAATCGTTACCTTCGTAATAGTGCTCTACCAGCACCTTCTCCGAGAAGGAGCGGGCAAGCTCGAACGCCGTGCGCACCTGCTGTTCGGTGGCGAGGTTCACACTTACCGCCTTGCCATGGTTGCCGTCAATGGGCTTCACCACCACGCGGCCACTTAACTCCCGCGCTACCTGCCAGGCGTCGTCCGCGCTTTCCACTACTTCGCCCTTAGGTACAGGCACGCCGACCTTCTCCAGCAGCGTCTTGGTCAGGGACTTGTTCTGCGCGATGTCCACGGCGATACTCGACGTGAAGGAGCTTTCGCTGGCCTGGATGCGCTTCGCGTAGCAGCCGTGTCCAAGCTGCACCAATGCCCCATCGTCCAGGCGGAACCAGGGGATGCCGCGCTTCTTTGCCGCGTCCACGATGGCCTGGGTGGATGACCCTAGCATGCGCTCGGCGGCCACGTCACGAATTTCAGCAATGCGCTCTGACAGGTCAAAATCGAGCGGCCTGTCCTCGGCCAGTGCCTCTACCAGTTCGATCCCGAGGTGCACGCACATCTTGGCGGCCTCAGGCTCGTGGTAGTGCACGACGATGTAGTACTCCGCGTGGCGGCCCGTGGAGCGGGTCTTGCCGTACGTGGTTTCCATCCCGGCGAGCGATTGCAGTTCCAGTATCACGTGCTCGAGGATGTGGCCCATATAGGTGCCGTCGCGCAGCCGTTCCAGGAAGCCACCCGGCCTGCCCTCGGAGCAGTGATGCGACCAGAGGCTGGGCATAGCTTCAACGAGGCGAGCGGGGAAGCCGGGGAGCTTGTCGGAGGGGAGTTCTTCGTAGGGGCCTATGTTGACGCGCACTTCCAGAACGGGCATATAAGCCCACACGTTCGCGCCCTGGAGCACCTTAAGGCGCTCGATCTTGATCTTACTCATGTCCAGCTATCCTCTCTGATAGGTAAGACCGCTTGCCTCCAAGGTCGGACAAGCACTATTCCATTGTGCACTAGAAGTAGTACGGACGAGGTAAATAGTCATTTACACTGCGGTAAAAGATAATAAATGTCGGTTCTTCGTCCGAACGTGGCATCCATAGCAGCGCGGACTGGGCAACAGGCACGCTCACGATATAGAATGTGTGGCAACCACCGTGCCCCAGGAGAAGATTGATTTGCAGACAACCCCGCCCGCTACCCAGGAAGCACTCCTAGAACTCTTCATCGAGCGCGCCCGCGCGGTCGCCGCCCTGGTCACAAACGTACGAAGTGTCGAGGAAGCAGCCCAACTGCTCGCCTCCGCAGAAGCACCAACTACAACGGGCCGCTACACCGCCACCTCCCAGGCACTCGCCCGCTATCCCGAATTGCGCGAAGCCCTGCAAACCCGCGGCATAGACCTCAGAGTGGCCGAGGAACTGGATAGCGGCACGGAAGGTCCACAGCATGCGGCGGCCAGCCTGGCGGGAGACATAGGCATAGTGCTAGCCGTGTCGGGGGTGGCCGAGACCGGCTCATTCCTCTCCGTGGAAGAGACCCTGACCGCCCGCCTCCTCGGCATGCTCTCCGACACCGTGTACGCCCTCCTCCCCGCCTCGAACATAGTGCCCACCCTGGACGAGATGGGCCGCACCCTCTCGCAACTAAGCAGCGAAGGTACGCGCTACGTCTCGCTAATAACCGGCCCCAGCCGCACCGCTGACATCGAGCGGGTGCTGACGATTGGCGTACAGGGACCGAAAGTACTTCATATCATCGTAGTGGATGAAGATTGACCCGTAATTCGTAATTCGTAATTCGTAATTACCCAAAGGGGCAAGTATGAAGCGTATTCCAGGAACTGGCATCATTCGCAAAGTGCCCGCGGGCAAGCGGTCGCCTTCCAACGTGGAGGAGTCGCCGCACATACCGCTGCCGTTCGAGCAGAGGTACAGGCGCGCCCTTGCCGACGCGCAGCTACAGGGCAACCTGCTCAACTTCCAACGCTCGTGGCGCAACTCGCGGGATGCAGCCTGGGCCGCCTACCAGGAGAACCCGCTTACACCCAGGTTCCACGACAGCGAGGGCGCGCCCAACGCCAACCCAATCGTGCACCTGCCTGACATCCCCGGCACCGATGAGTTCAAGGCGCTAAGGGATAGGCTGGCCGGCATCAAAGACGAAGTAATCGAACGCCTGCCGGAGTACATCGAGCAGTTCCAGCGGGCAGCCGAGGCTAACGGGGTGAGCGTCTTCCGAGCTAAGGACGCGGAGGAAGCCAACCGGTACGTACTGGACCTGTGCGCCCGGAAAGGTATCACCCACGTCGTCAAGTCGAAGACGATGGTGTCGGAGGAAACGAACCTGAACGCCGCGCTCGAGGAGCACGGCATAGAGCCTGTGGAGACCGACCTGGGCGAGTGGATAGTGCAACTGGCGCACGAGCGTCCTTCCCACATGGTTATGCCCGCGATCCACAAAAGCCGCCAGCAGGTGGGCCAGCTATTCACCGACACCACCGGCTACGAGGTGAGCCGGGAGGACATAGCCGAGCAGGTGGGCGTGGCGCGGAAAGAGTTGCGGCGCGACTTCCTGGAGGCCGGGCTGGGCATCAACGGGGCCAACGCCCTCATCGCGGAGAGCGGCACGGTCATGTTCATCGAGAACGAGGGCAACGCCCGCCTGGTGACTTCCCTGCCCCGCGTGCACGTGGTCTTCGCCGGTATCGAGAAGCTGGTGCCCGACTACGCGGCCGCCATGTTGCAACTGCGACTCCTGGCACGCTCGGCCACCGCCCAGACAATCACCTCCTACACCTCTTTCGTGTCGGGGCCACCGGAGCCGGGCAAGGAGATGCACGTCGTCCTGCTCGACAACGGCCGCATGGAGATGCGCGAGCACCCACTCATCAAGGAGGCGCTACGCTGCATCAGGTGCGCCGCCTGTGCCAACGTCTGCCCCCCTTACGCGGTCGTGGGAGGCCACGTCTTCGGCTACATCTATTCAGGGGCTATTGGCCTGGTGAACACACCCTACCATCACGGCCTGGAAGCGGGCGCGGGGCCGCAGAGCCTGTGCGTGTCGTGTAACGCCTGCGCCACCGTCTGCCCCGTAGGCATACCCCTACCCCAGCAGATACTGGCGGTGCGCTCGCAGGTGGTAGAGAAGAAGTCATACCCCCTGCCGGTGCGCTTCGTCCTTTCCCTTTGGTCGCAACCCCGCCTGTTCGACCTGGCGATGCGACTTTCCTCCCGTATGGCGCTCCCCTTCAGCGAAGACGGCTTCCTGCGGGTGAAGCGCACCGGGGCCAACATCGTGCCGAAGGTGCGCGCCCTGACCGCCTGGCGCACCCCACCCTCGCCCGCCACCGTGCCCGCACGCGACAGGTTGGCCTCCCGCACTCCCTGCAAGCCAACAATACCCAGCAAGGCAGAGGGCCTGCGCGTAGCCTACTTCATCCAGTGCATCACCGACCGCCTCTTCCCCGGCATGGCCGAGGCTGTGGTGTCGGTGCTGGAAGCGTGCGGTGCCGAAGTCACGGTGCCGAAGGGGCAGCACTGTTGCGGCCTCCCCAACCTCGACGCCGGCGACCTGCCACGAGCGCGCCGGATGGCGAAGCAGACGATAGAGGTGCTGGAAAGCGTGCGGGCCGACTACATCCTCACGGGCGGGGCGAGTTGCGCCATAGCCATGCTGCACGAGTACGAGGGCCTGTTTGAGCACGAACCCGCCTGGCAGATAAGGGCTATGGCGCTCCAGGAGAAAGTGATCGACTTCGTCACCTTCATGGACAGGGTAGCCCAACTGGAGCCGGGAGCGTTGAGCAGACCAGGCTCCGCTATCGGCCCTGTCACGTATCACAGCTTCTGCCAATCTACTAACGTCCTGGGCATACATGAGGCCCCTAAGCGCATCATACAGGAAGTGCTCGGCCTGGAACTGCGCGACCTGCCGGAGGGCACAGTCTGCTGCGGCTTCGGCGGCTCCACCTCCATAGGGCACCCCGAAGTGGCCTCCCAGATACTCAAGCGCAAGCTGGACAACCTCGCCTCCACCGGCGCTAAAGTGCTCGTCACCGACAACCCCGGCTGCATCATGCACCTACGCGGCGGCATAGACGCAGCCAAAATGGACGTCAAAGTCATGCACCTCGCGGAGCTAATGGCAGCGCAGCTAGTAGCTAAACGCCAAGACGCCAAGACGCCAAGAACCACGCCAAGAGTATAGAGGTTTGGAGAGCACAAGAAGGAACAGGGTTACGACAGCACGTACCCTGCTCCTTCTACTTGAGCCACAACCCTTAACCTTGGCGCGTTCTTGGCGTCTTGGCGTCTTGGCGTTTAGATACCCACTGGCTTGTATCACAAAAAGCCACTGATACAGCCAGGTGTAACGGTTTTTGTCCGTTTCTTGTGCGTACCACGACGGCCATTTGTCTGGTAAAAAGTAAGTGTCAACAACAGCGTGCCTGCCCACACTACAACAAGCTCGAACACATTACCAACACAAATAAGGAGCAAACACATGGGCGGTACAGATTACAACCACGCTATACGGTCGCAGCCGCTGTTGTTGCGGGTATGGGAAGAGGAAGGGGCCGACGGTCGAAAGGAACTTTGCGGGAAAGTCCAGCAAGTCGTGGGTGGACAGGCACGCAGCTTTCGGGGCTTACCGGACTTACTTGAGACACTCGTCTCCCTCACCTCTCCAGCAACAGGCGGCAACACCACCATCGAATAGAAACAACAGAGACACAGAATACAACCAAATACTCATGCCAAATGGAAGACCAAAAGATATAGTGAACTAGTATCAGGCAACGGCAAATAACCCAATAACAACATCAGCAACATCAAGGCAAACGGGAAGATAGGAACTTGAGCAGGCCCCGTGCCTATAAGCACACAAAAGCAACAGGCGCGGGGCCACCACAAACCAGCAACAGAACAAGAACATTAAGCACCAATCATTTAAACCGGCTAAATAGAACTCGTACCTCACTCAAATCGCGATATTCATAAACAATTACATTTAGAAGGCGGACCGAAATGACCTTTCCGGCATATATAACGGCGTACAAGCACCGCACGGCCATACTCCTCACAACGGCCATACTGGTCGGCACCACTCTCCTCAGCGTAGGTTGCGTGGGCAACCCCGCGGCGCTATCCGACGACAGCACATCCCGCGCAACTGCTTTCGCCTCGCAAAACTCCAACACTCCATCCAATAAGCCTGGTTCCTCACGCTCCTCCTACTCCGGCGGCGAAGGCGGCCTCGACCTCACATTCGGCAAGGATGGCAGAGTGACCAGTGACTTCGGCGGCGGCCTCGAACAGATAGAGGACCTGGCCGTGCTGCCCGACGGCAAGATATTGGCGGCCGGGCACACCTGGGAAGAGGGCGCGGCTGGCCCCAGGTTCAGCGTGGCCCGCTACGACAAAAATGGTAAGCTGGACAAGAAGTTCGGCAAGAATGGCATTGTCAGGGTGGCCGTCGCGGAGGAACAGTTCGACTATTCGGAAGGGCGGGGGCTGGCGGTGCAGCCGGACGGCAAGTTCATCCTGGTCGGCAAGGCCCACAACCCCCAGATGTATCACGCCACCTTCGGCATGGTGCGCTTCAACGCCGATGGCACGCTGGACAAGACCTTCGGCAAGGGCGGCAAGGTGCTCACTCCCCTGGACGACATCACCGGCTACGGCCACGACCAGGAAGCCTTCGATGTAGCTATACAGCCCGACGGCAAGATAGTAGTGGTGGGCGCGACCGCGGGCTACCCGGCCGACTTCGCGGTGCTGCGCTACGACAGCAAAGGCAAGCTGGACAAGAAGTTCGGTAAGGGCGGCATAGTCACCACCGACTTCGGCGGCGATGACAGCGCCTCCGCCGTCACCATACAGCCCGACGGTAAGATAGTGGTGGTCGGTAACGGGGTGATGGGCGACAACGACTACGCAATCGCCCGCTACAACAAGGATGGCAAGCTGGACAAGACCTTCGGCAAGGGCGGCAAGGCCGTCGTGGACTTCCTCGGCGGCAAGGACTGGCCCTACGGCGTGCACGTGGACGAGGACGGCAAGGTGACAATCGGCGGACTTGCCCAGTTCGGCGCTCCCGAATGCGGCTGGTACCCGGAGGATGATCTGGTCGTCACCTGCGAGTTGTACGGCACGGCCCTGGCGCGGCTGAACGAGGACGGCACTCCCGACGACGATTTTGGCGATAAGGGGCGCATAATCTCCAACTTCACCAGCTCCAGCTCCGGCTATTCCATGTCGGTGCGCGAGGACGGCAAGATCGCCCTGGGAGGTTCCATCGGCAACGACGACATGATTGTGGTGGTCTACAACCACGACGGCACGATTGACGAGAGCTTTGCCGACGGTGGCGCGCAGACCCTCGACATAGGCGGCACCGACCGCGTCTACGCCCTGGCCTTCCAGGAAGACGGCAAGCTGGTCGCTGGTGGGCATGGGGTGGCGGACACCGAAGACGGCCTCAACTGGGACTTCGCGCTCGCCCGCTACAACGTGACTCGCTAAGATGAGCAACTTGATGAGACTACCCAGGACTACACTAAAGCAACGAGGCTCTACAAACCTCCTGTTAGGGACCATGCTCGCGGTAACGCTGCTGGCCGGGTGCGGCGGGCAGGTAAGCACCCCCACCGCCACCCGCGCGACATCGGAAGGTACCGGGACGCCGAGGAACACCCAGACCACGAACTCACAGGGTTCGGGAGCATACGGCAAACTTGATACAACCTTTGGTGACGGCGGCAAAGTAAGCACCGAGTTCGGCCACAGCGATGAGGCCCACGCCCTGGTAGTGCAGCCCGACGGCAAAATAGTGGTGGCGGGCGAAGTGTGGTCCCACCCGGAGGACACCCCCAGCTTTGGCCTGGTCCGCTACAACGAGGACGGCAGCCTGGATGAGGAATTCGGCAAGGATGGCAAGCTAGTAACCAAGCTGGCTGACGACTACGACTACTCGCGTGCCTACGACGTGGCGCTCCAGGAGGACGGCAAGATAGTAGCGGTCGGTTCAGCGATACATGCTGACCTTGGGGGCCACGTTTTCGCGGTAGCTCGCTACAACGAAGACGGCGCGCTTGATAAGACTTTCGGCAAATCGGGCAAGGTGCTCACCAACGTGGTCAAAGCTGAGGATGGCCCGGAGGAGAGCGCCAGGGCCGTAGCCATACAGCCCGACGGCAAGATAGTGGTCGTGGGCGCGACGGGCATCTACGTCAGCGACTTCGCGGTCCTGCGCTACGACACCAAGGGCAAGTTAGACACCAAATTCGGGAAGGGCGGCAAGGCCACCACCGACATCATGGAGCAGGACGTAGCCGAAGCGGTAGCCATACAGCCCGACGGCAAGATAGTAGTCGCGGGGCACGCCACCGACGAGACCGCCAAAGACGATTTCGTGGTAGTGCGCTACCTGCCTAACGGCAAATTGGATACTACGTTTGGCGACAGGGGCAAAGTGGTCACCAACTTCATGGGTGGCGAGGACCGGGCCTTCGATATGGTGCTGCGGCCCGACGGC
>DASVRN010000188.1:0-6653 GCA_036388595.1 Chloroflexia bacterium
CGTGGTCCTTGGCGTCTCCGCGTCTTGGCGTTTAGCTATTCTTGATGTGCAACTCGCCGTGTTGGTGCGGCGTTATACGGTAAACTGGCCGAAAAGGGCATCTATATAAGAGGAGAACAGGGTTAATGTCACAGCATCCACGTCCATTATTGGCGTCTCGCACGGCGTTCGCGGCAGCAATCGTAGGGTTGGTCCTCATGACGGCCTGCGGTCCGGCACCACGCCGACCTACCGGCACCGAGACCCCCGTCACCAATTCCACCGCGACCATCGGCGCTACCCCCGCAGCCACGATAAGCGCGACTGCCGCAACCGCTGCGGCTACGGGTACCGCCGCCCCGGCACGGGCCACCAACACACGCAGGGCCGCCACCGCTCAGCCGAGTCGCACCAGCACCCCCAGCGCTACGTCCACGCCTACGACGACCCCCTCCCCGGAGCCTACCCTGCCGCCTCCCGATTATAGCTGGGTCGCTGTGGGGCTGACCGGCACCAACATCACGGGCATGGCGGTCATGCCGGGCGGAGACAACATGGTGCTGGTAGGTGGGCCGGGCGGCGTGTGGAAGGGCAGCTACGACTACACGCAGTGGCAGCAACTGACCGTCAACCTCGTGGGCCGCACGACCGACGTGGCCCTGGGCAGTGCGGAGGTAATGTACGTCACCAGCCACACTGGGTGTGCCAGCGGCTTGCCTATCGCCGCCTCGCGTTCGACCGATGGCGGGCAGACCTGGCAGGAGATGGCAGGCCTCAATGCGATCCACATCACAGCCCCTAGCGCCTCGGAAGCGTTAGCCGCGACCTGTAGCGACGTGCGCAGGACCACCGACGCCGGGGCCACCTGGACCGCACTCCTCAACGCGGAGGTCGAGAACTTCGACCCCAGGTCCATAGCGGCCAGCCCGGACGGGGAGACGATCTTTGTGGCGTTCGTCAGCGAGGGCGGCTCGGGCCAGGTGCTCCGTAGCACCGATGGCGGCGACACGTTCGAGAACGTCACGCCGGAGTTACAGGGAGAAGATAGCCTCCAGGCCCCGGACGTGCTGGTGTACGTGCCCGGCTCCATAGGGCGGCCCGAGGACGGCGGGCTGTATATGACCACCTACCAGGGCATCTGGTTCCTCCCCCTGGAGAGCAACGACTGGACCCTCTTGAGCAGGCCGGTGCCCCAGGACCAGGACCCGACCGCTTACTCCTGGTTCACCACCCTCTTCGTGGACGTCTTCTACACCGAGGAATACAACAAGCCCGGCCCCATACTCTACACCGCTATGGCTAAGCCCAGCGACACGGGCCTCACCAGCCTCGGCGTCTTCCGCTCCGGCGACGGCGGTCAAAGCTGGACCCCCTTCAACAAGGAGATAGGTGACCGCGCTGTGAACGTCCTCGTACTCGCCCCGCACGACCCCACCACCCGCCCCGGCATGGTAGAAACCCTCCTCGCCGCCACCAACGACGGCATCTGGGCCATCCCCATGCCCCCGCCGTACCGTTAGCTGGACCAGAGACGAAAACGCAAAGGACGCAAAGACGTAAAGAACGCGCAAAGAGTACGAAGGGTTAAGACGGTACAAAAAAGGAGCAGGGTACGACACCACGTACCCTGCTCCTTTTTGTACTGAACACAACAACCTTTAATCTCTGCGCGTCCTTTGCGCCTTTGCGTTTTCGTCTCCTACTCAGTCGCTATCAGCACCCAAGTCCAACCCCACGATCTGCATGAGCTTGAGGGCGTTGGTGGAGGTGGCGAGGCCCGGCTGAAGTTCGTAGGTGAAAGTCAGTGGAGATTAGCAAATCCGAAGCCGCAAGAGCTCATGTGAGATTGCTTACTATAGATTAATGTATATATAATAGCAAATATGTATAATTGGAGTAAATTATTAGGAAGAATAGTTTTGTATAGGCATGTGGACTTACCTGCCTTAAACCGTAATGACAAACGTGATCAGTCTCTTCAGGACCGGCGTATACTCTGGGCGTGCGCCCTAGTCCCGATTTTGGTGTTGTGCTTTATCTTTTTGGCTCTAAGAGCGAAGACCAATAGGAAAAGGCAGGCTCGTATGATTGGTGAAGCAGATAACCTCAAGACTACCACCCCAGTCCCTCAACCGGCTGCGGATGCCACTAACGGATCAAGCAGCGTAAGTGTGAGAGGTAACGAAAGATATCTGGTGGACACAGGGGTAATACAAATTGTGTTGGCACTCACAGCCGTAGCCTTTGCTATTAGGCAATTCATTATAGCCTCGGACACCAGCCTAAATTTCGTGTTTGGAGGAGTGTTGTTCGTGCCAATAATCCAGGTGGATGTGTTAGCAAGCTGGGTGTTCATCGTCAGTGGGGTGGTTTCGACCTTACTCTTTTCTGTCTACCTCTGGGAGTGGGTAGATAAGAATTTTTCAGCACAAGCCGCAACAACCACACCAGTCTTCTTACGCCTGATCGCACTGCTCGCTTACGGCACGTTTCTAGTCCTCATATTTCTGACGACTATCTCACAGGTGATGGTCATACCGTGAGCAGTTCTTCAGGAATGCTTGCTACGTATCTGGATTACCCTGCTCCTATAAAGTGAGGAAAACGAGTCAGCCAAATAATCGAAGTAAATGGAGAGGGGCTATGAGAACTTCTTTGCGCAAGCTGCTAGTACCTGCTCAATCTATTAGCTGCGGCCCTAGATGCCTTAGTTTAGTCAGGCATATCAGCCACCTTTGTATAAAAGTGATAATTGTGGCCGCTGTCTTAGTTGCGCCTTTATTTGCAATCATCGGCGGCCCGCCTAGCGGTACTGCTGCCGTGGAGAGTGAGCTAGAACTCTCTCCTGTTTCGATTACAACTGAGGGTTACATGCGAGTAGACCCCGGCCAGGAAGTGACGGCTATTTTTACCTTTACCAACAAAAGCGGCACCAGTGCACTGTCAAAGCGTATCCTGGCTGCTGGGAGAGGACCGGGAATGTGTCAGCGAGACTGGAATCGTGCACCAGCCGCAAGTTTTCCTGCACTTGAAAACGTAATTCTCAAGGACAAAGAGACCCTGAGATATGAGAAAGTGCGTGCGTTCGAGACTCCAGGCGTGTATCGTATAGAACCTAAAAGGCAAACGCTCGACGCGGGTTGGAACGGTTTCGATAGCGGCAGCCAGGGTAAATACATCATTGTGGGCGACGAGAGTAGTGTAAAGTCGTTCAACACCAAGTGCATAACCCCATTGCCGCAAATGCCTTCTCCAATTCCTGGAACCACTACACCTACGGCCGCTCCAAAGTCCCAAAGCACACCCACCCCTTAGCCAGGGCACTTAGGCGTTAGACGTCCAATCCAACGATCTGCATCAGCTTGAGGGCGTTGGTGGAGGTGGCGAGGCCCGGCTGAAGCTCGTAGGTGAAGCTCATTTGGGGGCCTTCGGGGCCGGTGCTGAAGGACTCGGTGAAGTGGAACATGCGGGCGGCGGCTGCCACGGCGGGGCTGTCGGCAAAGGTGAGGTCGTGGGTGGATACCGCCCCGAGCGCGCCCTGCTCCACCAGGTGCATCACAACGCGGCGGGCGGCCACCTGGCGTTCGGCGGTGTTGGTGCCGTGCAGGATTTCGTCGAGCAGGTAGAAGAGCCGCCGGTCGCCACCCGCAAGCCGGGTGCTCGCATCCACCACCTGCTTGAGCCGCTTTAACTCGGCCATGAAGTAGCTAACGCCTTCTTCCAGCGAGTCCTGCACGCGCATGCTGGTCCAAAGCTCCACAGGCGGCAGTCGAAGCGAGCGGGAGCACACCGGCCCACCCGCGCCCGCAAGCACGATGTTCACCCCGATGGCGCGGAGCAGGGTGCTCTTGCCCGACATGTTCGAGCCGGTGATGAGCAGGAAAGTGCCCTCCGGCCCCACCTGCACGTCATTATCCACGCGCACGCCCGGAGCAATCAGCGGGTGCCCAATCTGCTCCGCGTCCAGCACCCCGGCGTCAGCGTCCACATGGGGGAAGGTCCAGCTTGGATTGTCGTGGGAGAGCACCGACAGGGCCGACAGCGCCTCCGCCTCCCCCAGCACGTCGAGCCACTCGCGGGCGTGCTTACCGGCTTTAGTCTGCCAGGCCTCGAACGCGGCCAGCAGGTGCACGTCCCACAGCGTGAACGCCTGGATGACGATGTAGAGTTGTGCCGAGGGTGGTATGGTGAGGGTAGTCAGCCTGTGCAGCCTGCGCATCAGCACGTGAGCAGGCTCGCCGTCTACCAGCAGGCGGGCTTGCATCTCCTTCAGCAGCGGGCTTTCAAAGCGCGCCCCGTGCAACAGCTCAAACATCGTGGCGTACTGCGCGAACGCCTTCTCCCGCGTCGTAGCCGTCCCCATGATCTCGTAGACGGTCTTGACTACCGACAGGCCCGCCAGCAGGTTTATGGCGGCAAGGCCCAGGTAGAGCGGGAAGTCTATCACGCCAAACAGGTGCGCCAAGAGGAGCGTCCACAGCAACACCACGTCGGCTATCGCTCCCCAGCGCAGCCACGGACGTTTCGCCAGCCACGGCTCGTCCTCGGCCCACTGTAGAAAGGGTTCAGGGTCGGGCCTGTCCTTGAACAGTCTGCCCGGCAAGGCAATCTCGTCCCGCAGGTCTATCAGCGGGGCTAACTCGGCTACCGCAGCCTGGCGCTTGCGCACCACCTCGACCGGGGCGAATTGCTTCAGCCAGCGGCCCAGCGTGGCCTCTCCCATAGTGGTACTTGGCGTCTCTATCAGTTGGAACAGGGAGGCGCGGCCAAATATGTCCAGGTCGTAGGCATACGGGTCGGTGTGGTCGGGGCGAATCTCATGCCGCAACGGCAGGTCGGCCCAGCGGCGGGCGTATCGCAGGCGGGCCTCGTTGTTGATATTGTACAGTTCGTCATATCGCTGGCGCTGCTTCCCCAGTGCGCTATGGTAGCGCACCAGCACGAAGAAGGCGGCCAGCAGCGCCAAGCCCGCTATCTTCAGCAGCGTGTTATCCTGGAATAAGCCGACACCCAGTGTCACAGTCGCAAGGACGAACGCCCCAAGCCGCAAATTGGCGATGGTATTCCACTTGCCCGAAATCTCGTCGCGGCGGGTGGCGAATTCCGCGCAACGGCTGTCATACACCTCATGCGCCGAACGGGTCGAGACGATGGGGGCGGCAGGGGTGGCAGTCGAGGTGACGCTTTCCTGCTCTCGTTCCTCTTCTACGAGAGCGAGCGGCTTCTCCAGGAGCATACCCTGCCAATCGCCCAACGCGAACTCCCGGCGGGGTATGTAGCCTGCCGCTTGATAGTAGTTGGGGAGGCCGGGCTTCCCTGCCCAGCAATCGAGCCAGATAGAGGTCTTGCCCCGGTCGAGGGCGTACTGCTCGGCCCAGAGCAGCAAGTCGCGCCCGATGCCCTGCCCCGACATCCAACGCTTGGTGGTGAAAGCCTCCAGGTAGAAGGCCGTTGCGGGGAAGCCCTCGAAGAAGCGGACGGCGTACTGCGGCGGCGTCTCGCTGAGGGCGACAGTGCCTACCATCCTGCCGTACAGGCGCGCCACGAACAGCGCCCCGGCCTCAATCCACTGGTTGAAGCGTGCGTGCGCCCCCGGCAGCCGCGAGAAGGGCACCTTGCCCCACTGAGCCTCCTGCCCCCGCTCGACCAGCCAGGCCACGGCTTCATCGAAGAGGGCCAGCACCTCCGGCAAATCGTCAGCGGTGGCGCGGGTTATGGAAGCCTCTCCATACAGGCCTGTGATCGTGTGGGTGCTTGAGGTTGGTGCGTCTATCAATTGGGGTGCATCATCTTTCGGGTACCTTATAGACCCTGATTTCGTACATCTGCTCCGGGAAGGTGCGGACCGGCTCTAGCTGGCCGAACAGCGTGTCGTATTGCTGAATGTCGCCGGGATAGCGGTCCGGCTCGCGGTAGAAGCGGTTGAAGATTCCGCCGCTAGCCACCACGTAGTCTACACCCTGTTCCTCATATTGGGCCGCCGAATACTGCGTGACGCGCCCCACCCAATCTACCTTAAAGCGTGTATCGTCAATCACAGGGCCGTAGGCTTCCACCGCCACATGCGAGCCTGCGGCTATGCTGCTGTTGATCCAATCACGTGCCGCGTCCCGGCTGGCGACGCCCGATAGCCCCTGTTGCGTGCGCCCCACCGTCTGCCACAGCGGGTAGACGACCGAGACAGCCATCACCATACACACCGCCCCGGCAACCAGCTTGCGAGCCAGGCTGTTGGGCGGCCACACTAGGCCCAGCAGGTAGAATAACAGCGACGAGCCAAGCAGCGCCAGGAACGGTAGCAAGGGCAGCACCGTGCGGTCGTTGCGCACCACGAAGGTGCTGATGAAGATGAAGTATATCACGGGGAACACGGACAGCATCAGCAGGGGCCTGGAGCGCACGACGACCCCGCGTATCATGGCTGCGATGGCGGGCAGCACAATCAGCCCCTCCACCGACCACAGGTAGTCCACGTACCAGCCCAGGGCGTCACCCTCCATGCCGAAGTGGGCGGTAGCGTAGTGTTCGGCGTCGGCGCGCACGTCGTGGAGGAACTTCTCGCTGTCGAGGATGGCGAAGGGCGTGGTCAGGAAGAAGATAGCGCCCGCCAGCAAGGGGGCCATGTAGATGCGCCTGTCCTTGAAGCCCGCAAGCCCCGCCCGCAGGAAGTGGGC
>DASVRN010000189.1:0-42198 GCA_036388595.1 Chloroflexia bacterium
TCAAGGCGGCAGCGGTGTCTACGCTCAGGTGCCTCCCAGCAACCCCGGTGGAACTATAACTACAGCGGCTGTCTACGACAAGTATTACGAGGTAACCAGCACCGACTCGCAGACAGGCACGCCCCCGTTCTCGCAGGAGCGCGATGCAACGGTCGAGGCAACGGCTACTTCCACCGTGACTGAAACTGCCACCCAAACTGCGACCGAGATAGCATCGGAAACTGCTACCCAAATGGCGAGCAGCACGGCTACGGTTTCCGGCGAAGAAACGAAGGAACCGGAAAGTACAGCTACGTCAACCGTTCCCGTGCTTCCCAGCAACACGGCCAGCGCTACTCCCTCCCAAACCAGCACCGGCACCTCCACAACAATACCTTCCAGCACCAGCACCGCAACGCTCACGACTACAAGCACGAGCGCACCGTCAAGCACTGCCACTAGCACCACTGTACCGAGCTCCACCAGCACCGCAACACGCACGGCTACCACTGTACCGTCAAGCACCGTCACCACCGCAGCCACGAGCACGAGGACGAACACAGCGGTAGCTACGGGCACCAACACCGCAGTAGCCGGCACAAGCACAGCGGTACCAAGTGCTACTGTAACGGCATGCCCGATCCAGTTCGCTGATGTGCCCCCCGACCACACCTTCTACACCTTCATCAGGTGCTTAGCGTGCAGAGGCATCGTCTCAGGTTACCCATGCGGAGGACCTGGCGAAGAGTGCAACGCCAACGATGATCCATACTACAGGCCAGGTGCTAACGTAACCAGAGGGCAGTTGTCCAAGATCATCGCCAACTCCGCTGGGCTAGATGATCCCATAGCAGAGGGCCAGCAGCAGTTCGCTGACGTACCTCCCGGCAGCCCCTTCTACGAGTTCGTGGAGAGGCTGGCACAAACAGGAGCCATAGCGGGGTACCCGTGCGGAGGACCTGGTGTGACTGAGCCTTGCGACAGCGAGGGTAGGCCATACTTCCGCCCCAACAACCCCGCCACAAGGGGGCAGATCTCCAAGATAGTGTCCATAGCCGCAGGGTTCGAGGAGGATGTGCCTTCTGACCAGCAGACCTTCACAGATGTAGACCAGGACAGCCCGTTCTGGGTGTACATAGAGCGTCTGGCAGGGAGGGGCATCATCTCAGGGTACGGTGATGAGAGCAGGTGTCCTGAGACAGGAGCACCGTGCTTCCGGTACAACGAGAACACCACAAGAGGGCAGATGGCGAAGATAGCGGCTAACGCTTTCTTCCCCAACTGCTCCACTCCTGCCAGGCCATAGCCAGTAATAGCTAACTATTCTGTTAAAAGAGGGTTGGTTGCCAGACCAACCCTCTTTGCCTTGAAGCCCCACGTCTGCTGTTCGCCCTGGGCGTCTGCATTAAATGCCGTCCACGAGAACCCTGCTCCCCTCTGTCATCTGGAATGCAGAGAATCCCTACTCACCTTCTTTAGATCCTTCGCTGCGCTCAGGATGACAGAGGGGAGCAGGGTTCTCGTATCGCCACCATGTATCCACCTGCCCTCTGCGCGGCTCGCTACGGTTTGTGCTTGCATAGGCTGGTATACTGGGTAGGAAGAGTGTTATCGTAAGATTTATCCGCCCGGCAACATATATGGATCGACGGTCTGAGAGCCTGCACGCGCGCAGGGCTGACCCATAAGCAGAGGATGGGCGCCCATCCTCTCGGCGTTTTTACGGCCCACATCGAAGCGCAGGGGATTGTGAGCCGGACGGGCAACGGGCAACGGGCAACGGGCAACGGGCACGCGGGGTCGGACGGGCGGTAGATGGAAGGGGAAACAATGGCTGCCAAGAACAACTTGAGCGAAATTGAAGCACGTTGCAACGATATCCTCAGGTCGCCCTATCTCTTCAAGGACCTTCCATCGGAGCTTCAGAGGCTCCGCATGCTCCTTACCAAGGTGGAGAAGCTCACCCGCGACGACGTACCGGAGCTTATCGCCGAGATCAAGCGGCTCCGCAACGAACTGAAGGCCACCGTAGAGCAGTAATCTGTCTACAGCCAGGGCTGGGTTGCGCCCACGCGCCCGCCGGACGATAATTACACCGCTACTCGCGTGGGGCCTGCAACCTTGTCCGCCTGCGATAGAGTCACGAAGGGAACAAGCGATGAGTAAGCGAGACCTGGGCAACGGCTGGTTCGCGGAGCTGGGCGAGGAATATCCGGTCGAGACCTGGGCCTTCTCGGTCTACCATGACGACGAAGGCGACCCCGATTACGAGGAGGGGTGGTGGTCCGAGCGAGTGTGGCTCCAGGGCTTCGTCAGCGAGGAGCAGGCCGTGGAAGCCCTGGAGCTATTTGTCCGGCACGAGGTGCTCAAGCATTGTGAGGTTTACGCGAAGGGCTGGGACGAGAAGCTTGAAGTAGTGGAGCTGGTCCAGGTATTCTACAGGTTCAGCACCGGGTGTTGGAGTTACAGGTTAAGTTATGCGCCCACCGGCGTGTCGGGCTGGACCGGGTATTATGTGGGAGAATACGGCTCGGCGGTGGATGCAATCGTCGCCGGGCAAGAGCAGTGGGAGACATTGAGAAGGCTCGGCACCGGCGGTTCCAGGGTGGACCCCGATTTTACGGGAAGTGAGGACTACTATGGACAATGAGCAACCAAGAGACGATATCGAGACGGTGCAACGCGACCGCAAAGAGCGAGGCGAGACCCGCGACGCGCACCTGGAAGTAGCCAGGGAGCAGGCACGAAAGGCCAACGCGAAGGCCAGGGGACGCAACGTTGCGGACGGTGACGAAGCCGACAAAGCCGAGGCCAATGGCGAAGCACCGGGCAACGCGAGGGGAGGCACCGACGAGGCTACATTGAAGGCCCAGGCGCACGCCCGCTATGACGGCACCGACGAGGATTTCGAGCAGGAGTGGCCCTCTATCCGCGAGCAACTGGCAAGCGAAGACATGCAGAAGGGCATGGAGCGCATCCGAAGGCGTTTCTAGACCTTTGCCTGGACCCGATTCCGGCCCGGAGGGCATCACCTCCGGGCTTTTGCTTTGCGGTGTCGCCGCACTTGATTTGCACAAGAAGCAGCCAATCTTACCGGCTGCTCGTGTGGGCCTATAGTACTATACATCTGCCGGGGCTAGACTTTATTCCTACTCCTGTCCGTTGTGGAGGCCCGGAACCCTGTGGTATAATCCGGCTTACTGGGGCGCTACTTTACACTCAGATTCCGTTCGCGTTGGTCAGGTATTCGCCGTTGCGCCGAGCCACACAGCTAACACCCGGTACGCAGCAGACTCGTCTCTTGTTATCAGGGTCTGCCGCTCCTCATTAAGCTTATGAATAGGGTATCTACAGGACAACTCAAGCGCACCGCGCAATTGCCGCCACTCAGCGGCCTGGATGCGCTTGCCCGCCTGTCGCGCCTGTACGACCTGGTCCGCTCCCTCAACTCCATCGTCCATCTCGATACCCTCCTCAACCAGATCGTGGCTTCCGCCGCCGAGATGATGGAAGCCAAGGGTGGTGCTCTGCTCATGGCAAGCGCCGAGGGCACCCACCTGCGCTATGAAGTGACCTCCGGGCGCGGGGTGTCGGGCCTCAAGGGCACCAGCCTGCTTGTGGACGACCGTAGCGTAGAGGGCCTGGTGGCCTACACTGGCATCCCGGTAATCGAGAACAACGTGGCGCAGGCCACCTACCCTGCCGGACAGGCCGCCAAGTATAACGAGAACGGCGTGCACAAGCTGGTGTGCGTGCCCCTGCGCTCCCAGGACCAGGTGGGCGGCGTAATCACGGTGCATAACAAGGTGTCGGGGGAGGACTTCGACAAAGAGGACGTGAAGCTGCTCGAAGCGCTGGCCGACGCGGCGTCGGTGGCTATCGAGAACGTGCGGCTTTACGAGGAAGAGCGCCGCCAGGCTCAGCTTCTACAGCAGGCGTACCAGGACCTGAACAAGACGTACCGCGCCACCCTGCTCGCCATGACCGGCATGCTCGACACGCGCGATGCCGCCACCCACGGGCATAGTCTACGCGTGACGGCATTTACCCTCAAGCTGGCGATGGCGATGGGCATAGACGACCCCGTGAAGCTGCGCAACATCGAGCAAGGGGCGCTGCTGCACGACGTCGGCAAGATTGGCGTGCGGGACGATATTTTGCGCAAGGCTGGCCCCCTCAACGATGCAGAGTGGCATGAAATGCGCAGCCACCCTGAGCTTGGCTACAAGATGCTGAAGGAGATCGAGTTCCTGAAGGAAGCCGTACCCATCGTGCGCTACCACCACGAGCACTGGGACGGGTCGGGCTACCCGGAGGGCCTGAAGGGGGAGGAGATACCCCTGGAAGCACGTATCTTCGCCGTAGCCGACGCCTTCGACGCCATCACCTCCGAACGCCCCTACAGCCCCGCCCGCACCTTCGACCAGGCGATATCCATCCTATTCGAGGAGAGCGGCACCCGCTTCGACCCCACCGTCGTGGGCACCTTCCTCACCATCCCCGCCTCCGAGTGGCAGCGCATCCGCGACCGTGTGGCTCGGGGGTAGAGAGAAGAGACGAAACCGCCAAGACGCAAAGGACGCAAAGTACCCGCAAAGAGATTGAGGGTTTAGATGATAGAAAAGGACCGGAGTACGACATTATGTACTCCGGTCCTCTTTCTTGAGCCACAATTACTAATCTCTGCGGGTTCTTTGCGTCCTTTGCGTCTTTGCGTTTTCGTCTCTACTGTTGCTCGTGCCGTTAAGCCGCAATTTCTGGGCAAAAGAAAAGACCCAAACAGTCCGTGAGGATCATCTGGGTCCTTATCTTACCCGTTACTACAAGTCGTTACAACTGCATGTGCCGCACAGCGAACTGTGTTTCCAATCTCGACCCGAACCTTACGGCCCGAAACGATTTATCTGCCGGAGCACCGGACCCTTCTCCACTTGCGTTTCGAGTGGTCCAAACCTGTAATCCCGAAGTGACCTGAGTATAGGGGATGTGGCGAGCCGAGTCAATGGGTCGGCCCGGCCATTGTACACATCCACCTGCTAACTGGAAGGGAGCAACATAGAAGATCAGGCTAACATCCCTAGCGATAGATTACAGTCGCAAGCTGGACGCCGTATTACCGGGCGCGACCCCTCAACGGCGCGGAGGCTGCGTGCAGGCTCTGGAGTATCTCACGGAACGACTGGCGAACGCCCGTCACGTGGTAAGAAATGTTCTGCTCCTCACAGAAGGTCCTGGTGATGTCGGCGGCGTTGCGTAGCTTATTGCGGGGCATGCTGGGGAAGAGATGGTGCGCGGCCTGGTGGTTCAGCCCCCCGTACAGGAAGTCTATAAAGGGTGTGGAGCGCACGCTGCGGGCCGTGAGCACCTGCTTGCGCAAGAAGTCCAGCTTATCGTCGTCCTTGCCCACCACCAGCATACCCTTGTGGTTGGGTGCGAACACCGCGCCGATGAACACGCCCAGCAAGGCCCTGTGCACCACGATTACCAGCAGTCCCTGCCAGAAGCCCAGCACGAACGGCAGTCCAACGTAGTACAGCACGAAGTGCGCGTACAACATCGCCGCGTCGGGCGACTGCAACCTGTACCGCTCGCGTATGGTGTATATAGCCGAGGAGATTTGCATGCTGTAGGTGGTCAGCGTGAGCGCGGGGAAGAAGAGGAACGCCTGGTACGCGGCAAAGACGCGGGCCAGCCCCTTCTTGCTCTGCGCCTGCTCTTCCGAGAAGGCCATGAACGGGATGTCTATGTCCGGGTCCATGTCCTCGTGGTTGGGGTTGGCGTGGTGGGCGTTGTGCTTGTTGTTCCACCAGCCGAGGCTCATGCCCACCAGCAGATTAGCCAGCAACATACCCGCCCAGTTGTTCAGGCGGCTGGAAGGGAACACCTGCTTATGGCCGAGGTCGTGCGCCAGGAAACCGAGTTGGGCGCACACGAAGGCCAGGTAAGGCACAACCAGCAGCAGCCACCACCCGCCCAACAGGAACATCAGAGCTACCCCCACCGCGAACATGGCTAGCGTATAGGCGATCTTCACCGCGTAGTATTTGGTCTGAGGCTCAAGTAGGCCCGACTCTTTAACCCGAGCCTTTAGAGCCGCGTAGTCGTTCTTGCCCACCACGGGCGTTTCCTTTACAACAGGTGGTGCTATCCTTATTGATGGCGCACTCTTTACCGCCTGCTCAAGCATCGTTCTCCCCCCCATGTCATTGCGAATTGGCCGGTTTTATGACCCCAAGCCTGGAACTAGTATCCCTGGCAGCCAGGAGCCGGTTAGGCGGTAGTTCCCGCGCCGACCTGTTGCATTATAGCCGCCGTATCAAGATCGCTCCAACGTTCTATGAGCTTGCCGCCCTCGAAACGCACCGTTTCGGTTGAGTTGAGGGTCAACTGCTTGCCGGTGGCGGCGAGATCTCCGAAGTCGTTGGTGTGCGTGCCGGTGAATCTTACATGGGCCACCACTTTGTCGCCACTGGTTGCCATGTCCGCAACGTCAGCGTGAAGGTCGGGGAAGCCGTTGTGTAGCATGGCGAACCAGTCTCTGACGCCGTCGATACCCGCGCGTCCTTCGGCAGGCGTGCTATGATCGACCACATCCGGGGATACCGCCCTCAACATGCTATCCAGCTTGCCCTCATTTAGCCCCGCGAAGAAATTTCTCATCTCGCGCTTGTTCTCGTCATCTACGTTGAGCGAGTCATAGGGGCGGCGATTTTGCTTCCCCCTCGCAGCTTCTTCGTTGAGCGCGTCAAACGAACGTCTCATCTTATGTCTATAGTCTCGTGTTGCCTCATCTTCAACTGACATGTTAGTGCCCTCCATATTACGCGGCCCCGGTCAATAAGGTTGTTATGTCCGGCCAGTTTGAGCCGGTTCGTTTGAAGGCTCGCCTTCTGCTGACTCTTCCTCTCGCGCCGCCAGTTCTGCGGCTTCCTCTGCCTCTACTGCCTCGAACTGGGCTATAAGCTGCGTCTGGTCCTGCGCGATTGTGGCTAGACGCTCGTTGGCCTCAACGGCGACGGCGGATGCTGCGGGTGCTAGCTCCGGCGTAGTAACGACACTCACGGCCCCCGCCTCGGTGGTTACCGCCACCGCGGGCGCAACGCCACCCGTGGCAGCTACGGGTACCTGCGCTGCCGCCCCGGACCGTCTGGTGCCCCGGCGGTCCTCGATAACGTGGCGCAAGGAGCTATAGGGGGTGCGGCGGGGCTTGGTCACAAGTAGCTCCGTCTGCTTGGTGGCGTCGGAGTACAGGGCAAGCCCAATCACGTAGAGCACGCCCGCCACCGGCACCGCCAGCAACGCCCCTCCCAGCCCACCTAGCTCCACGCCCGCCAGCAGGGCCAAAAGCACCGCCAGCGGGTGGAGGCCGACCGCGTGCCCGCTCACCCTGGGCACGATGATGTTGGCCTCGATTTGTTGTAGCACGATGAAGTAGATGGTGACCCACAGGGCCAGGCCGGGTGACTGGAAGAACGCTATCACCACCGCCGGTACCATGCCAAGCACAGGTCCCACCAGGGGTATAAACTCGAATAAGAAAGCCAGGAGGCCGATCACCAGCGGATATTGCACTCCCAACACCGCGGAACCTACCCCCGCCGCCACCCCTACCGTGAGCGCCACCAGTATCTGCCCTCGTATGTAGCCACCGATAACCCTGTTCAGGGTGGCCTCTACGAAGAACCAACGCTCGCGGGCAGCGGCGGGCAGCAGGCGTAGCATACGGTTGTGCATGCCTCGGCCATCGAGCAGTAAGTAGAAGGTGATAGCAAGTATCAGGAAGATATCGGTGACGAAGGTGACAAGGCCGCCCACAATGCTGAGCGTGCCCCCGAGTATGGTAGTGCCCGCGCCGCTCACGTATTCCAGTATGCGGGTGCGCAGGTCCGCCACGTCCAGGGGTATGCCGTTCTCCCTGAAGAAGCGGTCGATGCCCGACGGCGTTCCGGTGGTTGTGTCAACGAGCGTCGGGAGGGTGTCGGTAAGATCCTGTAGCTGCGCGGTCAGCGGCCCGATTAATAGCACAGCGCCCACCACCAGCGTACCAATAATCACCAGGTACACCAGCAGCGTTGCCAGTATGCGAGGCAGGCGTGCGCGCTCCCCCCGGTCCACCAGCGGCCCGAGCAAGTATGCAAGCAAGAAGCTGGCGAGCATCAGTATGATGATGTGCAGGAACCGCTCGATGACGGTCCACGCTATCACAGCGACGATGGTGCCCGCGATGATCGTGAGGAAAAGCTGTAGCCAGCGGTTCAGCCCGAGGCGACTTTCTCTGGGTGCCTGGGGTGATAGCTCGCTTGCCGGCTCTGGGGCGTGTGAGACTAGGGTGCTCAAGTTATTTAGGCTGGTTCAGGAGCAAAGCGGGTATCGTGATCATCTTGTCGCCATAGCTCACATCGGGAGTAGCCGCGAACTCCTGGGTCTTAGCGAACATGCCGCTCTCGCGCACTTCGTAACCCGTGATCGTGAGGTCCACCCATTCAAGCAGGATGTCGTGAAGCTCGCCCACGAAGGTCCCTGTATCCGTTACTACCTTGTTGCCCAGGATGCCCGTTAGTTGGACCAGGGCCTGCCCGCCTTCGGTATTCCCGCTGCCGCTATCCTGCTGGCCGGGCGTGGAGCCTGCGGTCGTGGAGATAGTAACCGCGTCCGCGCCCACGTTCTTGACGTCGGTCGCGGGCACCAGCCTGGATGACGAAAACATGCCGGTCTTTACCTTGAGGCTGACGATACGTCGGCTGCCCGGCTCGATCATGAGGTCTTGCACCTCCCCGATCTTGCTGGCGTCTTCGAGACTGACCACCGCGCGGCCTTTCAACTCTGAGAACTTCATAATGTTCCTCCTGCGCCCGGTATCTTACCGGACACCTATAGGTAGGCTTAGCGGGATGAAGGTTCCAATGCTGTAGCGCCATCCTGCGAGCCGTCAAGCGAGTCCCCGGCCCGCAGTTGGGCGTTTTTCTTCTGCTGGTCCATCTTGGTCGCGAGGGCATCGATCATTTCGTTGGTGTAGAATCGCTCCGGGTTCAGTTGGCGGGCCATAACCCGCGCCCCTACAATCAGAGCGTTGCTCAGGAAGTAGGCCTGGTACATGCCCGACTCTTTGATGTACCCGTCAATCTCGGCTATCGTCTCCTCGGGGAGACGGATGTAGTAGCGTCCGGTCTTTACGCCCCCGGTCATCTTCGGCATTTATGCTCCTATCGCATGCAGCCGGTAGGCAGTCCCAACCCATACGTGATATGTCAAACGTCGCCACACGGCTTTCCCCTACGCTGGGCCTACCAGAGCGCGGGACGGAAGCCCCTGGGACTCATCTTGTCGGGATCGGGGTAGCCCTTGATCGCGCTCAACGTCTCGACGTACCTCTCGGCGGCGGCTATGGCCTCTTCGATGGTTGCGTACGTAGGGTGTGTGGTGTCGCCGTCCAGGGTCTGGTCTTCAATGGGCCAGGGCACGCCGCCGGAGGGCGCATCGCCGTAGGGGTGTAGGACAGTAGCGCGGAACCTGTCGGTCTTGGGGATGCTCTCGATATCGTACGTCCAGCCATCCTTCAACTTGCCCCCGGCGACTCGCAGGTCGTTGGGGTTATTCGGGTTCAAGCCGGGCATATGATAGTCTCCTTACTGTAGCGGCCGTATGGCGTGTGCGAGCACAGGCGCATATGACGGCGGTGACAAGCGCAGCCGTTACAGTGAAGCAGCGAGTGCGAGTGCGAGTGTTGATTGCCCCAAGGGGCATGTGTCTGCCGGTGCGGGTACCCCTGTCAACAGCAGACATCGCGACAGGGGCAATGAGGAAGTTGGTGGTAGGTAACTAGGACCTGTTAACAGTATACCAGTATTGTCACCACTTAGCAACACTTATATACGGTTTAGCCCATAACCATCAAAGTAGTGCCAAAACGCGTGAAAAGGTGGCTAAAATGCAACAAAATGCGGGTACATTTCCGGGCCGGGTGCTAATCCCTATCGCCGTTTCTGCACGAAGCGGCAGTTTGTGGTATACTAATGTGATAGTGTGTGACACTTGCCCGCGTTTGAACCTGTGATTGCCTCATTGTTTTCTCTTCCGTTGACTGATGCTCTTGCACCTTTCCTGCGACGACATGTCTGCTATGCTCTATCCAGAGTGTAAGATTGTTATTCAATGAACTGAGGAGAAACAACACAATGGCAACGAAGTTATATATCGGCAACCTGTCCTATAACTCGACCGAGCAGGATCTGCGGGACCTGTTCTCGCAGGCGGGCGAAATCAACGAAATAGCGGTCATCAGCGACCGCTCGACCGGCCAGTCCAAGGGCTTTGCCTTCGTGACGATGGCTACCGAGCAGGGCAGCCAGGAGGCGATCAGTCGCTTCAACGGACAGTCACTCAACGACCGCGAAATTGTGGTCAACGAGGCCCGACCCCGCGAAGAGCGCTCGGGCGGCGGGCGCAGCCGCTACTAAAAGCGACTCTATAGGTCGTTCAGGTAGATAGCGAGAGGTGAGACGAGCTAGCTCGCCTCACCTCTTCCGTTATTGGGCAACATGAATACATAAGCAAGGGAGGTTATATCATGCGGGAAGAAAGCGACCTGAGGGAAATAGCGATACGTTGCGACCAGATAACGAATTCTCCATACATACGCAGGGAAGCGCCGCCGGAGCTTAAAAACCTGCGCGTCGTGCTGGAAAGAGTCGGCTTTATAGTCAGGACCGACATCCCGGCGCTCAGCTCCGAGATCAGGCGGCTGCGCGGCCAGATCAAGCGGCTCCAGGCGGAAAACGAAGCCTTGCGCGCTAACCAGCGGCCCGAGCAAATGACGGGCTAAATAGCCTCTCTTATTAATTACTACATACAAATCTGACAGTGCTGGCTGAAGCATTTGCTGAGTGCAATGGCCCAAGCAGTGGTGTGTTGAACAGCGCCCATAGATAGTTCCGTGGTCCGATGCAGGGCTGGAAAATAGATTATAGAATAAAGAACGGTAGACGAACCAATGCGTCTACCGTTCTTTATTGGAGGTGATTCCCATGAGCGAAGATCGCCGCAAACCTGGCCTGCAAACCCGCCTCATACACGGCGCGACACCTGAGAACGAGACCGCCGCCGTGTCGCCGCCTATCTACCAGACGAGCACGTACAGGCTGCACACGCCGGAAGAAGGGGCCGAGCTTGCGTCGCAGGTAGCCCCGGCCCAGTTCTACACGCGCTACGGCTCGCCCAACAACAAGCAGGTAGAGAGGATGCTGGCCGACCTGGAGGGGAGTGAGGCGGCGCTGGCCGTTGCCGCCGGGGCTGCCGCCGCTTCGTTGGCGGTCGTGTCCAACGTGAAGGCGGGCGACCATGTAGTGACGCAGAAGACCCTCTACACGGCCACCATGTCGCTCATGATGCACGTGCTGCCGGGGTTCGGGGTGGAAGTCACGCAGGTGGACGGGCACGACACTGAGGCGTTCGCCAGGGCCATGCGCCCCAACACCAAGGTGGTCTACACCGAAACGCCCACCAACCCCACGATGGAGATGACCGACCTGCGGGCCACCGCTGAGATAGCGCGGAACGGCGGAGCTATCTCCATCGTGGACAACACCTTCGCGTCGTCCTACAACCAGCAGCCGATCAAGCTTGGCTACGACCTGGTGATACACAGTGCCACCAAGTACCTCAACGGGCACGCGGACGTGACGGCGGGCGTGATAATGGGGCCGCAAGAGCTAATAGACCGGGCGTGGGAGTATTTGCGCGTGTTCGGCCCGGTGTTGCACCCCTTCGAGGCGTGGCTGCTGCGGCGCGGTCTGATGACATATGGCATGCGCATGGCGGTGCACAACAGCAACGCCCTACAGGTGGCCCGTTTCCTGGAGGGGCACCCCGCCGTGGACCGCGTCTACTACCCCGGCCTGGAGTCGCACCCACAGCACGAGCTTGCCCGGCGGCAAATGACCGGCGGCTACGGCGGCATGCTCTCCTTCACGGTGAAGGGCGGCTACGAGGCGGCCTACCGCGCCATAGGCAGGACCAAGGTGTGCCTGCTCGCGGTAAGCCTCGGCGGCGTAGAAAGTCTTATCACCCACCCCGCCTCGATGATCCACACCCATCAAAGCCCTGAGGAACTCGAAAGCGCGGGCATCAACCCCAGCCTGCTAAGGCTGTCGGTAGGCGTCGAGGACGTGGAGGACATAATCGAGGACCTGGACAGGGCGTTGGGCTGAGGTTCTGAAACGTGAAACGTGAAACGTGATGCGGCGAGGGTAACTTGGTCCAGAATAAGAAAGAGGGTCGCTTGAACTCACAAGGCGACCCTCTTTCTTTTCCACGACAATAGTAGCTAATGCCGCATCACGTTTCACGTTTCACGTTTCAGAACCACGTTTCACGTTTCAGCCTAGCTTCACCTTTATCTCGTCAATGAAGTGCTGCTGCCAGCGGCGCTGGCTGTCGGCGCGGAGGCTGCGCATGAAGGTGGTGTAGCGGTCGAGGGTGGTGGGACTCATGCGGTCTACGGGCAGGCGGGAGTCGGACAGGTCGGGGTTTTCGGCGGCGAAGCGGTCGCGGGCACCATCCTCGGCGATGTAAACGGGCGAAGGCTTCTCTATAAAGTTGGCTAGTTCGTTGAACTGCTCATCGAAGAAGACGATCACGGGGATGGCGCGGAACAGGCCGTGCTTCTTCCATTTCTCGGCGAGGTCGGGGTTATCGTCGCGGTAGAAGATACGCAGTTCCCATGAAGGTATCTGGTCCGCGAGGCGAGCTACCACGGGTACATAACGCATCGCGTCGCCGCACCAGTCCTCCGACAGCACGAGCACCTTCGAAACCTTTGTGCCCTCAGCCAGGAAGCGCACGTCCTCGTCCGCGATGGTCACGTTGTCGTAGTTCTGCTCAAATAATGCCCTGTTCTTGCGCATCCCCGGTATGTATTCTTCGACCGTGAGGCCCTCGGAGAATCGGTCCGAGTCAACCCTGGTGAGGGTATCCAAGATTGTATGCTCCCTTCCGCGCTGGTAGCCCGTCTTAAATGTTCTCGGTCCCTATTTCCGGTGGGGCCATCGCAATATGGAAAAGTATACCAAAACCAACCGGCTATTGTTTGCAGGCATATGGCGTGCCAACCCCATTGAGCTGGGCATGTGAGTGTATAAATTGGAGAACCAAAACCCCGACCTTGTCATTCTGAACGCAGTGAAGAATCTCGTCCTTCAGCACCCAAATAACACCTTTCCTTCAGCAATAAAGTCCCATACGAAAGTGGAACATCTCGATGAGGGACGAGATTCTTCGCTGCGCTCAGAATGACAAAGGGGGGCTTTGGTCCAGAAGCTCAAGGGTGTCACTGCCCACCTGATTCTTCGCTGCGCTCAGAATGACAAGAAGGGGCTTGGTTTCTGGCAACTGGAAGGGTATGGGGTGACAGCGAAGCCGGCATGACGCCGCGGTGGGAGGTACGCGACTCAACTTTTGCGGTGTGGTTGCGTATATAGAACACAGGTCCGCAGGGAACGCTACTGCCGCCTGGCACGTGTCTTGACGCTTAAGGGGCACGGGAGTATAGTAACTTTACCTGCGAGCGACCGTGACGAGCATGGCGTAGATGCAGAACCTGGAAGGGATGTGACTGTTTATGGCGACCACACGACGTAATTACGACCCACGCCTGCTGGGGCTTGGCCTCCTGGCTGCCGGTGCCCTGGGGGCGGCCTGGGTGAACAAGCTACAGAAGCAGTACGCGCGAGAAGGCGCGCCCAAGCTGCTCGACTGGGAGAGGGTGCGTGCTATCGCGCATCAAATCGTCCGCGAGGATGAGGCCGCGCATGGTTGGCACGAGGGTTGGGAAGATTACTACCGCGAGATGGTGGCCCAGTGCTACCCCGTAATTACCGAGACGATGGGCCGCGACCTGCCCGTACCCCTCGACAAGATAAAGGCCTTCACCCGCTCCGAGTGGATTGACGCCAATATCTCCAACTTCGCGCAGCTATTCGAGCACATCGAGGTGATTTACCACCGGGTGCAGCCCCAGCAGAACGCCGGCACCCTCGTCATGGGGGAGATGAGTCAGACGGTGCTCAGCAGCCAGCTAGGCATCCTGATGGGCTACCTGGCGAAGCGCGTGCTGGGCCAATACGACCTGTCGCTGCTCGGCAAAGAGGCTGTCACCACGGGGCAGCTATATTTTGTGGAGCCGAACATCAACGGTGTGGTGGCCGAGCTAGGGCTGGATCCCCACGATTTCCGCCTCTGGATTGCCCTGCACGAGACGACCCACGCCTACGAATTCGAGGCCTACCCGTGGGTGCGAGAGTACTTCAACTCGCTACTGGAAGAATACTTCGATTACGTCAGCGACGACCTCGTGAAGTACGGCAGCGGCCTGGGCAGCCTGTCAGCTTTGATCGAACGCACCCGCAGCAACATGAGCAGCGGCGACAGCTGGATCGAGTCGGTGATGAGTCCGGAGCAGCGCAATCTCTTCAACAGGTTGCAGGCGCTCATGTCGATAGTCGAGGGCTACAGCAACTTCATCATGAACTCGGTGGGCGAGCGATTGCTGCCGTCGTACCAAACGATCAAGGAGCGGGTAGAACAGCGGGCCGCCCGCAGGGGCACCGCCGAAAAGCTATTCATCCGCATAACGGGCCTGGCCCTCAAAATGGAACAGTACCGCATGGGCGAGACCTTCATCAACGCGGTGGTAGCCAAGCGGGGCGTTGAGTTCGCCAACCGGGTATGGGAAGGCCCCGACAAGCTGCCCACGCTAGAGGAACTACGCAACCCCGACCAGTGGATGAGCCGTGTGGCGGGTTCTGAAACGAGATCTGAAACGTGAAACGTGAAACGTGATGGTACAATAAGCACCATCGCGGCCAGTATAGGACCAAGTAACACCAGCCGCATCACGTTTCACGTTTCACGTTTCAGAGCCACGTTTCACGTTTCAGAACATTATGCAGCAACACCGTCCAGGAGCTAACCCTTACACAGGGGTCACGACCGAGCAGGACCGGCGCGCACGCCAGGCGAATCGCAGGCAGGTGCGCGGCGTGCGGGTGCGCTGGTTTACCAGCGGCGTGATGCTGGGTCTCGTGGCGGGTGTACTGCTTACTATAGTCGTATCGACGGTGGTAGTCAGACAGGCACCGCTGCCGGTCAGCGAAAGCCCCGGCCAGCCGGACGTGGCGGTATCCATCAGTGAAAGCTACCTGAACAGGGTAGCCGCCGAGCGTGTGGCGCGGTTCAGCACGGGTATAGACACGCTCACCCTCACGGCGTTGAGACTCGACTTGCAGCCCGGCCACCGCATGGACATCCAGCCCGCCTTCAACGTAGACCTCGGGTTCTTCGCCTTCGACACGACCGCCATTGTTGGCAACCAGTTAGCGGTGGAAAATGGCAAGCTGGTAATAAGGATGGTGGGCGACCCCCAACTGGGCAATATGGACATGCCGCTCGATGCCCTGCCGATGGACTTAGAAGGCACGGTGGCCTCAGCGGTGGACCGGATCAACAACGATCTGTTGATATCGGAGATCAACCAGTCCCTCATCGCGGGCTTCGGCGGCGCGGATTTCACGATCTACGGTCTCAGCACCGAGAACAACCAGTTGACGGTGCGCCTACGGGAGAAGTAATTTCCGGCCACGCTCCGGTGTTCTCTTCATGTATGTCGCTGAGTGTACGTCGCTGGGTGGTGGGACTCCCTCCCCCTTTGTCATTCTGAGCGTAGCGAAGAATCTCAGATGCTTCTCGTGAGTCCATGCTGAGGCTAAGGCACCATATCTGCGGCCTCCAGCAGCATCGCCATACCACCTTCTTGAGATCCTTCGCTACGCTCAGGATGACAAAGGGGAACAGGGTTCGTAGTGTGCCACGGGGTGCAAAGGCGCTCTAGAAGACCTCCTCCGGCCAATCGAGCATGAGGGCCTTCACCGTGTCGCCTGGCTCGACCCTGCTGACAGACTCAGGGATGATTAGCAGGGCGTTGGCGCGAGACATAGAGGTGAGGAGGTTGGAGCCTTGCCCTCCCGTGGGACGGCAGACGTATTCGCCGCCTTCGCGGGAGACTACGCCACGCACGTAATGCTCCCGGCCTGAGCCATAGTCCATCGCTTCGAGCGCACGAGTGGTGACGGTCGGGCGGTGCAGGCGCGACTTGCCGAGCATCTTCATTATGGCGGGCCTGCCGAATAGCTCCATAGTTACCATGCTCGATACAGGGTTGCCGGGTAGGCCCAGCAGCGGCACCTCGCGTTCGCCCAACCTGCCGAACAGGAGCGGCTTGCCCGGCCTGACTCGCACCCGCCACATCTGCGCCCGGCCCATCGACAGCAGCACGTCTTTCACGAAGTCGTGGTCGCCCACCGACACCCCGGCCGAGGATATAATCAGGTCCGGCTCCATCGCTAGCGCCTCATGCAGCTTGGCCTCAAGGTGCTCGCGGCTGTCGCGGGCCACCCCCAGGTTGATGGGCACCGCGCCCCACGACTGTAGCTGGGCGGCGATGGCGTAGTTGTTGGTGTTGCGTATCTGGCCGGGGCCGGGTGTCTGGTCCACCTCCACAAGCTCGTCGCCCGTAGCAAGCACGACCACCCTGGGCCTGCGATGCACCAGCACTCGCGCCTTGCCCACGGAGGCCAGCACTCCTATCTCAGCCGGGCGGATGGTAATGCCGGGGCTGAGCACCAAGTCGCCCTCGCGCATGTCCTCCCCGGCCCTGCGTATGCTGTCGCCAGGCTTGACGCTCTTGTAGAGCAGCACATCCTCGCCTACCACCGAGGCCTGGGCGCGGGCGTCCTGTGGGAGAAGGCGGGCGTTGTCGAGGGCGCGGCCTTCGCTGGTGTCCTCGAATCGTATGACGGCGTCGGCACCCGGAGGCACAGGCGCGCCGGTCATGATGCGGTAGGCTGTGCCAGGCTCTACCCTGTCGCCCGGCTGCGGGAAGGCCCCGGCGGGCATGTGGCCGGTCACGCGTAGGTTCACAGGGTTGGTGTCACCAGCGCCCACCGTGTCTTTGGCGCGTATGGCGTACCCATCCATTGAGGAATTGTCGAAAGGCGGGTTGTCCATGTCGCTGCGCACCTCTTCGGCCAGCACGCTGCCCAGCGCGTCCATAAGGGGTACTTCAACAGCCGGAAGCGGGGAGAAGTATGACAGCATGTTGTCTAACGCCTCGGAGACACTCAGGCTGGTGAGCGTAACCTGGCCGGGTGCTTCTTTCATAAGAACGCCTCTTGTGTGAGTAGATAGAACAGCAGATTATAGCACGCCTGGAGGTCTCCCTAGCAACCGGGCGGTGGTCACAAGCGGGTGCCGGTTGGGTGCAAGCCCTGGCCTGGAACGTGCAAAGCTGCTTAGTATACTATCCTGGAAATCACCTCAGAAACGGCAGGGGGAGATAAGCACCCGAACTGACCCTTGTCATTCTGAGAGGGTGTCTAATAGTAGGGTAGAGGTTGGAAAGGAAGAGTGAGGAAGAAGGGTATGATGAGAGGGAAGGCCTCTGAAATAGGTGCTATGGACACAACGGGCGTCCTCTCCTGCGCTCCTTCCAGCCTGTATCTCCTTGTTTTTGTGCCTAAATCTACCCCTTGCCTTTATTAGACACCCTCTGAGTACCGCGCTAACGAAGGAATGTCAGCCAATGTGGCTACATGCGTGTGAGAAGCCACATGAAGCCACGTGTGGTGCCAGGCGACGCCCCTCGATTGAAATCGGGGGCTACACAGTGCAAAGTCCCTGCGGGACTGCCCTTGTGCAGTAGGGCCGCTTTCGAGAGAGTAGAGGAGTAGAGGAGAGTCCCCTTGTGGGACTTGGTAAAGTGTAGCCCCCGATTTCAATCGCGGGGCGTCGCATGGCACCTTGTTGCTGTATTTGCTGCCACTCCTTCCTTAGCGCGGTACTGAGCGTAGCGAAGAATCTCGTCCCTCACCACCCAAGTAGCACCTTTCCTTCAGCCACAACATACCGTAAGAAAGCGGACAAATTGTGCTCAAGGACGAGATTTCTCACGGAGTTTACCCTGAGCGCAATCGAAGGGTTCGAAATGACAAAGTAGAGGCCTTGGTGACTGCATCTGGTGCTACGGTTTTTCAGATAGCCTATGCTTAAGTAATGCGCATGTAAGGATTCGCCCCGGTGACGAGCACTCAAACCCCGGTCCGCAACCCCACAAAGCAGGCCCGCGTGTTGCGACAACTTACCATCGCTGGGGCCCTCCTTGTGGTGGGCTACATAGGGTTCTTCGCCCTGATGCAGTCGGCGGCCTTCTATTACGCGAACAAGCCGGACCCGGTACAGATACGCCTGCACGCCCTTTTCGAGCCGGTCAGCAGGCTCTTTCCCGCGCACTGGCTGAACGTAGACAGGTCGGACAAGTTCGCGCTGGTGCTCGTCCCGCCGTTCCTGGCCGTAATGCTCACCATCATAGGCACGCTCGTCTACATCTTGCGGCAGGTGGCGAAGCCAAACGTCTTCAGGCCCGAGTACGTCGGCCCGGCCCTCAGGCGAATATTCGGCTTCACGATTGTCATCCTCCTGATACTGCTCTGGGTGCGGGGCCTTCTCACCACCGACATCTACTCATACGTCTGGTATTCGCGCGTGTGGGTGGAGCACGGAGCGTCCCCCTACACGCGCCTCCCCGCCGAGTTCGCGGCGCAAGACCCGGCCCGCTGGCTGGACTGGGTCTTCTGGAGGAACGAGCCTGCGGTTTACGGGCCGGTGTGGCTCTACGTATCGGGGGCGGCCTACAAGCTGGGGCAGTTTGCGAATGGGCAGTTCGCCACGCACATCCTCTCCTTGAGAATACTGGCGGATGTCGCTCATTTGCTGAACGCGGCATTGGTTTGGAAGATAGCGGGCCTAATCGTTAGGAGACGGGAGGCCGAGCTTAGCGATGCGCCGAGGGCGGCCATGCCACGCATTTTCAGCACAGGCAGACGGAGCAGGCTCGCCCAGGCCGGCCGGCGACTCCGCGGAACAGAGACGCCGGGGTCGATTGGAGACAGCGGGCTAGGCTTGCGGTTCGGGGCGTTGCTGTTCTACATATGGAACCCGCTACTGCTGGTGGAGTTCGGGGGTAACGGCCACAACGACGCGGTGATGCTCACCTTCGTGCTGCTGGCCTTCTGGCTGCACTTGCTAGGTAGGTGGAGGTTGGCGGCGCTGGCGCTGGGGCTGGCGACCCTGGTGAAGCTGGTGGCGATACTGTTCCTACCCGGCTACCTGTGGCTGCTGCTGTGGGATGGCTACCGGGCGGGCGGCGCGCGGGATGGCGCCAGTCGTTACGTGCAGGGTGTGTGGCGAGTAATACAGGCGATGGCTATTGTGGCTGTCGCCTGGGTGGTCCTCTACATACCCTTCTGGGAAGGCATGCAGACGCTGCGAGTCATGCTGTCAGGCCCCGCCAACAGGTGGTACCTGCACTCCCTGGGCGAGTTGGCGGTACAGCACGGCGCCAGCTTCGCCGCTAGTGTCGCCTCCTCACTTGGCGTAATGGACATAGGCCCGGAGTTCAGGGCACAGGCACAAGCCTACATAGAAGCGAATGTGAAAGTGTGGATGGTGGTCGTGGCAGCACTCATAGCCATCATCGTGACGTGGAAGGCGCGCACGTTCGAGCGGGCGCTGACAGCTTGGGGCTGGGTGGTGTTCGCGGGCATTATCGTGCAGGCATGGTTCTGGCCCTGGTACGTGACGTGGCTGGTGATGCCCGCCGCGCTCTCCTCATCCAGGCGGCTGCGCATTACAACACTTATATTCTGCGCGTCGTCGCTGCTCCACTACATCGAAGAGCAAGTGCTCCTGTTCCATTTCAACATTTTCCGCGATCTCAGCGGCGCGCTTGTTATGGGTCCACCGCTGGTATATCTGCTTTGCTCATGGCTGCTGGAAGTGAGAAGAAACAGGAGAGTGAACAGGCAGGCGAAGCGAGAGGTAAGTCGCGAACAGCCTGCCGTCGCTCATGTTGGGTAAGAGCCAACTGGTATGTCCTACCCGAATTCGGCACCTTTGGACGGCTGTGTCAAAGCTCAAAATTGAGTGCCCAGCCTCTTCTTTGTCATTCTGAACGCAGTGAAGAATCTCGTCCTACACCGGGATGTTTCCATTTTCTTGCGGTGCTGTGTGGCTGAAGGAAAGGTGTTACCTGGGTACTGAAGGACGAGATTCTTCACTGCGTTCAGAATGACAAAGGGGAGATTTGGTCGCTGTAAGACTGCATTGTTGCTAAGTGGGTTACTTTGATATCGTCCTGAATTCTTCGGCCAGTTCCAACACGGCTTCTGCCTGTGCGCGCTCAACAGAAGGAAAGGACTCCAGGAAATCATCCAGGGTATCCCCGCCCCTCAGGTAGTCGAATAACGACTTGATTGGCACACGAGTACCCTTGAAAACGGGCGTGCCACTCATTATCTCAGGATCGCGAATTATCAGGTCTTCATTTAGCATTACTCACCCACACAACTATTGTATATCGCACGACCGTCGAATACACTAACGTGCTGTCAGAGAAAGTCCTATCTCGTGCATGCATTATAGAACAGCAAGCACTCACAGAACCAGCGGCTACCTGCAAAAACTGACCTCCCTCCTGTATAATCTTAGCAGGCGCAACGGCGCGCTACGCGCCTCCCCATTTCTCGTATTCCTGCGCCCCCTTGCGATTTTAGATTTTAGATTTTGGATTTTGGATTAGCTCCGAAATAGGCTCAATCCAAAATCCAAAATCTAAAATCCAAAATCCAGAGCTCTCGGAGGGCGTCCTTATGAAAGCAGTTATCATGGCAGGTGGCGAAGGGTCTCGCCTGCGACCTCTCACGATCCGGCGGCCTAAGCCGATGGTGCCCGTTGTGGACCGCCCGGCCATCGTGCACATCATGGAACTGCTCAAACGGCATGGCATCACCGAAGTAGTGATTACCCTACAATACCTCGCGTCCACGATACAGGAGTACCTGGGCGACGGCTCCAGCATGGGCATGAAGGTGAGCTATACGGTCGAAGAAAGCCCCCTCGGCACCGCAGGCTCGGTGCGCCTGGGCGAGCCGCACCTCAACGAGACCTTCATGGTCATCTCCGGCGACGCCCTCACCGATTTCGACCTGGGGGCCGCGATTGCCTTCCATAAGCAGAAGAAGGCCGTCGCTTCCATCATCCTCAAGCGCATGCCCAACCCCCTCGAGTACGGGGTGGTTATCATTGACGAGGACGGGCGGGTGCAGCAATTCCTGGAGAAGCCCAGTTGGGGCGAAGTCTTCTCCGACACGGTGAACACCGGCATCTATATCCTGGAACCTCAGATTTTCAAGCACTACGAGGCGGGGCAGGCGTTCGACTTCAGCAGTCAATTGTTTCCCCTGCTGCTGGAGAAGGGCGAGCCTATCTTCGGCTACGTGGCCGACGGCTACTGGGGCGACATAGGCGCGATAACAGACTACATGCGGGCCTCGGCCGACTACTTGGAAGGGCAACTGAACGTGCCGCGCATGGGCAAGGAGACCTCGCCCGGCTCGGACATCTGGGTCGAGGCGGAGGTGGAGATCGCCCGCGACGCGCGGATAACAGGTCCGGTCTACCTGGGTACGGGCGTCAAGATCAACTCGGGCGCGGTGATAAAAGGTCCGGCGGTGATCCGCGACTTCACGATAGTGGACAACCGCGCCACCATAGACCGCTCTATCATCTGGCGCAACTGCTACATAGGGCAGCGGGCAGAGATACGCGGGGCCATCCTCCAGACGCAGGTGAACGTCAAGGCGCAGGCGATGATCTTCGAGGGGGCGGTGATTGGCGACGGCACCATCATCGGCAACGGCGCGGTGATACAGCCCAACGTGAAGATCTGGCCCTCCAAGGAGATAGAGAGTGGGGCCACCGTTACCTCCTCCATCATCTGGGGCGCGCAGGGCCGACGCTCGCTTTTCGGGCGCTGGGGCGTCACCGGGCTGGTGAACGTGGACCTCACGCCGGAGTTCGCGGCCAAGCTGGGTGCGGCGTATGGCGGCGTGCTGCCGAGAGGCTCCACGGTCACCGTGAACCGCGACAGCCACTACACCCCGCGCATGATAAAGCGGGCGCTTATCGCCGGGCTGCCCTCGGCTGGAGTGCACGTGCTCGACATACGCAACGTGCCCATCCCGGTGGCGCGGCACTACACGCGAGCGGTGGGCGCGGCGGGTGGCGTGCACGTGCGACTGTCGCCCTTCGACGCTCGCGTGGTGGACATCAAGTTCTTCGACAAGCGGGGTCTCGACCTGGACAAGGCGACCGAGCGCAAGATCGAGGGTCTGTTCTTCCGCGAGGACTTCCGCCGGGTGTACCTGGACGACGTGGGCCGTATCAACTACGCACAGGACGTGGAGAATCGCTACGCCGATGACTATATGCGCAACCTCAACGTTGACGCGATTGCCAACAGCGGCGACGGCTACAACCGCATCGCCGTGGACTACGCGCACTCATCGTCAAGTCTGGTGCTGCCCAACCTGCTCGGCAGGCTGAACGCGGACGTGGTGGCTATCAACGCCGTGGTGCAGGAAGAATCTCTCTACCGCACAGCGGAGCAATTCGAGCAGGGGGTGGAGCGGCTGGGAGCTATCACCGCCACGCTCAAGGCCGGGTTCGGGGTGCGGCTGGACACGGGCGGGGAGCGCATCTATTTCGTGGACGAAACCGGGAAGGAAGTGGACCGCATGCGCGCGCTGGCGGTGGTGGTCGAACTGGCCCTGGCTCAACACGCGTCGGAGCACGGTAAGGGCGGCATAGCGGTGGTGCCTGTGAACGCGCCCTCGATCATGGAGGAGATAGCGGCCCGGCACGGTGCGGAGATAGTGCGCACCCGATTCAACGCCTACGCTCTCATGACGGCGGCGCTGAGGCAGGGCGTGGTGGTGGCGGGCGACTGGCAAGGCTCGTTCATCTTCCCAGGCTTCCAGCCCGCCGCCGATGGCCTGTTCACGATAGCCAAGGTGATTGAGCTGACGACGTTGCAGAAGAGGCGCTTCACCGAGGCTTTGCGCGACTTACCGTCCTATGCCATGTACTCGACACGGGTGCCCTGCCGCTGGGAAGACAAGGGCCGCGTGATGCGCATCCTCAACGAGCAGTACCGGGACAGCGCCAGCAGGCAGGTGGACGGCGTGAAAATCGACCTGGGGCATAGCGAGTGGGCGCTCATCCTCCCGGACGCAGACCGCCCCATCTTCCACGTCATAGCCGAGGCGGACAATGACAACCACGCCAGGCAACTTGTGGACAAGTATGCGGGGTTAGTGCGCGGGCTTCAGTAGATTGTCACCGGTACCTAACTGTAGAGGGCGTCGAAATCTACAAAATGCTGCATAGTTCCCCTTATTTGTAGATCGCAATGGGCCGAATGAACACATCCGGATGTTGAGCCTGTAAGTCTTGTTCCGTGATTTGCCCTAATCCCATAGGCATACTATTTAGCGCTGCAAGTAATTTGTCGGCAGTCTGAGTATCCCCGAATTTGGAGAGATCCACCAGCTTCCAAGTCTCATTAGGGCCTAGCAATTTATCAATCTGGCCGATAACAGTTACTTCAGCAGAAAAGTCAGCTTTTGGTGCTACTATAAATTCGGGTAAGAGACCACACCAGATGCTCGATTGGCCTTGTCTTACACGGATGTATTCTCTGCCAGGATCAGTCTGAGCGAGATTAACATAATCGGCCAGCAAATCAGCTATGGACTCAAATTGCTTAATCATTTGCGCGGGATGGGCTACTGTTGGCCGTCCCTTAGCTTTTCCGCCAGTAGAGCCTCTGCCAGGATTGGAAGTTGCACCCAAGGCTGCGCCGAATTTCTTCAGTAACTCTAGCATCTGGTGTAACCGTTCAAGCCACTCTTCTAACACTGGAGGCCCAGCGGTACCCTTTGCTTCAACAACTAGATTTGGAGCAGGAACTCCCGTAGCTGTAGTCACTACTTCCTCCAAGGGCTTCAACTGATTACTTTGACGAAGCGCCTTGTAAAGACCGTCAAACAAGACGGGATCGGTGATGCTCAGCGTTTGCATGCGTTCATGCTCTTGACCTTTTGAAGCCCCGATGTTGGCGCGGAATTGCATGAGACCAATATCTATCCCCCCAGATAGTTCTCCGAGGCTCTTTATCCTGGCACTTACTTCTGTAGCTATCCCGCCTTGTATTACTGATGAAAAACTCTGTAGTTTGACTGTATCTAAATAGACAAAGTCCCGCAGTGGAAATTCTGTAGCTTGTGACATTAGGGTTTCCTAGCCTCTCGAATTTTCATGGTCAATTTGTCAATCTACTTGGGGAACAAGCATCGTAGCAACATAAGAACTGGGCAAACTGCTCGCGAAACTATCTAGCGTTTGCTGATAAAGTGATACTATTTGAGGAAACCCGAGAACTGCTTGTTCAATCAGCTCTCGGGTTCTGGCTGTAGCATCAGCGGAAATAACTGCCACATTATTCTTGTATATTACATCTGCCTGATCATATGGTTGAGCACCAACGAATCCAGTTTCCAACATCAGACGCTCTGATATCCACGCTCGAGCTAAAGTTTGATAACCGAGTCCTTGTGTAGAAGCCAGTTCCTTTAACCTGTCGATGACTTCTTGGTCCAACCTCAGAGATATAAGAGTCTTCCGAGGGCGAGGACCTACCAAATGTAGGTAGGTCTCTTCTGTGTCTTCGAAGTAATCTGTGGAGTCATGAGCTTCCCAGAACTCCATCTCATCTTGCTCATTCTTAAACTTTGGTATCTTAGCCATATTCTTGCTCACTTTCCTTGGTAATACTTTCGTTCCTTTTCTGTCATAGCACGAGCACTGATAGGGCGCACATAGCGCTTGCCCCCTCGATTGTTGAACGCGAATACAACGAATATGTAGTGTCCTGATTCTGATCGCCCGTAGAGGTAATACTTACCAGCATCTGCTCGACGTAACTTGAGCTTCTCATCGTAAAAGCATTCTTCTACTTCGTATGGCTCAAGACCATGTTTTGTGTTTATCTTCTCTTCCAACTCCGGAACCCAATCAAAATCATCAAAGTAGACTTCCACAAAGCGCCACCTATTTGTATATACATGAAGCTATGTATATACACTGTAACGGAGATGTCCTACGTTGTCAATGGGCATTTCGCGTATCTTAGGCACGTATAAAGAGCAGCTATAAAGCTCCATCTATTACTCAAGACTGACTACATGTAGAGGCTTACTGATTCACCGCGTTCGCCACGAATTCCAGCGTAAGCTCCACGTCGTCTTCCACCTCCAGGCTCATCAGGCGGGGCGGCTCTATGCCGAACTCGCTCATCTTTAGCCTGGTCGTAGCGATGCCCCGTAGGGTGTCACCATCGAGGGTGGTTTCCGCCTCCCAGGTGACGGGCTTGGTCACCTCTCGCACCGTCATATCGCCCGATATTTGGAACTTGAATGGCTGGCCCTCGGTAGCAGTCGCCGGGATGCCGCTAATCTGGGCGTTGTTGAACCGGGCGAGGGGATATGTGGCCGATTGCAGCCACTGGCGGCGAATGGCGTTATCGCGCATAGGCTCGTCGGTGCGTAGCTGGCTGATGTCCACCACGATCTCACCCAGCTGGGATGCGGGTAGATTAGCCGGATCGACCAGGATGTCCCCTGCCACGGCATTGGTAGTGCCCACCGCTATGACGAAGCCCCGCTGGTCGAAAAAGGTCTCGCCTACCCTGTAGCTTGCTTGCGATACGTCAGGATCAATGCGGTAAACCCTGGCCGCAGGTGCCGGGTCAGGGATGGTAGCTACCGCCTGCTCTGTTGTGCCTGTTGGGGTTGTGGCTGCCGGGGCCGCGTTCCTGGTGGGTGCCCGTTCGCTTTCCCCGGTGACGGCAGTACGGGTGGGCACCACCAGCGTGGCCGCGATGGGAGGCGTATTCGATACTTCTACAGGCGCTGTCAGGCGTAGTAGATAGACCAACGCTATGCCTGCCACCAGTGATATCGCAGCGCCAACGACTAATAATAGCCTCTTCATTTCCTACTCTCCTGTAAACACTCCACCTTAATACATATGCGGGGGTTCGTGTGGTCGTTCCCCGTATCGTGCTGCCGTTCCTATTCCTGATATTGATGTAAGTGAACCGACCAAACCACTAGAAATGTGTACTTGGAACAATGGTATTGGTAGCATCTCGAAGTGCCAGTCGAGGCCAGAACTATGTTCGAGCGCGATCCCTATCTTGAAGCACATCGCAAGGGTCCAGGGCTTGGCCTCTTCATAGCCTGGCTGATTACCTGCGTGCTAACTATGGCCGCGGGAGATAATGTCGGCGCTTTCATTGAAGGCTACGTCCCACGTGAAGGTACGCAGAGGTGGCTCAACTATCTGCTCACCGGGACCGGCATAGGCGCTCTGGTCGGAGTGGGACAGGGGCTTGTACTGGCAGCATATCTCGGCTGGAGAATTATGGCTGAGTGGGTGCTGGCGACCATCGCAGGACGTGTCGCGCGCATCATGCTCCTTGTAGCCCTGACGGATATCGCAAGGGGAATAACCCTGGAAGGGAACTTCTTGCTGGTAACAGGTGCATGGGTCCTCATACATGCGACCATGGGCGCGCTTGCCGGGCTGGTGCTTGGCATGTTGCAGAGCCTTGTGCTGGAAAGACTGGTCGCGCGCCCCAGGTGGTGGGTACTAGCCAATATGGCAGCAACGGCTATAGCGTTTGGCATCTTTGTTTGGATACCTGATGATATTCAAGATAGCCCCGTGACAGGCGCTCTCCACGGCCTGGTAACGGGTGCCGTCACGGGAATAGCCTTGAATGATGTCTTAAAGGAACCCGTACCGGGAAAGGGAGGGTGGCTGACCTGGAAAAGAGAACGCCCCGTAAGGCCCAATATCGACACGGGCAGCCAACCTTCCCCAGAGGCGTTACTGGAGGAGATGAAACTGGGCAGGCGGCCCTGATTAGCCGTCGAATTACGAAGGATTAATCACTCCAAGCTGCAACAGCATAGCACCCGATGACAGGTAGATACGCGCTCTCTTGATGCGGTCGTTCTCCAGGTCGTAGGCGACACAAAGGGGCACGCGTACATCCCGGCCGGTCGCGGGCATGCCCACGAACTCCCCGATGTGCTTGCCGGTGAAATAGGCCTCAAGCACCGCCTGACCGTCAGCGATTACGAGGTTCTTGGTCTCGGCTGTGGCTTCAAATGCTACGTGGTAGAAGTAGTTGAGCATTTGCATCACACCCTCAGGCCCGACCTCCTGCTGGCCTGTGTCCATGATCGTAAATTCGACGTCGTCTGCCAGCATACTTGTGTCGCCGTGCTCCGAATTGAAATACCGCATCATTGCTTCGCGAGTGCTCTCTACCGACATTGTATTAGCTCCTTATTGGGGATAATAGCGCCTATAAACAGGTATGGCATCCAGGGGTTCGTACCAGTGGATGGAAGTTCACTAGAACTCATCTCAAAATGACGGAGTGGAATAAGAGTACATGGCCCCGCCCTTGTCATTTCGAACCCTTCGGCTACGCTCAGGGTAAACTCTGTGAGAAATCTCGTCCCTCAGCACAGGGTAACCCCTTTCCTTCAGCCACAGGGTGCCGCAAGAAAGTGGAGCCATCGCGGTGGAGGACGAGATTTCTCACTGCGTTCGAAATGACAAGGGTGGACCTTGGTGGGGATGTTCGACAGTGTTGTTTTTGAGATAGCTTTTAGTATTTTCAGCATGGAGGGGCGATAGGCAGTTCAATCTCCTCTGCCCGCCACGCAGCGTATGCTAACGCCTCCTTTATGTCAGCAGCTTCCAGGTAGGGGTAAGCCTCCAATATAGCCTCTTGGGAGTAATCTGCTGCCAACAGACCAACAATAGTACCCACTGTGATGCGCATACCTCGGATACAGGGTTTTCCACCCATTACGTTCTGGTCCAGGGTTATTCTCTTAAGCTGTTTCATATGCCATTCCTTAATAAGCCACCCCAAACACGTCTCGCACACATTCTACCATAGAGAGTGCGGCAGGAACTTTGACCTAGAGTATCACCGCGAACCACTTGCTATCAGGCACATCTTCTGCAAGAATGTTGCATAGACCCGAACAGGACATTGTTAAGCAGGAGGTCTTAGCTTTGCACGGCGAGCATAACCACAGAACAACGAGCAACCACGACGCTCCGCACCCCGCACACGCCCCCGACGATACCGGACACGACCACACTCACGGCGGACACGAGGGCCATGATCACGGCGACGGACACTCTCACGCCCACGACGAACACCACGACCATGAGCACAGCCGCAAGGAAGGCCCACTCGCTTTCCTGCTGGAGATGCTGCCGTTCGGGCACGGGCACAGCCACTCCGAAGCCAATGTAGACGCGGCTATGGAGACGAGCGCGCGGGGCATCTGGGCGCTCAAGGTGTCTCTGCTGGGGTTGGGGGCCACGGCCCTGTTCCAGGTGTTTGTGGTCGTTATAAGCGGGAGCATCGCCCTGCTGGCCGACACGATACACAACGCCTCCGATGCGCTGACCGCCGTGCCCCTGTGGATAGCCTTCTCGCTGGGCAGGCGGCCCGCCAACGAGCGGTATACCTACGGCTACGGCCGGGCCGAGGATTTAGCAGGCGTGGTGGTAGTGCTGATGATAGCCCTCAGCGCGGTGGTGGCGGCTTACGAGTCGGTGCAGAAGCTGATGAACCCCAGCGCGCCCAGTAACCTGATATGGGTGGCGGTAGCTTCAATCGTGGGCTTCGTCGGCAACGAGGCGGTGGCCGCCTTCAGGATTCGGGTGGGCAACGAGATCGGCAGCGCGGCCCTGGTGGCCGACGGGCAGCACGCTCGCGTGGACGGGCTGACTTCGCTGGCGGTTATGCTGGGCGTGATCGGGGTCTGGCTAGGCTTCCCCATTGCGGACCCTATCGTCGGCCTGCTGATTACGGTAGCGATCCTTTTCATATTGAAGGACACCGCCGTCACGATGTGGCACCGGATGATGGATGCAGTGGATCCGCAACTCGTGCGGGACATACGGGAAACAGCCCAGATGGTGCCCGGTGTGGTGGAGGACAGCGTGCACGAGGTGCGGGTGAGATGGCTGGGTCACAAGTTGCACGCCGACCTGCACATATCGGTTGACGAGGACCTGTCCACGCGGGAGAGCCACCGAATCGGGGAAGAAGTACGCCACGCCCTGCTGCATGCTCAGCCCAAGCTATCGGTGGTCACGGTGCACATCGACCCCTGCGAGCATGGCGGCAACGAGGCTCACGACCTGGTGGGGCACCACTTCAAAGCCGCGCCCAGGAATGGCCCGGCGCGCTAGAGAGGCCCGGTCGGTACTCTACCTGCTTTTATCTTGGCGCGTGGCGGCTCGGCATATGGTTGTGCGAAGAGGCCGGGGTCGAAGTGGCGGGAGCGAAACAGGTCGCTGATGTAGTTCATCCGGTCCCGGATTTCGGCCCAGTTGGCGGCTCGGCTGCCCGCGTAGCTGTCGGGAGTACGGTCCCAACCCTGCGGGCCGCCGAGGAAGCTCACCAGGTCGGGGTTCTCAAGGTGTTGCAATGTCGTGGGTGCGGCGGGGTCGTGCCAGGGCAGTATGTCCTCATCCACGCGCAGGGTCTGCATACCCGCCTGGTAGTTGAGGAGGCGCGAGGTTATCCATCGACGGAGCAGCCTCGGCATAGCCCCGGCGATGTAGGGCTGCAAGCGGATGTGCTCGTGCAGGATGGCCTTCAGGTTGGCGTACAGCATGTGTTCGTGCTTGGCGTTCAGGTCGCGTTCGTGCCATGCCAGGTAGTAGTGGGTGAACGCCTCCCTGAGCAGGTCCTGCCCGCCTGCCTCCGTTGGACCGAGCCGCAATGTGGATAGGAAATCGTTCAGCCGCTGAGGGTCGGAGCCAGACACGCCGTAGAAGGCACACACGAAACGCGCTGTTACGTCTCCGATATCTTCCAGCACCGTGATGTTGCCGCCAAGTATGCTGCGGGTGGCGGCATCGAGCGACTTGTCCGCTAGTGCGTACGAGACCCAGCCACCCACGCCCGCCCCCAGACCGGCCGCAACCAGCCGTGAAGACCGGCCGTTGCCCCTGTCCAGCAGCGCGGCTGCTAGGGCACCCAGCGTGCCACCCAGCGTGCCACCCAGCAGGACCGCGAGTTGGCGCAGAGCGGGTATATCCTCCTGCCGGATTGTCTTGCCCGCTTTCTTGGAACCCCAAACCGCCCAGGTGTGGAAGTTGGCACCCGTATCCTCGCCCAGCAAGTGCCGCAACGGCATAGAGAGCTCGTGATGGGCCAGGGTGATGCGGAGGTTGCAGAGGACCGGGTCTCTGGTGGTGATAGCGGAGCGAATCCGGTCCTCCCACCACTCGGCGTTGCACCAGTTTGCCCGGCGGTCTGCCATGGTCTATGCAGCTACCACTTATCGGTGGGGTGGGCTTCGAGGTACTGCTGCCAGAGCTGGCTCCAGCGGCGGGTCGCCTCCATCTTGGCCCGCGCAAGCTCCAGTAGCTCCGGGTCGCGGTCCGCCTCGTCCTCCACGGTGCTTACGCCAAGCTCGGTGCGACGCTGGTAAAAGCTCACCGCGTGCTCCATGTACTCCTCGGCGCTTTCCGCCATCTGCTGGACCAGCTCGCTGTCCTGCCCAAGCGCCCGTATCTGCGGGAAGAGGAAGCGCATCCTCTCCTCGTAGGCCGGGACGTACATATTCGTGACGTACCCCGCCAACTCCTCAAGCAGGTCGTGTAGCATGTTGTCTGTATCTGAGGGCACTTGCGTCTCCTATGCTCAACCTCACGGCTGGCCGAACGTTTCGATGAACAATAGCATCCGACGCCAGGCATCCGCCGACGCCTCGGCATAGTCAGTAGCCTTGCGGTCGAAGAAGCTGTGGGGCGCATCGGGGTAGACCACGAGCTCATGAGGCGTCCTGCTCTGGTCGAGCCGCGCGTCAAGTTCCTCTACCTGCGCAACCGGGATGCCCGCGTCGGCACCTCCAAACAGTCCGAGCACTGGGTATTTCACCTGGTCTGCGTGCTGAAGGGCCGTGCCATAACCGCCGAAGTCCCGCGTCATGCCTGCGTAAAAGGCTATGCCGCCGGCCAGGTTGAAGTCCTGGGTGGCGCTCAAAAGGACCAGGCTGCCGCCCATGCAGAAGCCGACCACGAAGGTGGCCCGGCCGGCAGCATGCCCCTGCTCCAAGTAATCGAGGGCCGCCCGTACGTCCTGGAAGAAGGTCGGGATGGTCAGTTGCTGGACGTGAGGCATAAACTCGAACGAGTCGTCACGCGCGGTCAGCCCAGCGGTGCGTCCAAAGTAGTCGATAGCCAGCGCCCTCACCCCTGTCTCCGCGAAGCGCTGGGCGAGATCCTTGTAGAAGCCGTGCAGGCCGCGAACGTCGGGATAGATAACGATCTGCGCGCCGTTAGGGTCAGATGGTTCGGCTAGAAAGGCCGCGAAGCTGTTGCCGTCGGCTGTAGTCAGTACCAGGTCCTCGGTCCGCGCCTGGCCTGCGGTCGTGGGCGGCATAGGCGGGCGGGCCTTATCGTCGTAACACATGCGTACCTACCTCCGGGAATGGTCCGGCGCGAGGCAATCCCCCGGCACCAGGCGTCCTACTATGAATTAGAAGCTATCTCAATAACAACAGTATGGAACATGAGCACCAGAGTCCCCCTTTGTCATTTCGAACGGAGTGAGAAATCTCGTCCCTTAGCACTACGGTTCCTCTTTCTTACGGTGCAGAGTGACTGAAGGAAAGGTGGTACTTGGGTGGTGAGGGACGAGATTTCTCACTCCGTTCGAAATGACAAGGGCGAGCTGATGTGCTGTTCATGGAGTCCCGATTTATGGGATAGCTTCTATGCATTTTGCGGTCCATGCTGTTCGCTTAACCTGGTCAGGGCACTATCACGGTGCGAACGTCGCTGCGAAAGTGCTCCAGGTTGTCCAGCACCTGGTTGATGGCTCCGGCAGCCAGGGGCACGGTGCGCGTGACTGCCTCCGACAGGTCGAGCTTGCCGCGCCGTGCCAATTCCAGCAACAGGGGCAACTCGTTCAGCAGGTGGTCGTTCGTGCCTATGATTTCGGCCTCCTTGCCAAGCAGGTCGTTGTAAGTATCGACCTCAAGCGGCTCCTTGCTGATACCGGCTACTACCGCCCGCCCCAGGAATGCCAGGGACTGCACCGCCTGTTGCATGGTCCGTGGAAGCCCGATAAGTTCCAGGGCAACATCCACGCCCCTGCCTCCGGTGAGCCTTCGGATTTCCGCTGCCGGGTCGGTTGAGGCCGCGTTCACAGGCGTTGCACCATATTTCTCGGCTAGGCTTAGCTTGTCCGGGTTGATGTCTACAGCGTACACCTCCAGGGCCCCAAAGGCGAAAGCAAGTTGCACGGCAGAGATACCAAGCCCGCCCACGCCAAAGACGGCCACCGTCTCCCCGGCGCGCAGCCTCGACTTGCGCAGGGCGTGGAACGAAGTGGCGGAGGAGCACATCAGGACCGCGCCGTGCTCGAAGGGCACTTCATCGGGCAGGGGGACGGCGTTGCGCTCCGGCACCGCGATGTATTCGGCATAGCCGCCGTCGGCGTGGCGGCCCACCATCTTGTAGCGCACGCAGAACTGCTCGTGCCCGGCGTTGCAATACTGGCACTGGCCGCAACTCAGCACGTAGTGCACGCACACACGGTCGCCTGCCTTGACGGTGGTGACTCGCTCGCCCACCTGCTCCACCACGCCCGCGACTTCGTGCCCCAGCGTTCTGGGTAATGGCTGCACGGGCGAAGTACCGGCGCGGTAATGCACGTCGGAGTGGCAGATGCCCGCCGCCCGAACGCGGATGAGCACCTCGCTGTCCGTGATAGTGGGCACGGGGATGTCCTGCGCCTGCAAAGGGCCGCGAACCTCGACCAGCCGGACGGCCCTCATGCTAGGAAGCTCCTTCCGTAGGCTGCACCTGCCCCGGCGACACCTCCTGGGCCTTGCGACCGGCAGGCTTGTAGGGATCGCCGTCGATGCCCCAGGCTGCAATAAAGGTGGGCGTGACGCGTATGTACTCAGGGTCGGCACCGGGCCGTATGAGGTCGCCCCCTGTGAGGATGGCCTCCGCTCGCCCGCGCACCTCTATGCCCCTCGGCTTTACGGGAGACGGCGTGAGGTCGTCCACCACCAGGGCGACGAGTGGGTTGGCAAGCACGTCGCGGAACTTCTTGCTCTTGCCGAGATTGCTACCGCCAAGCTCTATAACGTCATGTTCGGCATTGTAGTTGAAGCGTACGGGCACCACATGAGGCTGTCCGTTGCTGCCTACGGTAGCCAGCCTGCACAGTCGCTGGCTGCCCAAGTACTCGATTTCAGCCGGGGTAAAGACGCTCAATACTGCCTCCTGGGCGTATGTGGGGAGATGCATGGAGAGGCATTATATCATTTCACCGACAAGATTAGCTGCTACGCTAAATGACTTCTAGCCGGTCGGCTTCCGGCAGGGCGGGCCTGGGAGAGGAAGTCTGCTGCTGGTACCAGAAGGCGGTGGAGGCGATATCGTCTTGCAAGGGCAGGTAGCGGCCGTCGGAGCGCCAGCCGAGCGCCTGGATTGTCACGCGTATGTCGGACTGGAAGCGGATAGGGTCCATTACGTGCCATCGGTACATGCCGAACCGCTGCTGGCTGCGGTAGAGACCGTCGGGACGCAATACCTGGTTCAAGCCGAGGAAAGGTGTCGTGAAAGTGGTATAGCCCTGCCCCGGTACCTCGAAGTTCCAGGCCCCTCCGAAGTAGTCTTCCGTGCCGGTGCCGCAAATGGTGGGGTACTCGTCGTCGCCGTCGAGGTAGAACTTGATCTCTCCCTCGCCCCACCAGCCGGAGTTGTTCACACCCCACGCCAGGTAAGTGCCGACGTAGTGGCCGCTACCTTCGATGGCGTCGAGGATGGTGTGCACCTGCCCGTATGGCAGCGGGTTGCTGCGCCGCCACTGGGCGTGGAAATATGCCAGATGGTCCGGCACCTCGGTGAGGGTGTAGTCGATTTGGTAATAGAGGGTTATCTCCTCGCCGGAGAGGCTTTCGACCGTTATTCTTGCGTTCTGGCGAAAGGGCATCTCCCAGTAGCTGTTAAAACCCCCGTGTGGGTTGGCGGCTACGGGCAGCGAGCTTACGTGACTGTACTCGCACCAGCCGTTGCAGAAGAAGTCGCCCAGGGGCACCTCCACCGCGGGCCGCTCGTCTCCATCCCAGTAGCACCGCAGGACCAATCGCCGCCAGTGGCTCGTATGGGTGGTAATCCAGATGTGCTGGATAGCCCCGGAACCCTGTATATCAGCGAGGGTCGCCACCGACCGGGGCGCTATCTTGATGCTCGGTGAGACCTTCCAGCCCACGCCCAGGTCGCGAGCGGGCATGGCACCCGTGCCTTCGGTGGCTCTGCCGCCCTGGCCCTTTGCCCCGGTAAAGTTCTCGGCGCTGATGGAGCGTGTTTGCGCGTTCGATAGCCTGGAGAGATTCCCCAGGTGCATACCCAGGCCGTTGAAGGAGTTGTCCATGCATAACCCCAAGAGTGAGATCTCACTTGCGCTTAAGCAACCCGCCTGCCATGCTGGAACACGGCGGCCACCAGCCGCAACGCCGCCGGGTCATCGAGTGGGTTGGCGTCGAACAGCACCATATCGGCCACCTGCCCCACCGCTATGCTGCCCCGGTCCGGCAGGCCAAGCAGGCGAGCGGCCACGCCGGTGCCGGACTGCAAAGCCTGGTACGGAGTGAGGCCGCACTCTATCATTAGCTCAACTTCGCGTGCGACGCGCCCGTGCCGTACCGAGCCGCCGCCCGCGTCGGTGCCCAGCGCCACCGGCACCCCTGCTTTTGCCGCCCCCGACACCGCCGCCCGCGAACTCTCCCGCAGCGCTTCGGCACGGATCTGCCGAGCCGGGGGCCAGCCTACTTCCTGGCTGTAAAACATCCAGGCGTCCCATACCGAGAGCGTGGGTACCAGCACCGTGCCGTTGCTCGACATGGCTGCCAGGTCGTCGTCATCGAGCATCATGCCGTGCTCCAGCGAATCGACGCCCGACCTCGCAGCCAGCTTGCAACTCTCCGGGTCGTTGGCGTGGCAGGCTATGCTCAACCCGGCAGCGTGAGCCGCCTCCACCGCGACAGCCAGCAGGTCCGCGTCGAAAGGCACGGCGGGCGCACCTTCAGGACGCTTGCCCTCGTTCCAGGGGGCCAGGGCCACCTTGATGAGATCGACCCCTGCCTCGATTTCGGCGGCTATAGCTTCCCGTAGCTCGCCTGCGTTGCCGAAGTGGCGGGCGAAGGACACGTACGTCCCTTCATGGGCTATCCAGGTACCTGCGGCGTGTATATGTGGCGAGGGGAAAGCCCCGGTCGCGGCGGCCCGCGCCAGCTTGACGTTCAGGTCGTCGGGCGCGCCAACATCGCGGGCGGTGGTTACTCCACTGCGCAGACTCGCCCCGGCCAGGTCAATAGCTCGCAGGGTAACCTCGGCGGGAGGGTCGGTGAAACGCTCGATCCACTCGGGGCCGCCGGGGCTGGTGTAGTGGACGTGGCAGTCTATCAAGCCGGGCAGCAGGGTACGCGCGCGCCCGTCTACGACCGAGACTGTAGAGCGAAGTCCGGGCCAATCAGACGCAGGCCCCACCCAGGTGATGTGGCCGTCGCGCACTTCGACGGCTTGCCCGGCTTGCGTAGCCTCGCCTGTGCCATCCCATACCCGGACGTTATCAATCAAGAGATGTTGCATTTGATAGCTCCCCTGCTTCTGGTGCTGGTTATGTGAAGGTAATATTGAGCGGGACCGGCGGCAAGAGATTGCCAGCCTCGTCTATGGCTGATTGCAGCACCCTATGGTTGTTGGTGTCGGCCACGTACAACCTGCTCTCACCCTCACCCGCCCACACGCTTAGACCACCAGGCTCGTACAGGTCGGCCTTGTTCCCCGAGCCGAGGCTGGTGTGGCACTCCTTGGTCGCCAGGTCGTAGGTCTTGACCTTGTTGTTGTAGGTGTCGGCGATGTAAATCTTGCCGCCGTGGTAGCTCACGCCGAGGTTGTGTTGCAGGCGCACGGATAAGCTTTGGCCGTCTTTGTCACCGAACTCGAACAGGCCCTCACCGAGCAGCGTCTGCGTATGGCCGTTGGGGGCGAAGTCGGCGGCGCGCAGGGCGCTCGACTCGCTGTCGGCGAAGTAGAGGCGCTGGCCGTCCGTGGTGAGGCCGCTCGGCTGGGCCAGGGTAGCGCGGGGGTTCGGCCCGTCGTCTATGTTCTCGCGCCCGCTGCCCACGAAGGGGCGCACCTCGCGGCTTTGCAGGTCCATGCGCCATAGCTGGTGCGTGCCCGCCATGGCGACGTACAGCCAGTTGTCCCTCACCAGCAGGTCCCAGGGCGAGTTGAGTGCGGCGGACGTGCCCACGCCGCCACTGCGCGTGTAACCCTGCTCGCCCGTGCCCGCCACGGTCTCAAGAGTGCCCGTGTCAAGGCGCGCCGCCCGTATGGAGTGATTTTCGGTGTCTGCGATGTAGAGAGTGTTGCCGTGGAGGGCCATGCCTTCGGGGGCGTAGAGCGCGGCCTCGGAGAAGGTGCCATCCCGCATGGCCGCCTCGCCGCTGCCGATGGTCTGCACCACCCTGGCCTCGCCGTCGCCCGTTACCCGCGCCACCAGCACGCGATTGTTGCCCGTATCCGCTATGAAGAGGCGATTGGCCTGGGGGTCCGCCAGCACCTTGCCGGGGAAGCGCAGGGGAGAGTTGACATGCGGCTCCGGGTCGAGGGGGAACTTGAGGGGGCTGCGGTCGAGCATACCGGCCTGGTCGTACACCTGCTCCAGGGCGTAAATCACCCTGTCGAAGTCCTCGAAGCTGAACTCGCCCGCGTGCATGCCGATAATCTTGCCATCGGGGCTGACCAGCATGACGGTGGGCCAGGCCGATACGTTATAGGCGCGCCAGGTGCGGAAATGCCGGTCGTTTACCACGGGGTGGTGGATGTGCAGTCGCCGGGTGGCGGTGCGTATGTTGTCGGTGACGCGCTCGGCTATGAACTTGCCGGAATGCACGCCTATAGCCACCAGTACGTCCGAGTACTCTTCCTCTAGCCTGCGCACGGCAGACAGGATGTGCACGCAGTTGATTCACCCATATGTCATAAAATCGAGCAGCACCAGCTTGCCGCGCAGGTCCTCCAGCCGCAGCGCCTTGCCGCCCGTGTGTATCCAGTCAAGCCCCTCCGGAAAGGGTGGCGCGGGCAAGTCGCTCATAAATTGCTCGGACATGGTGCATGCTCCTTTTGTGTCCAGGGCCGGGGGCGTAGCGTGGAAGTTGCGCGGGAAGCGAGCGTTCTTCCAACAGCAACATTATAGACTACACACCAAAGGCCGTGGCAGACCAACGGGAGCAAAAGGGAGCCGAGAAGTGGTCGTACTCTTCTGTGTCAAAGTACGACAGCAGCACCCAAGAGTGCCCCTGTCATCCTGAACGCAGTGAAGGATCTCAAGAAGGTGAGTAGGGGTGCTGTTGAACGCGTTGGGCTGTGGTACTGAGGGTTCACCGCAGCGACAAGAGAAGCATCTTAGATCCTTCACTGCGTTCAGGATGACAGAGGGGTGTTGGGTCGCCGCAAGTGGTATATTTCTGCTTTGACACAGCCTTGTAGCAGGGGCTACTTTGTTTGACACGCCTATGAGCATCACGTATAATGGCGAAGTACATTTTATCATGGCGTATTGTGCCGTCTTACGGCGGCAGTTCAAAAATAGGAGAAACACGACAGGATGGTCAAGCGTACATACCAACCCAAGCGCATCCCCCGCAAGCGCGAGCACGGCTTCCTTGCCCGCATGCGCACCAAGAGCGGCCGCCGCGTAATCGCGTCTCGTCGCGCCAAGGGCCGCTGGCGGCTGACAATCAGCGACCAGCCTAAAGGCGTAAAGTAGAGAGTGATGAGGACTGAGGACTGAGGACTGAGCGGTTAATTACTCAGTCCTCAGTCCTCAGTCCTCAGTCCTTAAGGTGGAGACACTCAAGCGTAGCGGGCAGTTCGAGCGAGTGAGGCGGGAGGGGCGCACCTGGTCTAGCAGGCTCATGGTGCTGAACGCCGCTACCAACGGGCAGGACGCGGTGCGCTGTGGCTTCATAGCAGGCAAGAAGGTAGGGGGAGCGGTCGAGCGCAACAGGGCACGGCGATTGCTCCGTGAGGCGCTCAGGGCAAGGCTGCCGCGCATCAAGCCCGGCATGGACCTGGTATTGATCGCCCGCGCTCCCATCATTGAGGTGAAGCTGGGCGTGGTGGCTAAGGAGCTAGACGACTTGCTCCTGAGAGGCAAGTTGCTAGCGCTACCGGCCGAAACCAGCGGGGCACAATCGCGTATAATAGGTAACACGGGCGAAGCAGCCTCACAGGAGGGCCTCGCGCCCAACCCGATAGATAACGCCCGGCCTGCGGACGTACTGCCCGCATCGGACGCACAGCAAACGAGGAAATAGGCACATACATGAGCATCGCGAAACTTGGGAAGCTGCCGAGACAGCCCCTTTTGTGGCTCATACGCCTCTACCAGCGCACCATCTCCCTGGGGCTGCCGCCGAACACCTGCCGCTTTTATCCTAGCTGCTCGCACTACGGCTACGAAGCGATTGAGAAGTACGGCGTCATCAAGGGTGGCGCGATGGCTACCTGGCGCATCATGCGCTGCAACCCCTGGAACGACGGCGGCTTCGACCCAGTGAAGTAACCGATTTTGGATTTTAGATTTTGGATTTTGGATTCAAAGGAATTCCAAGCCAATCTAAAATCCAAAATCTAAAATCCGGAGATCGTCTTGGAAATATTCGGCTTCTTGTGGAACTCGTTCTGGCACCTGCTGCTCAATATCCTGGTAGCGATTAACTCTGTGGTGCCGAACGCGGGTATATCCATCATCCTCTTTACGCTGCTGATGAGGCTGCTGACGGTGCCGCTCACTATGAAGGCGCTCAAGTCGTCGCGCAACATGCAACAGATTCAGCCGCTCATCAAGGAAGTCCAGAAGAAGCACGGCAAGGACCGGGCGAAGCAGCAAGAAGAGCTGATGAAGATATACGCCGAGTATGGCATCAACCCGGCGGCAAGCTGCTTCCCGATGCTCATACAGCTCCCGATCTTCATCGGCCTCTACAGCGCGCTGACGTTCGTGCTGCCCACGTTCACGGGCAGCGAAGCCGATATTACCAAGGCCACCGCCGCCCACTTGGAGCAACTGCGGCTCATCCTCTGGAACCCCGGCTGGGTGGACACCGCCGCCAACTTCGGACAGGCCTTCCTGTGGGTGCCCAACCTCGCCCGTGAAGACCCCCTGCACATCTGGCCCGTGCTCTCCGGTGCCTTCCAGTTCATCCAGAGCCGCATGGCTATGCCGGTGCGCGACCCCAACCAGCCGCTCGACCCGCAGACCCGCATGATGCACAACATGATGCAGTTCATGCCGATCTACATCGTCTTCATCTCGTGGGGCTTCCCGGCGGGCACGGTCATCTACTGGGCCTTCTCCAGCATCTTCGGCGCGGTGCAGCAGTATTTCATTACCGGCTTCGGCACCCTGCCCGACCTGCCCGGCCTCGGCTGGCTGCCCCGCAAGCCCATCGAGCCGCCCACACCCATCCGCCCCCGCAGCGAAACTGAGGGAGGCGCTCCGGCACGCCCCGTCAAGAAGGGGATGATGGCTAAGATGATGGAGAGGGCGCTGGAGGCGCAGGAAGCTCAGAAAGCGGCACAGGGCGCGCGAGGCGCGGAGGTCACCACCGCACTCGAAGATAGCCCCAGAGGCGCGGCCACACGGCCCACCGGCAACGGAGCAGGCAGGAGCACCAGCGCCAATGGAGGCGAACCCACCAGGCGGACCACCTCGGTCTTGCGCGGTGGGAACGCCGGGCGTGACGCGATAGGGAACGGCTCCGGGGGGGAACAGAAGTCGAAGGGCCGTGGCAGCGTGTACGGCAGCGCCCAGGCTGAGAACGGTGAAACACCCGGGGGCGCGGCCAAATACGCTTCGGACGTGGACCTTGAGGAGGACATTGCGGGGGCCGCCACATCCGGCAACGGCGCATCAGCTCCGGCCCAGCTCCCACGCAAGAGGAAAAACAAGAGGTAACCGAGTATCGAGTTCTGAGTACCGAGTTCCGAGTGAGGACTATCTACTCGGAACTCGGTACTCAGAACTCGGCACTTACCGAGAGGGAGGAGAAGAGTTTGCGACAGGTTGATATACAGGCGCGCAGCGTTGACGAAGCAGTCAGACTGGCCCTCGAGCAACTGGGACGCACGCGAGACCAGGTAAAGGTCGAGGTGCTCGCGACCGATCCCGGAGGAGACGAGGTCCTTGTAAGGGTAACCGCTCCCGACCTGCCGGGGGCTTCGTTGCAAGAAGAAGTGTCCCCCAGGGGGCGCAGGCCCCTGGACGAGAGGCCCGTCGAGCATCCCGAACCTGGCAACCGGGCTGATGTGCCCGACAGGGACAGGGACCGGGCACCACGCCCCGACCGCCCACCGGGCCAAGGCTACGGGGGCAGGGAGCGCCTGACTGGGAGTGGGGGTCGTGGCCCTGCGGACCGGGGCGGCAGACCTGACCGCGGCGGGACGGGCTTGGGTGGCGGCATGAACAGGGGGTATGGACGCCCTGAAGGCGGCCGCTACCGCACCGAGCCTCAGTACGACCCCGACGTGCCCGGCGAAATCGAGATTGATAGCTCGTTGCAGATGGAGGCGTTGTCCGAGGGCGATGCGGAGACCGCGAAGGCCAACGTCGCACCCCTGGCTGCGGAGGTGTTGCAGACCATCCTGCTGGGTATGAAGATCAGGGGCCGCCTGGTGCGCCGCATGCCCGCCGAGGAGGGTGACGCCGCCTTTGCCGAGGACGAGGACTCGGTGGTGCTCAACGTGGTGGACCTCAACGAGCGCGACCAGAACACGCTTGTAGGGCGGCGCGGCGAGACGTTGGACGCGATACAGTTCCTGGTGAACCTCGTCCTGAGTCGCCAAACCGACAACTGGGCGCGCATCACGGTGGACGTGGAAGGCTACAGGCTGCGCCGCAAGCACTCGCTCATCAACCTGGCCCGGCGCACCGCTGAGCAGGTGGAGACGCGAGGCCAGGCCATCCCGCTAGAAGCGATGTCCCCTGCTGAGCGTCGTATCATCCATATGACGCTGGCCGACCACCCAAGCGTGACGACCGAGTCCTCGGGCCTGGAGCCGGACCGCCGCGTGGTGGTGCTGCCGAAGTAAGGCAGGTGGGACTTGTGAGAGGGGCAGCAAGACGCTGCCCCTTTTTGCTCTTTGAAGTTAGAGGCTTCATGGTGCAACGCGAGGCAAACTTGTGAGTGACGACCATGTCCGCATGCGCCCCGATTACCTGGTGATAGGCCACGTCGCCAAGGACGTGCTGCCGGGCGGCAGGGGCGTCACTGCCGGGGGTACCGTCACCTACTCGGCTCTGGCCGCTCAGAAGCTGGGAGTGCAGGCGGCGGTGGTCACATCGTGCGCGCCGGAGGACGAAGGACTGCTCGCTCCCCTGAGAGAAGCGGGTGTGTGGGTGCGGATGGTGCCCTCGCCTAACACTACCACCTTCAGCAACACCTACGACGAGGCAGGCCGCCGGGTGCAGGTAATAGGTGGGCAGGCGAGGCAACTCAGCGTCGAAGATGTGCCGGAGGAATGGCGGGCCGCCCCAATCGTGCACCTCGGCCCTATCGCGCAGGAACTTCCCTCCGACCTGGCAGGGCAACTCGCTCCAGGACGGCTCATGGGGGTTACGCCCCAGGGCTGGATGCGCTCGTGGGACGAGCAGGGCCGCGTCACCCACTCGGCCGCTCCGGTGCCCCCGGCCCTCATACACCTGCCGGAAAGCGCGGTGCTCGTGCTCAGCATAGAGGACCTCGGTTATAGTCCCAGGCTGCTTTCCTTCTATGCCAACCTGGCGCAAATCACGGTTGTCACGCAGGGCGTCGAACCGGCCTACGTTTACGACCAAGGCACCCTCACGGAAGCGCCAGCCGCGACCGCACGTGTAGTGGACCTCACCGGGGCCGGGGATGTATTCGCCGCGTCCTTCTTCGTCCGGTACGCCGAAACCCAAGACCCCACAGAAGCCGCCCGCTTCGCCCACGCCGCCGCCGCCTGCGCCATAGAAGGCCACGGCACCTCGGCCATCGCGGGCCGGGAGGCGGTGGAACGGAGGCTAAAACGTGGCTCTGAAACGTGAAA